>JALQYJ010000123.1 GCA_023254175.1 Runella sp. | reverse complement strand
CGAGTCGCTGGCGCATTTCCTAGCCATGTTGCACCAACTAACGTGGAAAGAAACCCTCGACGGGACGTTTACCAACCGTGCCATGAGAGTTTTAAACCACGAACATATTTTTATCTTTCCTTTTTTGGAAAATAATGGCTTTGACCTCATCATGCGGCGTTTGCTAGGTTTGTCCCAATTACCACTCTCATTGAGCACGCTCGACAAAGAAGAATTGCTCGAAACAGCCTACAAAAAGCGGGGATGTTAGAGCGTCCCCGCAGCTTTTTTGTAACGCACAAGGGCAATCAAAAACTGATAGACACTGTTCAAATAATTAGTTTCGGCGTTCTGAAGGCTATACTCGGTATTTTTTAAATCGGCCAATAACAACGTTCCTTTTTCATAGCGAATGCGGTCGGTTTCTAGAATTTGTTGTGCCAACGCCACGTTTTTCTTTGTATCCAGCACATTGGCCTTTTCTTGGGCCAAAACTGTCGTTGTGTTGGTAATTTCGTACTCAAAATCCCCTTTCAGCTTCTCCATTGTATTGCGGTTTACTTGCGTTTTCAAAGCATATTCGTTACGCAAAAGGGCCGTTTGTTTACCGTCATACAGAGGAATGTTTAGCTTTAAACCCACGTAATTGAACGGAAACCAAGTTCCCGACGAAAACGGATTAAATTTATCATTGAGCTGGAGCGCGGTGTAGTTTCCGTAGGCACTAACCAACGGTGCCAACCGTGATTTTTGCTTTTGCTGAAGTAATTCATTCAAACGCAACGCCGATTGCTCTTGCTTTAGCTCAGGGCGGGTATCAAGCGACGTTTCTGGGATTGTATTTTCTGAAGTTGCCAACACTTTTTCCAGGGTTTCGGTCAGTTCCACCGAGGTTTGTTTTAGGCCAATTTGGTACAACAAGTACGCCTGATTCACCTTTAAATCTTGTTTTGCCTTCGTCAGTGCCGTTTGAGCATTGTTGACATCGAGTTGCAGGCGGTCAAAATCGTTTTTTAGAATCGTCCCTTTTTCCCACTTTGTCTTTCCCGACTCCCAATACGCTTGCGCCCGAACAACCGCTTTTTCGGCCAAGGTTATTTTTTCTTGGCTAAACAAAACGGCGTAATACCCTTCCGTAACGGCTTGTTTGATGTCTATTTTTTGCTTTTCGAGCGTAATTTTTTGACCTTCTACTGTTTCAGAGTTAATCAATCGGTCGTATTTGGTAGCCGCATCATAGACTTTTTGCTCCGCCGACAGTCCCACATTATTGTTAAACGGAACTCCTAACACCAATTTGACGTCTTGGCCGTTGGCAAAAGGAGCATTTTTGAAAACCGAGGTTTGAAGTTGGGTATTCCAACGCATATCCGCCGAGGCGTTGACCTGCGGCAGCCATTTGGCTCGAAGTTTGGCCTCTTCTCCCTCCGCAATTCGCAGTTGAAGTTGTTGATTTTTCAGTTCTAGTCGATTCTCAAGAGCCATTTTAAGGGCGTCCTCAAGCGCTATTTTTTGAGCATTTACTGCCCTAGGCAACAGCCCAATTCCGAGTAAAAAAAACACGAATTTCCTCATAACAATTAGGTTCTAAATACTTGAGCAGGCTCCATTTTGGTGATTTTTCGCATGGCAAACAAACTCCCCAACACGGCGATGAACAGGGTTACACCAATAAGAAAAAGAATCAAATAAGGCGTAATTTTGATGTTAAGGCTGGTTTTGGTGACGTTGACAAAGCCACGTAATAAGAAGTAGGCAACCGCAAAACCAACCGTCGAATAAATAACGGCTTGCCACAAAATCAGCTGGCGGATGATTCCGTTGGTTCCCCCAATGGCTTTGAGCGTACCGTAATCTTTCAATCGGTCGTTGACGGCCGAGAACATCGTTAAGCCCACAATGGCAAAGCCCGTGATGATGGCGAAAACAACCAACAAACCGAAGGAAGCGACAATGCCACTGTTCAACGCAAAGTATTTGAGACTTTCTTGGGTAAACGCCTCGCCATCGCGGGCTTTCACACCCAAAATCTCTTTATTGATGTTGTTAACGACTTGTTGGTGCGTAAAACCTGTCTCAGCTTCCACCAAAAACGCCGATGCTTGATTGGTGGATATTCGGCACAACTTACGGGCGCGTTCAACTGTCGTAAAGCCATAAGCAACGCCTAATCCTTTGGCACTTCGGGTGTTTCCACTCAAAAAAACGCGAGCACCGTTGAATTCGAAATGGTCACCAATTTTGATTTTTTTGGAAGAAATGGGGTCGTATTCGTCCGTAATAAGGGCGCCTTCTTGCTGCAAATCTTCCAAATTCCCTTTGAAAAAATTCCACGGCCCACCCGCGTGGCGCGGCGATTGAGTCCCGATGAGGGTAATAGGCGTTTTGGTACCGTCTTTGAACTTGGCACTTCCTGCGGCCACCACCATCGTATTGACCCGCTTGACGCCCGCAATGCTCATCAGTTCTCGCGAGATGCGCATATCCAACAACGGCAAATCACTAACCTGCTGACTTTTATCGCTGACTACCCAAATGTATTGCTTGTTGTTTTCGGCCAAAGAAATAGTACCGCCCAACAAGGCAAAACAAATTCCAAGTTGTTGTCCAATCAAAAACACCGATAAAATGATACCAAACAAAATTCCAAACATTTTGGCTTTGTCGTACCACATAAACTTAAACGCCTCTTTGAGCATGGTAGGTCAGGTTTATTTGAGAAGAATAAGACAATCAACTCGGCTGCCAATTAGGGGCATTTTTCCCGCCTCCAATCGAATGGACACGTCCCGAACGCGGCGGTCTTCTTGTTCAGTCGCTTGATCTTTAAACAGCGATTTTTGTTTCAGATACGCAGCAGCGTAGCTTACCTTTCCCTCTGCCAACGTATCGCCCGTGGTTTGGGATAAAATGTAGGCTTTTTGCCCTACTTGAACTCGTTCGGCGTATAGTTCATCCACTTCGGTTTTGGCATACAACGGCCCTGACGGCGCAAAATCAGCGACTTGGGAGTCGTTATTGACGTATTCACCCACTTTGACCAGTACTTTCAGGATTTTTCCCGAAAGCAATGCCAGCACTTTTTTCTTTTCCAAAACGGTTTGATAGTAGTTTAAATCAGCCTTTGATTCCCCGATACGGCTTTGGGCTTGCCGAACGTTGGCCTCCGCCGTTTGTATATCTTTCAATAACTTATCTACCGTCGCTTTGCTATCATCCACTGCTTGTTTGGTTTGGGCGTTGCCTTTGAACAAATCCACGTTTCGGGTATAACTTTCTTGGGCATTGGCCAAACTGACCCGCAACCCCTCAAGCGTAGCTTGATTAGCCGCTAAGGTGGCTTGAAGCGTCGCAATCTTGCTTTCTGACTGACGAAGCTGGGCGTTTTCTACGGCTACTTCCACACGGAGTAGAGGTTGGCCTTTTCTGACCGAATCGTTTTCGTCGATGAGCACCTCCAGTACACGCCCCGTCGTACCAGCGGTTAGGCTCATAAGTCCATCTTCTGGTTCAATTCTCGCTATACCCAAAATCTGGTCTTTGGTTGAAGGCAGAGCCACCGAATCGACCTTGGCGGCTTTTTCTTCCGACTCCGATTTTTTGCCACACCCCCACCAGAGTGGGAGGCATAAAACCAACAACCATTCTTTTTTGACTTTCGTAATTTTCACGTGCATAAGTTGTTAAGTAATTGTGCAAATATAATTTATACTTCATGCAGAGCCGCTAAGATTTTGATAAACAATATTACACAATCTCTACACCTTTATAGTAACAAATTTGCTTTATTACTTATACGTTTTCGTTCAACTAATTATTAACGAAAACATTGCATTTCTATATGCATTTTTTCACTACTTTTGTTCCCAGTTTATGGTGCTAGTCAAAAATATCTTTTTTGACCCAAGCTTAATAGGGAAGTCGGTGTAATACCGACGCTGTCCCCGCAACTGTAAGTTTCGTCTGTTTGTTTTCGCTCTGCTTTGCCACTGCCCTTTTGGGGCGGGAAGGTCTGAAAACAAGAAACAAGCCAGGAGACCTGCCATTGATTATCCTTAGCTATGTTCTTACGGAGGATGAGAGCAGTTGAGTCCTGTAATTTTCATCCTTTTATAAAAATGGTAAGACGTACTCCTCCTGTACTCGTCTCGGTATTTTGTATTATTTTGGGTTTGCAAACCACCGTTTGTTTTGCTCAAAAAGAACAAACCCTGTGCGAAGTAACTGTCACTACAATTCGGCCAGAACGATTTATGATTGGGCAGAAGGTCAAAGACATTGACTCCACCCAGCTTGCACAAAATCGTTTTACAACCCTTGCCAATTTCCTACAATTTCAATCGCCCATTGCCTTTAAGAGTTACGGAGCAGGTCAGCTTGCCACGATTTCGTTTCGAGGTACTTCATCCAGCCACACGGCTGTCTTGTGGAATGGCGTAAATATCAACTTCCCCTCCTTAGGGCAGTCAGACTTTTCAACCCTTCCGATGAGCGGTTTCGACGAAATGACGATTCAATACGGTTCGGCGGCAAGTTGCGTAGGTACCGACGCCGTTGGTGGAAGTATTTTACTTCGCTCAGTTCCCAAGTTCAACCAAACGGGGCTTCAAGCCATCGCGGGGGTAAGCGCCGAAAGCTCCAAAAATTATGCAGGACAATTAGGGCTGAGGTTTTATTATCCAATGGCTAAAAATTGGAAAATATCAGGAAAAACACTTTTCTACGTATCAGGCATACGCAACAACTTTGGCAATGAGCCGATTCAAAATAGAAAAGGAGCTCAGTACCCCGTTGAACCCATGCAAACACTTCAAAAAGGGGTTGTTCAGGACATTTACGCCCTACATTCCAACGGAAATCTGTTCAGTTTAAATGCTTGGATTACCGACAATAGCCTCACCATTCAACCAAACAGCCTGAGCATGAGAGAGATTACTCAGACCAGAGCACAGCGGTATGTGTTGTCGTACAACGTTGGGAAAACCCTACTGAGGGCCGCTTATATCAACGATGTGTTGGACTACGGAAAGGCTGACAACACAAACCCTAGCCATACTGACATTGACCGTTATTTATTCCGGGTCGAGCATGATTTTTCGTGGATTAAAAGCTGTGAAAGAGGGACAAACCTCAAGGTTGGTTCGGAAGTTACCCACTATACGGCTCAAGTGGATGGGTACGAAAAAGAGCTAAAAACCGAAAACCGCGCCGACTTTTATCTATTGCTTAGGTACCAGCACAGTCTGCGGTTTTCTAGTTCGCTCAACCTTCGTCAGGCACTGGTGAGCGGCTTCAATCCCCCCTTTACTCCATCGCTTGGTATTGACTATCGCGTTTTTAGCTCCTCCACCGACCGCCTCAACCTGACCACCAATATCGCCTACAGCTATCGCGTTCCGACCCTCAACGAACGTTATTGGGTCAACCTCGGAAACCCAGCCCTCCAACCCGAAGTTGGATTTAACAAAGAAATTGGCGCAGTTTGGAAACGACGTACGTCCGAACACTTCCACCAGCAATACAGCATCAATGCGTTTCACAATTTGATTGATAATTGGACGTATTGGAATCCTGATAAGAATTATAAAGTTGAAAATTTACAACAAGTCCTTGCCAAAGGCATTGAAATCGAAACCAGTCATCGGGTCATCACCGCTGCTGGGGAAGCAACCGCACAGTTTCAATATGCCCTGACGCATTCTTCTCAACAAAAAGTATACGGCCCTTATACCCAAGATATTTTAGGCAAACAGTTGATTTACGTACCTCGGCACAGTCTCAGCGGCACTTTGGGCGTCACCTCAGGTGCTTGGTCGTTTACTGTTCAGCAACTCTACAACTCAGCACGTTATATCACCTTTGACCATTCGGGGCGGCCTTTTCCAGGTTATTACTTGATGAACGCTTGGGCAACCTACCAATACAAACTTAAGCAACATCGGCTTCATTTTCAGTTGCAAGGCAATAATCTTACCAACACACTATATCCCAATCTCAAGAAAAATGCGATGCCCATGCGCTCGGTATCCATCAATGTCATTTTCATTTTCAATCAAAAAAAATAAATTCATGAAAACCAACTCCATTTTAGTTGCGCTCTTTACTGTAAGTCTTCTTACTTCTTGTAAAAAAAACGAAACCGAACCTTTACAACCCTACGATACAGGCGTGATTGTTGTCAACGCTGGAAATTTTACGGACAATAACGGCACACTTAGCTTGATTCAACGCACTGGTCAAACGGCAGTTACTGATATTTTCCAAAAAGAAAACATGCGTTCTATTTCAGGGGGTCTAAGTGGCTACGCCGAAGTAAACGATAAAGGCATTATTTTGGTTGATAACTCGACGGCGGGCAAAGATGCTATCGAAATCGTAAACGCCCTCACCTTTAAAGCTGTAGCAACGATTCCTGCTGGCGAAATAGAAAATCCGCGCACTGTCATCAAAGTGTCTGAAACCAAGGCGTACGTCAGTGCATGGGATGCAACGGGCGATTTCTCTAATTTTTACAAAAATCCAGGCTACATCGCAGTGTTAGATTTAACAACAAACAAGATATTGAAAAAAATCACCGTTCAAAACGGCGCCGAATCACTGGTATTGGTAGGGAATGAAGTGTATGTCGGAAACACAGGTTCGGGCAAAACCGTTTTAACTGTGATAGACATCACATCGGATGCCGTAAAACAAACGATTGAGGTAGGCCGCAATCCAAACATCATTGGTGTGGACGCAAGCAGCAAACTTTGGGTATATGCAGGAGGTGAGCTTCAAAAAATAAATACCAGCTCAAAAACAGTAGAAAATAAGCTTAAAATCACCGCTTCTAACGCGTCAAAATCGCCCAGCTCGTTTGTATTGAGTGCCAACAAAGCGACGATTTATTATACGTTCTCGTTTTATGATGCCGCAGATAACTACGTTCAAAAAGGTGAAACCTACAGTTTCAGCACGACAAGTACGGCCATTGAAGCAAAAATTCCTTTTATCAACCGCCTATTTAGTGGAGGCTTGGCCGTTGACCCACACACTGGCGATTTGTACGCGGGTTTAGTCCCTTCCTACAAACAGGCAGGTTACGTTTTCCGCTATAAAGCCAACGGTACCTTCATTGATTCGGTAAAAGTCGAAATTGCCCCAAGCAAGTTTTTCTTCAAAAAATAAGCAGTCTTATCTACCCGTTAAAAGTTAGCAATGATTTTTTAGGGAGTATCCGCTTGGATACTCCCTTTTATTTTGCCCAAAATACCCAACCCCTATCCATTTTTAATAGTCTAAAACCTCACAAAATTCGTATAATAATCAGCTACAAACTCCATTAACACCCTGACAATGCCACTACTATTAGCGTTTCTGGTCACTCTAATCCCCGCTTTTCGCTTAGCGGCTCAACCCTCAGCTACCTACTACCAAGACCTAAAAACCGACATAACGCTCCCTGCCGATGCGGGGAAAAATACCCTGAAACTCCTGCAGTCGAAAGACCAACGAATCTGCATTACTTCAACGGGTATTTTTCGGTTCAAATCAGGAAAGTGGAGTGGACAAAAGCAACCCATCGAATTGACAAATGCGTCATTGGATGGCGATGGGAATGTATGGATGACAACTGTTCAGGGCATTTATTCCGAAAAAAAAGAAAGCCAAATCACCCAACCACCACTTTCACCAACCGATACTATTCTGACCCTGTTTTGGGAAACACCTAAGCAACTCTGGATAGGTACCAACAACGGCCTAATAGGCTGGAATGGACAATGGACGCTTTTGCCCCAACTCAAAGAAAGCCGCGTGAATAGCATTGCAAAAGACGCTCAAGGACAACTCTACGTCGCAACAAACCGTGGGCTTTGGCGACGTACCAATAGGCGGTGGTTTAACCTCGACGAAAGCCTCATGGCCGTGGGCAACAAAGAAATGTATTTTTCCCTGGCCAATTGTAACAACGAGCACGACATGATTTACAGTAGTCCTTGGTCGGTGGGATGTATTGCCAACAACGGGAATCATTGGGTACTAAGAGCCACCGACGGGCTTCCTTACGGGCCTGTTACGGTACTGACGCCTTCCGCAAACGGGCTTTGGATGGGGACACAAAAAGGGTTGATAAGAAAAGATAGTCGCTGGCAATACTACCACGGAAAACGCTGGCTTCCCGACAATCATGTAAATGATATTCTTGTCATAGATTCGTTGACAGTTTGGATAGCCACGCCCAAAGGAATTGCCCAAATTCAGCAACAAGCAATGACCTTGGAAGAAAAAGCCAAACGAATCGAACAGAAGATTACACTACGACATAATCGCCGTGGATTGATCAATCATTCTCACTTGAAAGTAGCGGGGGATATTTCAACAAGTTACCTCAACAACGAAGACAACGACGGACTTTGGACAGCCTGTTACCTTGGAGCCGAATGTTTTCATTTTGCCTCCACTGGCGATACTTCTGCCAAAAATCGTGCAATTCGTACCTTCGAAGCACTCGAACATCTTGAAAAAGTTTCTGGCATTTCAGGATACCCTGCGCGCTCATACGCCTTGGCCACTGACCCTATCACCCAATCGCGCTCGCCACACCCAAAACTATGGCACCCCTCTCCCGACGGACAGTGGCAATGGTTGGACGATACGAGCTCGGACGAAATCACGGGGCACTTATACTCTTTACCCTTATTTTATGAGCTAGTCGCCGATGAGGGCCAAAAAGAGCGCGTTCGCCATCTGATTAAGCGAATTGTTGACCATATCGTTGACCACAATTACTATCTAATTGATTTCGATGGCAAGCCTACTCGCTGGGGAATTTGGCATCCCGATTCGCTAAACCACTCTCCCAACTGGATGTACGAACGTGGACTCAACTCATTGCAAATTTTATCTTTTCTTAAAACTGCCTATCATTTTACAAACGATGCCAAGTACGAAAAACACTATCAATACCTATTGACCCAACACGGTTATGCTCAGAATACCCTTCAAGCTAAAGTTTTTGGGCCCTTCGAAACTAGTCACTCCGACGACATTCTCAACTTTTTTCCCTATTATGGTCTTCTCAACTATACTCACGGCGACCCAAACCGCGAACTTTATCTCAAAAGTTTAGACCGAAGTTGGAAAATCGTTCGTTCAGACCACATGCCTGTTTGGAACGTAATCGCAAGCAGTTTACTGCGTAAGAACTGTGATTTGGACATCGCTCTGCATGAAATACAACAATTCCCTCTTGACCTGATCAATTGGCGAATGGAAAACAGTCATCGTTGGGATTTGCCCAAAGACCCGTTGGTAAGCCGCTTTCGCCGTCTTCAATCCACCAAGCCCATCCCTACCCCCGAAAGCGGCATCTCTCGCTGGAACACCAACCCAAAAGAGTTTGATTCGGGCGACGGTGGGCAAACCGAAGATAGTGGTTCTTACTTTCTTTTTGCCTATTGGATGGGTCGATACTACGGTTTTTGGAAGTAAAAAATAAAACACAAAACATTCACTATTAGCTCATTACATTCATTTGTTAAATTTATTTATATTTATTCTAAATAAAATTTGCGTAAGAAAATATTTAAATATAGTTTTGCAATGGTCAATTTATAATAAGTCTAAATAAAAATTTACACATGAAATCTTTTTTTTATACCATTTTGCTGAGTGCAGCGGTATTTTTTGAAATATTTGCCCAAAGTGGTGCTATCAAAGGCACAGTAACCGATAAAGAGGGTAACGCGGCTCCTTTTGTGTCAATTCAGTTGAGTGAATTAAAAAAAGGGAGTAATTCGGCAGAAAATGGCGAATTTTCCATTACAAATATCAAAGGCGGCAGTTACACCCTAATCGCCTCTTTTGTTGGTTATAAAACTCTTAAACAAAAGGTAAAAATTGAAGAAGGGAAAACACTTAACCTATCTCTCCAATTGTTTGAAAGTGCCGAAATGCTAAAAGAAATTGTGGTTAAAGGAACCTATGCTGCTAACAGAACAACTTCGCTAGGCAAAGCAACTATACCACCACTTGATTTACCGCAGAGTACCGCCGTTGTTAGCAATGTTGTTATTGCTGACCAGCAAGCCGTACGACTAGGTGATGTTGTCAAAAACGTAAGTGGTGTTTCGCTTACTGAAACGCGCGGAGGCGTTGCCGAAACCTTTTCCTCGCGTGGGTATAGTATCGGTGTTGCAGGGGCAGGGGGGAGTATCTTCAAAAATGGAACCGTTAGCAACACCATGGGTTTCCCTGATGCCAGTACATTAGAATCTATCGAGGTGATGAAGGGAAGTTCAGCATTGTTGTATGGCAACGTATCGGGTGGGGTTATTATTAACATGGTTACCAAAAAGCCCCGTTTCAATTGGGGTGGACAAGCGAGTGTGCTTGTAGGTAGCTACAATCAATACAAACCTACGGTCGACATTCATGGCCCCATCAGCAATAAACTGGCTTTCAGGATAGTAGGTACCTACGAAAATGCGCAAAGCTACCGCGACATCGTAAAAACCAATCGCATCTATGTCACTCCATCGTTGCTTTACAAAATCAGCGATAAAACCGATGTCTTACTACAAGTTGACTACCTAAAAAGTAATCTGGTACCCGACGCTGGCGTAGGTACTCCCAACAGTAGAATCACCATTACCGAATTACCCGAAGCTCCTCGAAATCGTTTTATTAATACCCGTTGGGCGTATAACAATACCGATCAAAAAGCCGCTTTTTTGACCATCAACCACCGTTTTAACTCCCATTGGAAACTTTCGGTTATTGGTTCTGTGCAAGATACCAAAGTGAAAGGATTTGGAGCAGGAGTACCGAGTGCCATCGCTACTAATGGCGATTATACACGGACATTGAGTGCCGTCAATACAGGAGAAAACAATTACACCGCCCAAATCAATTTGAACGGTCATTTTAAAACAGGAAAATTGAATCACCAACTTTTGGTAGGTGCGGATTTCCTACGGATTGAAACCATTAGTCATACTTTTAAATTTACGTCGACGGCGGGGGTAGTGGGTACTACATATGACAGAATAAACATCTTTGATTTTACGAAATATGTTGCACGTACAGATATTCCTGCCATTGCTGATACCGCTCGAACAACAACTCCCCAAAACCGCTACGGGCTGTATGTGCAAGACTTAATTACCATTAGTCCCAAATTTAAAGTACTGGCTGGATTGCGGTATTCGTATCAAACAGCTTTCCAATCTACGATTGTCAACCTTGAAAAAAATACAGAACGCCGTGGTACTGCCGCTGACAAATCGGATGCCGCATTTTCACCAAAATTGGCACTTATCTATCAGCCAACCACAAAAACTTCTATTTACACTTCGTATTCAAACAATTTCAATACCAACACAGGTACTGACATTTACGGTAACAACTTAAAGCCCTCTATCACTGACCAATACGAAGTAGGGATTAAGAACGAGTTTTTCGATGGAAAGTTAGCCGCCAATATAAGCGTTTACAAAATCATCAATAGCAATTTTGCGCAAACGGCACTTTTTGACAAAGATGGCAACCAGAATACCAACAGCAGCATCAGAGAGTTATCGGGCGAAACCACAAGTGATGGTTTTGAAATAGACTTCAATGGGGTATTTTCAAAAAACTTTTATTTCTTACTTGGCTATGGGTACAACTTTATGCGCTATACCAACACCACAGGTGCCATAGGAAGCCAAGTAGAAGGCGAACAACTCATCAGAAACCCCAGAAATACAGTCAACGGGTCCGTATTTTACACGTTTGCTACCTCTAAAATCAAAGGATTAAAAGTAGGTATCTCTGCTTTTTATACAGGCAAAAGAATGGCAGGCAACAATAATGTAGTAGGCTTAAACGGTGGTTTGAATAATACAACGACCGCATTGAGTTCTTATGATGCACTCATTCCATTGACAGGCTTTACCACTACCGATATTTCAGCAGGTTATTCCTTCAACAAATTTTCGGTGCTTGCCAAAGTATCCAATGTCTTGAACATCATGAACTACGTTGTGCACGACCGTTACAGCATTAATCCAATAGCCCCTCGTCAGTTTGCAACTACGGTGAGCTATAAATTTTAGGAGTAATGTAACAAAAGTACTAACCTAAACCTTCCTCATTTCGTTAGTGCTTTTGTTACATCAAAACTCCTTGCAATGTTACTTCGTCTTTCTTTTAGTTTTTGTCTATTAATGGCTTTAGGTGCTTGTAGTATCAAAAATGACTACCAGAAAATGACTGGTACTACTCGAGGTACTACCTTCGCTATTACCTTTCGTGGTACCACCGACGATTTTTCTAAAGTACAAGCCGATAGCCTTTTTGGTGTCATTGAGCACAGCATGTCGCTTTGGGACAGTACGTCGCTCCTCTCTCAATTCAACAAAGCCGAAAAGTCGCAAGCTATCGATGAACATTTTTACAATGTTCTCCAAAAATCGTTTGAAATTCATCAGCAGTCCGATGGTGCTTTTGACCCTACCGTCGGGGCACTTATCAACGCATACAGTTTTAGTAACAAAAACCAGCCCCCCCTACCCTCTCAGCAAACTCTTGACTCATTGACACAACTCGTTGGTTTACAGAAAATTTCTTTCAATGACAATCAAGTTGAAAAAGAAATGCCATTGGTTCAACTAGATTTGAATGCCATCGCCCAAGGCTATACTGTAGATGTGATTGCTTCTTTTTTAGAAAACAAAGGAATCGAACATTATCTCGTTGAAGTGGGCGGGGAGGTCAGAGCCAAAGGCCAGAGTAGCAAAGAAGAACCGTGGGAAATCGGCATAAAACGCCCAACCCTCAACGAAGCCAATTCACTCCAAACGGTGGTAGGACTTGAAAATGCCAGTCTATCCACGTCAGGGAACTACCGCAATTTTAGCGAAATCGTCAGAAAACGTATTAAACCTATTATTGACCCTACCACCAGTAAACCAGTTACCCATTCCACCGTTTCGGTCACGGTTATTGCCCCTACTTGTACCGAAGCCGACGCTTGGGCAACCGCATTTACGGTGCTTGGAAAAGAAAAAAGCCTTGAAATCGCCAAAAAGTTTGACTTTGACCTCCAAATCGTCTCGTTTGAAAAAGGTCTATTTACCATCACCCAAACCGACGGCTTCAAGAAAATCATACGTTAAAAAAACTTCTATACTATCATTACTTGGGAAACACTGTTTCCTTTTTTTTCTCAAATCGCAGTTTGGTACAAAAAATATTTTCATTTTTTGTAGGTTGATGCAACCTTCACCCTTTGAAGCGCATCTTATAGACATAACAGCAACATGAAAGCAAAGTGACCGTCATGAATAAGTAGACAAAAGGCAGTAGTTGGGAATTTGGTTTCGCCTAACTGCTGCCTTTTGTGATGATAAAGAAGGTTTTTTCAGCCAAAACCGCTTATCTAAAAAAAACAACCGCTTATGTAAAATAAGGTAGCTTGTAATACCAAGTACTATATTTTTGAAACGGTAATTAACTAACAGCCATTTTAAGAAGTAGCCATGAAAACTTTTAGCAGCTTTGTTGCAGCATTTATTATGCTTTTTTCGACTGTGTTTGCCCAGTCACTCAAAGGAAAAATCACGGGAGAGGTAAAAGAATCAACCAACAAGCCTCTCCCCTTTGCCACCGTACTATTACTTCACGCCAAAGATTCAACCCTTGCCAAAGGTGCAATTTCGAGTGAATCAGGAAATTATGAATTTGATAATGTAGCCCTTGGACGTTATTTAATTTCGGCCACAATGGTAGGGTATCAGAAAGCTTTTTCAGCCATTTTCGAACTCAACGAAGGCCAAGCACCCCTGACGATTCCGTCGCTTTTAGTCGCCGAAAACACCCAAACTCTCCAAGAAGTAAAGGTCGTAACCAAAAAACCATTTGTTGAACAGCAAATAGATCGCATGGTTGTAAATGTAGAAAACAACATCGGTTCAGCGGGTGGAACCGCTCTTGAGGTACTTGAAAAAGCCCCTGGTGTAACTATCGACCGCCAAAATGACCGTTTGCAATTCAAAGGACGCCAAGGAGTAATGGTCATGATTGATGGAAAATTGCAGCAAATTTCGATGCAAGATTTGATGAATATTTTGCAATCTATGCCGAGCGACAATGTCGAAAAAATTGAACTAATTTCCAATCCACCTTCTAAATACGATGCCGCTGGCAATACGGGTCTCATAAACATTGTGTTGAAGAAAAACAAAAACTTTGGCATGAATGGAAATTACACCTTAGGAGCGGGATACGGGAAATACGAAAAATTGAACGGATCATTGGGTCTCAACTACCGCAATGCCAAATATAATGCCTTCGGTAACGTGAGTGTGTTTCATGGCCGCTTTCAAAATACGCAAGACATAGACCGCACGATTGCATACCAAGACCAAATCACGTACATGGACCAAAATAGTCCGCGTATAGGCAATCCACAAAACCTAAGTTTTCGTGGCGGGGTTGATTTCTTTGTCAGCCCAAAAACAACCATTGGGGTATTGGCAACGGGCTTTTTGAATCAATTTAAAATGAATGGTATCTCAAAAACCGACTTCCGTGATAAAACAGAAACGTTGACCAGCCGTTTTGAAACCAATACTTATAATCACAACCAACTCAATAACTACACGGCCAACGTAAACCTAAAACATGATTTTGGCAAAGGACGCGAATTGACCGCTGACGCTGACTATTCGGTGTTTGACGGAAATTCGGGTAACGACTTGTATACCACTTACTACTCACCTTCAAACGTAGAAACAAGCAAAGACATTTTCCGAAACATCATGCCTTCGGATATTCAAATTGCGGCGGCGAAAATTGACTATATCCACCCTTTGAAAAAAGGAAAAATTGAAACTGGCGCAAAAAGTAGCTACGTATCAACAGACAATGACATGCGCTTTGAAAAACAAATTGACAACGTTTGGGTACTTGACCCTACTCGTTCTAACCAGTTTATATACAAAGAAAACATCAATGCCGCATACGTTAATTATAGTGCCCCGTTGAACAAGAAAACGCAATTGCAGGTGGGACTTCGTGCCGAACATACCCATTCTCAGGGTAATTCGGTGACGTTAAATAACGTAGTGGAGCGCAACTATGTCAACCTATTTCCAAGCGTATTTGTGTCTCGTACGCTCGATACCAACAACGTAATTAATGTTTCGTTTAGTCGTCGTATCGACCGCCCCAACTACCGCAACTTAAATCCGTTTCAGTTTTTCCTTGACCCTTATACGTTTCAAGAGGGAAACCCTAACTTGCGTCCGCAGTTTACCAACTCATTCCAAATTACACACGTTTTCAAAGGCGCTTTCTCAACAACCTGGGGATACAGTAGAGTTAACGATGTAATTGCTGACCAAATTCCAAAGCAAATTGCTTCTGAGAACAAAACATACGTCACTACCGAAAACTTAGACCACCAAGACAGTTACAACTTGACCCTGAGCATTCCTGTAAATGTGAAGAAATGGTGGACGATGCAAAACAACATCAGTGCGTTCTACAACCGCTACCGTTCGTTTTACTACGGCGCCAACCTAGATTTAGGACAATTTGGGGCTACCGTTTTTATGACCAATAACTTCACTTTACCAAAAGGTTATACCGCAGAATTGAGCGGATTTTGGAACTCTCCTACCCAATATAACCTATTACAAGCAAAGGCTCAAGGGCAAATCAGCGCGGGGTTTGCCAAATCGTTATGGAACCGTAAAGCTTCATTTCGAGTGAATATCAACGATATCTTCTTTATGAACCGTTTTGCAGGAACCGTAAAGTATCAAGACTTAAACTTTAGAGTTTATTCTCGTTGGGAAAGTCGCCAAGTACGCGTATCGTTTACGTACCGCTTTGGAAATCAGAATATTAAAGCGGCTCGTCAGCGCAGTACAAGTGGAGATGACCTCCGCAACCGCGCTAACTCAGGCCAAAATTAGACACTAAAAAGCGACTATCGCTATCCAGATATTTTAGTTTAGGTTAAGAAAACGTCGGAAAGCCATGCTTTGATTAAGGCATGGCTTTTTTATTTTTTCCCACCTTAAAAACACCTTTCGTTGTTATTTGAGCGTTAATGATTCATAACTTTTTCAGAACTAATGACGGTTTAATCCTCCTACACAACTCCCATGAAACTAACGATTACTACATTCTGGATTTTACTTTTCACTTTTTGCTTTTCAGCTCATTCTCAAGAAAAATCGCTGCTTTGGGAAGTAACAGGCAACGGCCTTACCAAACCCTCCTACGTCTATGGTACCATTCACATGATTTGTCCAAAAGACTATCTGATGACCGACTCCACCAAAGCAACTTTTGAACGGGCCGAACAAGTATATCTTGAACTTGATATGGACGACCCTACTTTGATGGCCAAAATGATGCAAACGTCGATGCTGACCAATGGAAAAAAACTCAAAGATTACCTTTCGGCCGATGATTACGCATTTTTGGACAACCATTTCAAGGAGCGTACCAAAATGAGCCTTGCCATGTACAACGGCCTGAAACCGTTTACGGTGATGTCGATGGTGTATTTAACCCTTCTCGATTGCCAGCCTCAATCGTTCGAGTTGATGTTTACTCAAATGGCAACCAATGCAAAAAAAGAGCTACTTGGGCTGGAAAGTGTGGAGTTTCAAATGGGTATTTTTGACCAAATTCCGTATGAAAAACAAGCACAAATGCTCGTTGATATTGTTCGTAAAAAAGCAGAGTCAACCAAAGAATTTGAAAAAATGGTAGCCTTGTACAAAACTCAAGATTTGGAAGCCCTTGTTAAATTGATGGACGAAAGCGACTGGGATTATAATGGGTACGAAAACATATTGTTAGCCAACCGAAATGCCAACTGGATTCCTATCATGGAAAAAGCAATGCAGGCCAAATCGTCTTTTTTTGCCGTTGGCGCAGGGCACTTAGCCGGCGAAAAGGGGGTACTCAAGTTATTAAAAAAGAAAGGGTATACTGTCAAGGCCATTTTTTAGGAGCTGACTATTTATCATTAACGGCTGAGCTACTGTCTGACTATCGTCAGACAGCTCCAATTACTGACAGGCCATAACAAATTGAACAAAGAACTTATCCAATTACCATTTTTCCTTTTTAGCAACCCTATTTTAACAAGTATTTGAATGAAATTAAACTCGTTTTTTTTGCTATTATTAATTAATATCAGCACCAGTTCTTACTCCCAAACCGCAGATGAAGTCATTGATAATTACCTGAAAGCCATCGGGGGAAAAGAAAAGCTGTTAGCATTGAAAACTTTAAGAACAACGGGATTTTTGAAAACTCAGGGAATGGAAATCCCCTACATCCAACAACAAAAATCCCCGAATCTCCAGCGTTCGGTAGCTTTATTTGAAGAAAAAAGCATTTACCAAAATTGCTTTGATGGAACCACAGGCTGGCAAACTAACCCTACTACTCTTCAGCTTGAAAAGCTTTCGTTCGAAGATAGCGAAACTATGAAAGCCGACATCCAAATGCTCGACCCTTTTGTAAATTATACAGAACGAGGGTATAGTGTGGTGTTAGAAGGAAAAATGATTGTAGAAGGGAAGGAATGTTTTCGAGTACGGCTCATTCGTAAGCCTCCACCAATGTCAACCCGCACCGTGGCACAACAATCCAGTTTTTATTTCTTTGATACCAAAAGTTATTTGCCCGTTTTGGTCAGAAATTCTATTCGCAGAGGACCAGGTAAAGGGGGATACGTTGATACGTATCTAAGTAATTTTCAAACGGTCAATGAATTGATTTTCCCTTTTTCAATAAATCAAAAAATTAACGGAAAAAACTCGTTGGCCATTACAGTTACAAAAATTGAAGTGAATGTCGACCTTTCTGACAAGGAATTTGAGTTTCCAGAAATAAGCAGTAAACCATAAATACTTTGGTTGTAGCAGGGGAAAATCCTACTTTTACCAAAAAAAACGAACCCAGCATGAATCGTATCGTTGAACTTTTTCAAAAGAACCCCACCCATAATTTAAACGTATATTTTACCGCAGGTTTTCCCCACCTCGAAGATACCCTCCGTGTACTAAAAGCCCTCCAAGAGGCCGGCGCTGACTTGGTTGAAATTGGTATGCCTTATTCTGACCCCGTCGCCGACGGTGAAACGATTCAGAAGAGCAATGAACAAGCCCTTGAAAACGGCATGAGTGTTAAGAAGTTATTTGAGCAACTTCGTGGAATGCGTTCAGAAATTACACTCCCCGTTTTGTTAATGGGTTACATTAATCCCGTGCTTCAATTTGGCATTGAAAATTTTTGTCAACAGTGTGCTGAAGTGGGCGTAGATGGCCTAATTTTACCCGATATGCCCGTCGATGAATACATGGAATTTTACAAACCAACCTTTGATCACTACGGCATCCTTAATATTTTCTTGATTACCCCCCAAACAACCGAAAAACGAATTCGTCAAATTGATGAGAATAGCGAAGGATTCATTTATATGGTTTCTTCCTCAAGTGTTACAGGTTCTCAATCAGGGGTCAGCCACGATATGGAGGCTTATTTTGCCCGTGTTAATGCCATGAATCTCAAAAACCCTCGCTTGATTGGATTTGGAATAAAAGACAATGAGACGTTCACGAAAGCATGCGAACATGCTAGCGGGGCCATTATAGGAAGTGCCTTTATTCGGGTTTTACAAGAAAGTAACTCCTTGGAAAAAGGCATAAAAGACTATATTCAACGAGTAAAAGGTGTTTTACAAGATTAATATTCATTTTTTATTTACCTTTAGTTCCTACATTTAAACCCAATGTTCAATACCATGAAGAAGTTTGTTTGTTCGTTGTCCATCATAATGGCAAGTGTAGCCCTTACCTTTGCTCAAACTGCGGAAGAAATTCTGACTAAATCTATCGAAGCACGTGGCGGAGCTGCTAAGCTTAACTCCCTCAAATCCATGCGTATGGAAAGTACGACTTCCGTAATGGGTATGGACTTAGCTTCTAAATCGGTAATTGTCCATAAGCGTGGAATGCGCAACGATATTGAAGTAATGGGACAAAGTATTGTGATGACCATCGATGGCGACAAAGGCTGGACCATCAATCCTATGCAAGGTTCAGACCCAGTGGCGTTGCCCGAAGACCAAGTCAAAGCTTCTACCTCACAACTTGATTTATCAGGAATGGCCAACTACAAAGAGTCGGGATCGGTAGCCGAGTTGATAGGTACTGAAACATTGGACGGTAACGAAGTCTATAAAGTAAAAATCACGTCCAAAGATGGAATGATTATCACTAACTACATTGATAAAAAAACGTATTTGACCGCTAAAACGTCTGTAAAAGTTACAGTAAGTGGCCAAGCAGTCGAAGTAGATTCCAAACTATCTAACTATAAGGTAGTTGATGGCATTGCGTTTCCACACACTACCGAGATTTCAAACCCTCAAGCGGGTCAAATTGTCACCACTATTCGCAAAATAGAAATCAACCCAGCCATCGACGAAAGCATTTTCGCCATGCCCAAAAAATAGTTTTTTCGGGATACCAAGATGACAAAAGCATTTCCTTACATTTAGCTTTTGCTGCCGGAGTAGTCGGCAACAAAATTATTGGTGCAGCAATGATGCGTCGTACACGTACCTACCCCCGATTTGTCGGAACAAATAAAAGTAACCAATAACTGGGCGAAAGAAAATATTGTTAAAATTAAAATTCCACAACTAACTACCCTGAAAGGAACGTCCATTGTTTTTTTTACAAAAAAGCTCTAAAGCCGTTGATTCAACTTTGGGAAGATTGGAAAAAATCCTACCTTCTTCATAAAGCCTTGACTTGGGATGGTGTTTACAATCCACGATTTATTCGAGGTAGTCGAGCCGTATTGATTAATCATGCTTTTGGATCTGCCTTCGACATCAACTTGGCATGGAACCATCTTGGAGCAATGGCCGCTTTAGCCGCAAAGTTGCCAAAATCAAATAAGGGTTATTTTACTAACAATTTTTTGGTCCATGTTTCATCGCCCAGCTCACAATGAATAAGGTAAAAGCCCGTAGGAATTGAGAACAGAGTCGTTTTAATAAAATGCGTTCCTGTGGGGTACAAGTCATTGGTTAACAAACGAATAAGTTGACCATTCGGGTCAAGAATTTTAACAATCACCCGCGAAGGGAGCTGTAATTTGAATTCAATGGTAACGTGTTCGGTGGCAGGGTTAGGGTAAACTTTCCACTGAGGCTCTTGTTCGGTTTCTAGTACGGACGTTACTAAATTGGCTGGAGCCACATTTTTCAAAACCCATCCTTCATTGTCCAACAAGACATCTGTGGGTCGCCCTCGCACATCGACCGTAAACTGCTGTTCGGACTGATTATTAAAGACAATGACCGTCGTATCAAGTGCCAACGTTTTTATTTGAACAGGGATAGGCATTGTAAAATACGCAGGAGTTGTCGAGCGAAGCGTCTGTCTCAGGTTAAAGTACAAACGATAGGTATTATTGTTTTTTAACTCATACGCATAGCCGAATTGGTAAGTGGGATAGCCTTCTCCGTAAATCCACTGTTTGAAAAAATAATCCAGTTTTTGACCCATTACCGCCTCTGCCAATCCCTGAAAATCTTCGGTAATAGCATTCCCATAGGCATATTTTGAGGCGGCGTAGGTACGTAAAATCTGATAGAATTTTTCATCACCGACGATACCCCGAAGCATGTGTAAAACCATTGCACCTTTAGAATACGAACGATTACTGCTAAAAATTTCGCCAATATTAGCTGTATTTGCCACAAAAACCGTCCCTGTTGCATTTTTAGCCCGTTGCGCTTGCATTTGCATAAACGTCGAGTAGCCAGTTTTACCTGCTAGTGATTCTTGCCAAAGTGCCTCACCGTAGGTAGCAAAACCCTCGTTGAGCCAAATATGCTCCCAAGACTGACACGTGATTTTATCTCCAAACCATTGGTGGGTCAACTCGTGGGCAATTAGGCTTTGTCCATACGCTCCCATCGACGAACACGTTTGGTGTTCCATTCCTCCACTAAAACCACATTCGGCGTGGCCATATTTTTCTTTCAAGAAAGGATAAGGTCCAAATTTTTCCGAAAAAAATTTTAGCATTTTCGGTGTTTGGTCCAAGTTGAACTTTACCGAAGCTGTCAAATTTTCAGGCTGAACGTAGTGAGTTATCGGCATCGAATCAGAAGCCGAATAACGGAAATAATTGGTATACAACGAATAATTACTACACGCAATCGAAATCAAGTAAGGCGCAATTGGATACCGATTTTTCCAAAAATACGTCTTTGTACCGTCTAAATTGGCGGAAGTACGTTCCAAAATACCGTTTGAAACTGACACAAAATAGCTAGGTGCAGTTATCCAAACGTCCGACGAATCAGCTTTGTCGGCAGGATTGTCTTTGCACGGAAACCAGTCGCTGCTTCCATAAGGTTCACTAAGGGTCCATATCGCTTGTGATTTTCCTTGATTGATAGTTCCAAAGCTAAAAGACCCATAGCCACCCGCCGCAGGCGTACCCTGATAAAATACATTAATAGCCATATCTTGGCCAACGTTCACGGCTTGTAGATACGTAACACTGAGTTTATTTTCGACGTGCGAAAACAGTGCTTTTTGCATCCCTATTTTGACCGAATCTACTTTTAATGCCAAGGTTAAATCCAAAACACAACCATTTGCTACTGCCTTTGTTTTAAATCGCACTAAAACCTCCCCCCTGAGATAACGAGGAGCATAAGTAAGAGAAAGCTGTAGTCGATAATAAGTCACGTCAATAGACTCATCTCCAGGATAAGCGATGCGAGTACGGCTATCGGGAGAAAATCGGCCAAAATAGCGTGTTTTAGTCTCAGCACAGGCATCAGCTGCGGCCTCCTGTGCCAAGCTCAATTGCACCAATAAGGTCCAGAGGGCTAACAGCAAGGATAAACGCGTTTTCATAGTAGAGCAGTTGGCTTTTTCGTTACAAGCGTACGAATATACACATACATTGTTAGAAGGCAGATGCCATTGACTAAAACGTACCCAAAAAAGGCCTACTTTTCACTCATTGGCAGGAATGTTCGCCTAAGTGTTTGGCCATAATCTCTTCAAGCGTTTTCCAACAAACATATAATGCCCTCGGGACATGGTAACAACCTTTCCATTTGCCTCCTTTCAGAGGTAACAAAACATCCCCTCGACGATCTAAATAGCCAAACCATTCGCCATGATTAGGGTCAGGAAAATGCTTCCACGTATAGCCATGTATTCGCTCAAACCACTCCCAACAAGCAGGGTTTTTAGTATGTAAATACCCCTTTAATAATGCAATGAGCGTTTCTAAGTGTACCCACCAAAGCTTCTGATTCCACTCCAATTGCTGCGGTGGGGCTCCTTTTAGGTCAAGAAAATAATAAATTCCTCCAAATTCTTTATCCCAACTGTATTCAAGGGTAACCAACGTAATCTTTACCGCCTTTTCAATTAAAGCTAGATCATTTTGACGCATTCCCAAATCCATGATAAACCACATAGCCTCAATGGCATGACCTGGATTGAGCAAACGTCCTTCAAAACTATCAGAGAACTTGCCGTCGGGAGTCACATTTTCCAAAATTAACCCAGAATTGGGCTCATAAAATACCTCCATCACCTCCTGAATACACTCATGTATGGTTTGATTGACCAATGTCGAATCCAACAAATGCTCAATCTCTAGTGAGAGGTTGCACAGAATCATCGGAAGGGCAAAGTTCTTAAGCGGTCGCGTCTCTGTTACTACTTTGCTCCATTTCCCTTTGGGATTGTTTCTACGGCTTAGTATTTGGTCGAAAGTGCACTTGGCTATGTCAGCATAATGCTGGTTTTGAGTCGCTTTGGACAACTGTCCGAAGGCCATCGTAGCAAAACAATCCGAAAATATATTATACGGTTGTACCAACGGCTTACCCGCTTGAGTCAACGAAAAATACCAACTTCCATCTTCGGTGCGACCGTATTTTTCCAGAAAATTCGCCCCATGTTTTGCCACTTCTAACCATTCTTCACGCGGCTCCACGCGATTATAGAGCATTGAAAAAGTCCAAATTTGTCGGCCTTGCAACCAGACAAACTTATCAGTATCGTACACCTTTCCCTTTTGGTTGAGGCAAGTAAAATACCCCCCGTATTCACGGTCGAGCGAATGACTTGTCCAAAAAGGAATGACATCCTCCAAAAGGTTACGACGATATTGCTCCAAATACGCGCCTATTCTATTCTTCATGCTTCTTTATTTTACCAACCAGTCATAACCAAAAACGGTGTATACAATTTTGGTATAATCATCTTTTTCATACAAAACCCCTATTCGCTGGTCTTTTTGTACTACTAAGTCTGAATAGGCAGCCGCTCCCGCATAAATTTCCTTGCCTACTGACCAGCTTTTCCCATCGTCTTTACTGACCCGAATGGTCAATTTTTCGCGTTTTGTTTGACTATTTAAGTTTGAAAAAATCAACACTTTTTTTTCTTTTTTAGGCTCAAAATCAATCATACTTCCCTGGCACACAGGATCAGGTAAGTCCGTCATTACTTTTACTTCTGACCACGTTTCACCTCCATTTTTGGTAAAAGCCTGAATTCGATATTTAGCATCTCCCGACTGATTACGGCAATTAAAAAGTAAACTTCCATCTGATGTTTCTGCAGCAATCGCCTCATTACTGCCCGCGTAGGCCACGTTGGGCGAAAGTTTAAAGGATTGACCATGGTCATCGGTATAAAATCCATGCGCCACGTAATCTTTTGACATGGACTGCGGCGGTCCTTCCGAATGGTTAGCTGCAATATAAATTCGGCCTTTATACATTCCTTTCTGAATCTGCAAGCCATGCCCTGGTGTATTAGCATAGGAACGCCAATCTTCTTTAAAACGGTACGCAGGGTTGATAGCCGGGTGATTGGGTTTTGATACTTTCGCCGTTATATTAATGGCTTCAGTCCACGTGAGTCCATTATCGGTACTTGTTTTATACCATACTTCTCTTATTGCTTTCCCTTCTCGTACTTCTTGTTCGTGAACCGTACCTGTATTATAAAACAAGAAAAGTCGCCCTTTGGGGTATCGTTTATCAGTCAGGTCAAAAACAGGGGCTTGGTTTCCTGCTTGGTCAGCACCATTATCGGCAACTACCTGAAGTGCCGACCACGATTTTCCTTGGTCGAAACTTCGTTTCATCACAATTTCTACGTCACCAAAATCACCACAATTATTGCGGCGCGCTTCGGCAAATGCTAACAATTCACCATTTGGTGCTTTTACAATGGCAGGTATTCGGTAACATTTGTAACCTTCTAGGCCGTTTTGAAAAACGACAACTTCTTGCGAGTCTATCTCTTGTTGTGAAAGTGCAGCTCCAAGGAAATATTTGAGGGTACATAGAAATAGGAAGTACATAGAAATAGATGTTCAAGTGCTCATAATAAAATGATAAAATCCATAGGATTTACTTATTTGAAACCAAATCGACTAGGCTGTTTGAAATTTAGAGGGATGATTCTCCGATATATATCACTAACAAACAACTTATTTCGTTGAAACACCTAATGTGCAGGCCCAATAGTTTAAAAACAAAAAAGCCCCAGTTTTCTGAGGCTTTTTTGTTAATGTGGGAGTTGAGGGATTCGAACCCCCGACCCTCTGCTTGTAAGGCAGATGCTCTAAACCAACTGAGCTAAACTCCCTAAATTCGGATTGCAAAGATAGAGAAAAAAAATAAACCACCAAGCGTAAATCAATTATTTTTGATTTTCTTTCATTTTTTTCTGCTAAACATTGAAAGTACAAGGATTCTTTGCGCGTATTTTAACCCTCCTAATCATGCGTAATTTAACAGATTTCTCTATTTTTGTTATCAATGATTTCATCGCACGCAAATACA
>JALQYJ010000031.1 GCA_023254175.1 Runella sp. | reverse complement strand
CAGCCCTTGGACCTGGTGGTTTGAGCCGCGAACGTGCAGGTTTCGAGGTTCGTGACGTTCACTATACGCACTATGGCCGTCTTTGTACGATTGAAACTCCTGAAGGGCCAAACATTGGTTTGATTTCGTCACTTTGTGTGTACGCTAAAACCAACAGCATGGGCTTCATTGAAACACCATATCGCGTAATCAACGACGGTAAGTTAACCGATGATTTAGTGTATTTGACCGCAGAAGAAGAGGATTCACGTTATATCGCTCAAGCGAATGCTTCGGTAGATGACAATGGAAACTTCTTAGTTGATAGAATCAAGACGCGTTTTGAAGGGGACTTCCCAATGGTAGAGCCTTCACAAGTGTCGTTGATGGATATTGCTGCAAACCAGATTGTATCGGTAGCGGCATCAATGATTCCATTCTTGGAGCACGATGATGCCAACCGTGCCTTGATGGGCTCAAACATGCAACGCCAAGCCGTACCATTGCTTCGTCCACAAGCACCTATCGTAGGTACAGGCCTTGAAGGCCGTGTCGCTCGCGATTCACGTGCGTTGGTGGTAGCAGAGGGTAACGGGGTGGTTGAGTTTGTTGATGCTACTAAAATTGTGATTCGTTACGAACGTACGTATGAGCAGCGTTTGGTAAGTTTCGATAGCGATGTTGTCACTTACGATTTAGTGAAATTCCGTCGTACCAACCAAGATACTTGTATCAACCTCAAGCCAATGGTTTTGAAAGGCCAGCCAGTTGAGAAAGGACAAATCTTAAGTGAAGGATACGCCACTGAAGGCGGTGAATTGGCGCTTGGACGTAACCTTCTCGTGGCATTCATGCCTTGGCAAGGATATAACTTCGAGGATGCGATTGTGATTTCGGAGCGTGTAGTACGCGAAGATATTTTTACTTCTATTCACATCGAAGAATATGACCTAGAAGTACGTGATACGAAGCGTGGAGAGGAAGAATTGACGGCTGAGATTCCAAACGTAAGTGAGGAAGCCGTGAAGAACCTCGACGAAAACGGTATCGTACGTGTGGGTACAGAAGTAAAAGAAGGTGACATTTTGATTGGTAAGATTACTCCAAAAGGAGAGTCTGACCCAACTCCAGAAGAAAAACTTCTCCGCGCCATCTTTGGAGATAAAGCGGGTGACGTGAAAGATGCCTCACGTAAAGCACCTCCATCAATGAAAGGTGTGGTTGTAGATACTAAACTTTTCTCTCGTCCAGGCCGCGATGAGCGTGTAAAACAAAAAGACGAGTTGAAAGTGTTGATGAAAAACTACGGACGCGACTTAAGCAAACTCCGTGAAGTTCTCATCGATAAAATGGTAGAGTTGCTTGATGGCAAAACGAGTGCGGGTGTGAAGCACAAATTTGGCGAAGAAATCATGAGTAAAGGCGTGAAATTTAGCCGTGTGAACATCATCAACAACATCTTCCCAGATAAAAACCCGTACCGTGACGAAGGTGGTTATGTAGTGCCTGAAGAAGTGAACCTTTTGGGTGACTTAATCATCGAAGGATGGACAGATGAGCCAACGACGAACAAGCTGTTGTTTGAGATGGTGAAGAACTATCAAAAACGCCGCAATGAGATTTCGGGACGCTTCAAGCGTGACCGCTTTACGTTGGAAGTAGGTGACGAACTACCTGCGGGTATCGTGAAATTGGCAAAAGTATATATCGCTAAGAAACGTAAACTCAAAGTAGGGGACAAAATGGCGGGTCGCCACGGTAACAAAGGAGTTGTGGCTAAAATCGTTCGCGATGAAGACATGCCTTTCTTGGCCGATGGAACCCCAATGGACATCGTGTTGAACCCACTTGGGGTACCTTCACGTATGAACATCGGTCAGATTTACGAAACCATCTTAGCATGGGCTGGTCGTAAATTAGGCCGTAAGTACGCTACTCCTATCTTTGACGGAGCAACGGAAGAACAAGTAGTTTCTGAATTGAACGAGGCTGGTATTCCTTCGTTTGGACGCACGCCGCTTTACGATGGACAGTCAGGTGATAAGTTTGATCAACCAGTTACAGTAGGTATTATGTACATGCTTAAACTGGGCCACTTGGTGGATGATAAAATGCACGCCCGTTCAATTGGACCATACTCGCTCATTACGCAGCAACCATTGGGAGGTAAAGCTCAGTTTGGTGGACAGCGTTTCGGAGAGATGGAGGTTTGGGCACTTGAAGCATTTGGAGCATCGCATATCCTCCAAGAGATTTTGACCGTGAAGTCTGATGACGTAATTGGACGTGCAAAAGCCTACGAAGCTATCGTGAAAGGTGAGAACCTTCCGAAGCCCAATATTCCAGAATCATTCAATGTATTGATTCACGAATTACGTGGCCTTGCACTCGAAATTACGATGGACTAATCAATGTTTAGAGTTTATTGTTTGCGGTTGACAATACAACCCTAAACTTTTCACAGTAAACTCTAAACCCTAAACAAAAATTTCACACAAATCATATCGAAAATGTCATTCAAGAAAAACAAGAAAATCAATAGTGACTTTTCGCGGATTACCATCAGTTTGGCTTCGCCAGAGTCTATCTTAGAAAGCTCTTACGGTGAAGTAACGCAACCTGAAACCATCAACTATCGGACTTATAAGCCTGAAATGGGTGGACTCTTTTGTGAGCGTATCTTCGGACCCGTAAAAGACTGGGAATGCCACTGTGGTAAGTATAAGCGTATTCGTTATAAGGGTATTATCTGTGACCGTTGTGGGGTGGAAGTAACGGAGAAAAAAGTACGTCGTGAGCGCATGGGACACATCGAATTGGTAGTTCCTGTTGCACACATTTGGTACTTTCGTAGCTTACCCAACAAAATTGGTTATTTGTTAGGCTTATCGACCAAGAAATTGGACCAAATCATCTATTACGAACGCTACGTAGTAGTTCAACCAGGGGTTAAGGCGGAAGACGGAGTCAACAAAATGGACTTCTTGACGGAAGATGAATATCTGGATATCATGGATCGTCTACCACGTGAGAATCAGCTTCTCCCTGACACTGACCCTAACAAATTCATCGCCAAGATGGGGGCAGAAGGTCTAGAGTTGTTGTTGTCGCGTATTCACCTTGACGAACTTTCGTACGAATTGCGCCACAATGCCGCCAACGATACATCGCAGCAGCGTAAAGCGGAAGCCTTGAAGCGTTTGAAGGTAGTAGAAGCGCTTCGTGACGCCAATACACGTATCGAAAACCGCCCAGAATGGATGGTGATCCGTATGGTACCTGTGATTCCGCCAGAACTTCGTCCGCTTGTACCTTTGGACGGTGGACGTTTTGCTACGTCTGACCTTAACGACCTCTATCGTCGTGTAATCATTCGTAACAACCGTTTGAAGCGTCTGATTGAAATCAAAGCACCAGAAGTGATTTTGCGTAACGAAAAACGGATGTTACAAGAAGCCGTTGACTCGCTATTCGACAACAGCCGTAAAGTAAACGCAGTACGTTCGGAAGGTAACCGTGCCTTGAAATCACTTTCAGACATGTTGAAAGGAAAGCAAGGACGTTTCCGTCAAAATTTGCTTGGTAAGCGTGTTGACTACTCGGGTCGTTCGGTAATTGTGGTAGGTCCAGAACTCAAACTTCATGAGTGCGGTCTTCCCAAAGACATGGCAGCAGAGTTGTTTAAGCCGTTTATCATCCGTAAGTTAATTGAGCGTGGTATCGTTAAAACGGTAAAATCGGCCAAGAAAATCGTTGACCGCAAAGACCCTGTTGTTTGGGACATCTTGGAAAACGTATTGAAAGGTCATCCTGTATTGCTTAACCGTGCTCCAACGCTTCACCGTTTGGGTATTCAGGCCTTCCAACCTAAGTTGATTGAAGGAAAAGCGATTCAATTGCACCCATTGGTATGTACGGCCTTCAACGCCGACTTTGACGGTGACCAGATGGCGGTACACGTACCACTAGGGCAAGAGGCAATTTTGGAAGCATCATTGTTGATGTTGTCATCGCACAATATCTTGAACCCTGCCAACGGAGCGCCAATTACCGTACCTTCACAAGACATGGTATTGGGTCTGTATTACGTAACAAAAGGACGTAAATCGACCCCAGAGGTGCCTATCATTGGCGAAGGAATGACTTTCTACGGAGCAGAAGAAGTAATCATTGCGATTAACGAAGGGAAACTTTCGAAACATGCGCACATCAAGTGCCGTGTAACTGTTCGTAACGAAGACGGAACCCTTGAGAAGAAATTGATTGACACGGTTGCTGGACGCTTGTTGTTTAATCAGTGTGTTCCAGAATCAGTAGGATATATCAATGAATTGTTGACGAAGAAAAAACTTCAGCAAATCATTGGACACGTTTTCAAAATTGCGGGTAACGCTCGTTGTGCGCAGTTCTTGGACGACATCAAGCACCTTGGTTTCCAAACAGCCTTTAAAGGTGGATTGTCAATCGGTTTGGGTGATATTAAAATCCCAGACGTAAAATGGCAGCTCATCGAAAGTGCGAAAGAAGAAGTACAAGGCGTGATGGACAACTTCATGATGGGTCTTATCACCGAAAACGAGCGTTATAACCAAATTATCGACGTTTGGACACGTACCAACACGAAATTGGCAAACACGCTTTTGACTCAATTGGAGAATGACCAACAAGGCTTCAACTCGGTGTACATGATGATGCACTCGGGAGCCCGTGGTTCTCGCGAGCAGGTACGTCAGTTGGGGGGGATGCGTGGTTTGATGGCGAAACCTCAGAAAAACCTTGCTGGGGGCGTTGGAGAAATCATCGAAAACCCAATCCTTTCTAACTTTAAGGAGGGTCTTGACGTCCTTGAGTACTTTATCTCTACGCACGGTGCACGTAAAGGTTTGGCCGATACGGCCTTGAAAACAGCCGATGCGGGCTACTTGACTCGTCGTTTGCACGACGTAGCCCAAGATGTGGTTGTCAACGAGGTTGATTGTGGAACCTTGCGTGGTATCGAAATTTCAGCGTTGAAAGACAACGAAGACATCGTTGAGCCTCTATCTGAGCGTATCTTGGGACGTGTTTCTGTACATGATGTTCTTGACCCACTTACGGGTGAATTAATCCTGTCATCAGGCCAAGAGATTACGGAAGAAATTGCGGCTCGTATCGACGAAACAAGCATCGAAACTGTCGAAATTCGCTCGGTATTGACCTGCGAAACGCGCAGTGGAGTTTGTTCGAAATGTTACGGACGTAACTTGGCATCGAGCCGTATGGCCGAAATCGGAGAGTCGGTTGGGGTGATTGCCTCACAGTCAATCGGAGAGCCAGGTACGCAGCTGACACTTCGTACCTTCCACGTGGGGGGTACTGCCCAAAACATTGCCGTAGAAGCCAACATCAAGGCGAAATTTGAAGGTAAGATTGAATTTGAAGATATGCGTACCGTAGAATCGACCGATAACGATGGTAATCCAGTAACGATTGTAATGGGTCGTTCGGGTGAAATTCGTATCGTGAGCGAAACCAACGGACAAGTGTTGATTGGAAATAACGTTCCTTACGGAGCTACGTTGTTAGTGAAAGAAGGTGAGCGCGTTACAAAAGGTCAAGAGCTTTGTAACTGGGATCCTTACAACGCTGTAATCTTGTCAGAATTTAACGGAGCTGTTGAGTACGAATCAATCGAAGAAGGTATCACATTCCGCGAAGAAATCGACGAACAGTCGGGCTTCCAAGAAAAGGTGATTATTGAAACGCGTGACCGTACCAAAAACCCGGGTATCTTGGTCAAAGGAAAGAGCCCGCTCTTAACCGACGCCGATGAGAAGATTTACAACTTACCAGTAGGGGCGCGCTTGGTAATTAAAGATGGATCAACCGTGAAAGCAGGTCAGCCGTTGGCAAAATTGCCACGTACACTTGGTAAAACACGCGATATCACGGGAGGTCTTCCACGGGTAACGGAATTGTTCGAAGCTCGAAACCCATCGAACCCAGCCGTAGTATCCGAAATCGACGGGGTAGTTATCTACGGTGTGGTAAAACGTGGTAACCGCGAAATCAACATCGAGTCGAAAGACGGTACTCGTAAAAAATACCTTGTGCCTTTGTCGAAACACATCTTGGTACAGGATGGTGACTATGTGAAAGCGGGTGAGCCACTTTCTGACGGAGCCATTACTCCTAGTGACATCTTGTCAATCAAAGGCCCAACGGCAGTACAAGAGTATTTGGTGAACGAAATTCAGGAAGTTTACCGCCTCCAAGGGGTGAAAATCAACGATAAGCACATCGAGTGTATTGTACGCCAAATGATGCAGAAAGTAGAAATCATGGAAGCTGGAGATACCAACTTCTTGGAAATGCAACCAGTGGATAAGTGGACATTCCGTGAAGAAAACGACCGTGTTCTTGACATGAAAGTGGTAGAAGATGCGGGAGATTCTGAAAACGTGAAGCCTGGTATGTTGATTTCGGCACGGCGTTTGCGTGACGAAAATTCGACCCTCAAGCGCCGTGACCAGCGTTTGGTAGTAGCACGCGATGCGAAAGCGGCCGTTGCTCAGCCCACTTTGATGGGTATTACCCAGGCGTCGTTGGGTACCGAGAGCTTTATCTCTGCCGCGTCTTTCCAAGAGACGACCAAAGTGTTGAGTGAAGCAGCCGTACGCGGAAAACGCGATACCCTCGATGGCTTGAAAGAAAACGTAATTGTAGGTCACCTCATTCCAGCAGGAACTGGCGTTCGTCGCTACCAGAAAAACATCATTGGTTCGAAAGAAGAACTCGAAACCGTGACCGAATCACGTGAGCGCAGTGGCTCACGTCGTAGCAAACGTGAATTAGCAAACTAACAGGTTTCCCCGTAAGTTTATAAAAGAAAACGCCCTGACTTCGGTTGGGGCGTTTTCTTTACTTTAGGTTTCCCTTTATAGGCTTAACTTGTTGATATACAGATTTTTGTAAATAAAATAGTCCCAAAAAAGAGCCAAAATATGCAAACTCTTCCAAATTGTATATTTTTAAGAATTACACCGATTTAGGGGCTATTTATCAGACTATTGATTAGAAATATTTAGTTGAATACTTCCTAAAAAAAACGATGGTTAGTGCCCCCTCTTGGCTTCCTAAACAGGGCTATTTTGGCTTAATGTTCCTCAAGCATTACCTAAAACTCAGTGACGAAAAATTATTATAAAGATTTAACACAGACTGAAAAATTTAGTTATTTTTACGAAAAATTATTAGCTGATAATGAAATGATTAGAGATATTTTTTTGTATCAAAAGCCTGTTCTTACCTAGATAAACAGGTGAATTTTGAAGAGTTTCAGCGTAAAATTATTGAGAATTAACGTGACGAAATTCCAGATAAAACTATCTTGTTAAAAGATGCGAATTTTTATGAAGTTTACATCAGATTTCCCACAGAAATTAAACTTTTATGGAAATCATGCCAATGGATTTGGGGGAAGATAATTCCAGAAATTTGTCAGAGGAATAAACTTGAAGTGCCTAGGAGTAAGTTTAAAGAACAATATAAAAAACACCTTATTTATAGTAAATTACGCAAAAAATCTTATTAAAAGACGAGAGCTAGGAAGCGGGAGAGTTTATATCTTTTATCAAACGGTGCAATTGAATTAAAAAAAATTAAATGAAACTAATACATTAAAATATAGCACAAAAAAATCTAAAATTTTCAAAACTATTAGACAAATATACCGATAACAAAAGCACCACTACGATAAGCAAAAAATTAAAATTAGGGATAGAATTGTTAGTATTTACAAGCCATATATTAGAATGAGATTATCTAGTTTTTTTCAAACTAAAGTCTTATTAATTTTGTGAATAGTGCTAAAAATGTAATGCTTTTCTTTCAAAATTATAATTATCAAAATCAATTACTAAACCTGCAAAGTAAACTGTCCGTCTAAAATAGACCACCCCAAAAACGTGTTCAGGTTTGTATTTTATTAATTTGAGTTAACCACGCAACAAAGCCATTCAAAATCATTGTTGCTCGAAAATATATGCTTTTGTAGCACATTTCCTTTAAAAATTGGTTTAAATAAATTAATAGTTTTTTTATGAAGTTGCCCGTCCAATACCCAAGTTGGGGCGTTGTTATTTTTGGCTGCTTACACACTAATTTTTCGATTGCTGCCGTTTTTTACTTCCTTTGTTCCCTAAACGACGATTATTTACGTATGAAGAAATTACTTTTTGTTTTCTCTCTGGCTTTCATTTGCTATACCTCACTTTATGCCCAAGACAATAGCTATAACTTGGTGCCATTTCCTGCGCAGTTCAATGGCGGTGAGGGCCAGTTTGTGGTGAATGGGCAGACCAAAATCGTTGTAAACGCCAAAGATGCGTTACTGAAACCCATTGCACAATCGTTGGCTAGTGTGCTTAAAACAGCCTCTAAATTGAATTTGGCGATTGCGCTCGCTGCTTCCCCCACGGCAACCAACACGATTTTTATTCGTTTGAACAAAGCCTTGGGCTTAGGAAACGAAGGCTATAAATTGATAGTAGGAAAAGAGCGCGTGATTCTGGAATCGGCGACACCACAAGGAGCCTTTTATGGTTTACAAACGATCCTTCAACTGCTACCCACGGCCGTATTTAGTCCAACACCCGTCGAAAACGTGGCGTGGACGATGCCCGTTTGCAAAATTCAAGACAAACCTCGCTTTGTGCACCGAGGGTTGATGCTCGACGTAGCGCGCCATTTTATGCCTGCTTCGTTTGTCAAAAAATACATCGACCTACTAGCCGTTCACAAAATGAACGTATTGCACTGGCATTTGACCGATGACCAAGGCTGGCGCATTGAGATAAAGAAGTACCCTAAACTCACACAAGTGGGCTCAAAACGCAAGGAAACGCTTGTGGGGTACTACTCAGAAAATTACCCTCAGAAATACGACGGAAAAGAGTACGGTGGATTTTATACCCAAGCCGAAATCAAAGACATCGTGAAGTACGCTCAGTCGAAATATGTCACGATTATCCCCGAAATCGAACTGCCAGGGCACGCAACAGCGGCGTTGGCGGCTTATCCAGAATTGGGGTGTGAGCCTTCAAAAAACTACCAAGTGGGCACCAAATGGGGCGTGATGTACGACGTGTTTTGCCCCACGGAAAAAACCTTTACTTTTTTGCAGGACGTGTTGACGGAAGTAATGGCGCTTTTCCCAAGTAAGTACGTACACATTGGTGGTGACGAATGCCCCAAAGAGGCGTGGAAACAGAGTACATTTTGCCAAGAATTGATAAAAAAACAAGGCTTAAAAGACGAAAACGAGCTGCAAAGCTACTTCATCAAACGGATTGAGAAGTTTGTCAATTCCAAAGGAAGAAGCATTATTGGTTGGGACGAGATTTTGGAAGGTGGCGTGGCTCCCAACGCGACTGTCATGAGCTGGAGAGGCACGGCAGGTGGTATCGAAGCAGCTAAGCAAAAGCACAATGTCATCATGACGCCGACGACCTACTACTACCTCGATTATTACCAAGGTAATCCTGCCAAAGAACCGCTGGCGATTGGTGGGTATTTACCCATCGAAAAGGTGTATGGCTATGATCCCGCCGATGGCTTTGACGAGGCGTCTAAAAAATACATTTTGGGAGTACAAGGAAACCTTTGGACGGAATATATTCCAACTCCCGAACAGGCTGAATACATGACGTTTCCTCGGGCTACGGCCATTGCGGAATCGGCTTGGATGCCTTCGGGCGTTAAAAACTTTGAAGATTTTGCAATGCGTTTGAAAGAGCATTTAAAACGATTAGACTATCTCAAAGTCAATTATTCAAAACGTATTTTGGACATTCGGGCGGTGACGCAGTTCAACAACCAAGGGCAGTTGCAGGTGCGTTTGGATAAATTGGACTCGGACAGCAAAACGTACTACACCACCGACGGCAAGCAACCTACGACTGGCTCGACGGAATACACCATGCCGATAACGTTGGACAAAATCACGACGATCAAGGCCATTACGACCGCTGGCGCTACTTTTGAAGAAAAATTCTTTGTGCACCGCGCCAAAGGAAAACCATACAAATATGCTAACGCCCCTGCCGACTGGGTTGACCCTGATAAAAAGAAACTGACTGACGGGCAGGTGGCTCAAAGCCCTCAAAACAGTGCAGAATGGGTGCAGATTTCGGGCAAAGATTTGGAAATTACGATTGATTTGGGCGAGGTAAAACCTGTGACCAAAGTGTCGACCAATTTCTTAAAACTGATTTTGAACAACATCTTCCCTCCTACTTCGGTGGAAATTGGCCTTTCGCGCGACGGCGAAAGTTTCAAAGAAGCCTTGGCGCAACCTGTGACGTACCAGCTAGAGGGTAGATGGCAAATCTTACCTGTGGTTGCTGATTTCAAAACGGCGCGGGCGCGGTATATTCGAGTACGGGCCAAAAATGCAGGAAATGCCCCCGCAGGTCATCCAGAAGCAGGTCGCCCCACGACCATTGCCATGGATGAAGTGGTGGTAGATTAGAAGAATAACGTATGAGACATACCCAAGAAGAAAGGCGCTGTATCCACAGCGCCTTTCTTCTTGGTGGGAGTATTTTTCCCGTTCACGCGACTTTTTTGGCACTTTGTTCCAACTTAGTCTTATTTTTTTAAACAAAAACGTAGGTTTATATCGTTTTTATACTGAAAAAGTACAAATGTAAACTTCTTCTTTTATTCACAAACAAGTAACAGTGGCTTACCACTTATTGTCAGCTATGAAACATATTTTTAGTATTTTGTTGTGGTTAGGGATGGCCACGTGGGTGTACAGCCAAGAAAAACGAACGATTAGCGGATACATCAAAGATGCCTCCAACGGCGAAAGCCTGATTGGGGTGTCGGTCTATGTTCGGGAAATAGGGAATGGAACCGTGACCAACGACTACGGTTATTATGCCTTGAACCTGCCGACAGGCGTCTCTTACACGTTGGTCTTCAATTACATTGGCTACGAAAAGGTAGAAAAAAAAGTGACACTTACCGACGATTTAAAGCTAAGTATCGAGCTCAAGGACGAAAGTGTGAAGCTGCAAGAAGTCATTGTCAAAACCACCAAAGAAGACGAAAACGTCAAGAACATTGAAATGTCGGTCAACAAGGTGGAAATGAAAACCATTCGACAAATGCCAGCCTTGCTCGGGGAAGTGGATTTGGTGCGGAGTATTCAATTGCTTCCTGGGGTAACGAGCGTGGGCGAAGGAGCCAGCGGGTTCAACGTCAGGGGAGGAAATATTGACCAAAACTTAGTCCTGCTCGATGAAGCACCCGTCTTCAATGCCTCGCACTTATTTGGGTTTTTCTCGGTGTTTAATCCCGATGCGGTCAAAGACGTAAAACTCGTCAAAGGCGGGATTCCTGCGCAGTATGGTGGCCGCATTTCGTCGATTTTAGACGTCCGTTTGAAGGAGGGAAATGCCAAAAAACGGGAAATTAACGGTGGAATTGGGACCATTTTCTCCCGTTTAAGTTACGAACAGCCATTTGCCAAAGGCAAGGGTTCATTCATTGTGGCGGGGCGTCGTTCGTATATTGATGTACTGGCTAAGCCGTTCTTGAACGGAGATTTAAAAAATTCGCGCTTTTATTTCTATGACCTTACAGCCAAAGCCAATTACCGAATTGATGATAAAAATACGGTCTTTGCTTCGGGCTATTTCGGACGCGACGTTTTTGGGGCGGACTTTGGTTTTGAATGGGGAAACCAAACAGCAACGGTTCGTTGGAACCACATTTTTAACAACAAATTGTTTATGAATGCCACCGCATTCTATTCAAATTATGACTATGGTTTAGAATCGGACCGTAATAATACGCGCCAAAGCGGGGATAAATTTAAGTGGAATTCGAACATTAAGACCTGGAGTATGAAGCCCGATTTTACGTACTATCTTACGCCTAACAATACGGTTACTTTCGGTGGACAGTACATCAATTACAGCACCAAACCAGGCACGGCGACGGCAATTTCGAGCGGTGAGGAACGAAATATTAGCTTAGACCCACGTTATGCCGACGAGTCGTCTTTGTACATCGGGAATGACCAAAAACTCAACGAATCGTTGTCGTTTCAGTACGGGATTCGGTACTCGTATTTCCGAAACTTAGGCCCAGGGACGGCCTACGAATTTTTAGAAGTTGTGAAAGGGGAACGAAAACTACCCGTTTCGGAGAAAAAATACGAATCGGGCGTGATAAATACGTATGGTAACTGGGAACCGCGTTTTTCGACCAAAATTGAGCTAAATTCTTCCACTTCAATCAAGGCGAGCTATAACCGAACAGCTCAGTACTTACACTTATTATCAAACACAGCAGCGAGTTCACCGTTGGATGTGTGGACGTTGAGTTCCAAAATTATTAAGCCCCAAATAGCCGACCAAGTGGCATTGGGCTGGTTCCAAAACTTCCAAGAAAACACGTATGAGGCATCGTTAGAGGTGTATTATAAGAAGCTTCAAAATCAAGTTGACTATGTAGCTAACTCCGATTTGTTGCTCAATACCTATCTTGAAGGTGATTTACTTTTTGGTAACGGTCGGGCGTATGGAGCTGAGGTGTATGTAAAAAAAAATCGTGGTAAGCTGACGGGCTGGTTAAGTTATACCCTTGCGCGTACGGAACGTAAAATAGAAGGTATCAACAACGACAATTGGTTTCCTGCGCGTTTTGACAAAACCCACAACCTTTCGACGGTCGTATTATATCAACTCAACGACCGTTTGAGTTTCTCGGCCAATTTTGCTTTTAATACAGGGACGCCTGCGACTTTCCCAACCAACCGTTTTGAATGGGGAGGCTGGACGTTGCCACAAAATGTGGATAACAGTCGCAACGCTGCCCGTATCCCTGCTTACCATCGTCTTGACTTAGGTGCGACGCTTAAATCGAAGAAAAAGCTCTTCGGGAAAGGCCAAGGGGAGTGGGTGCTTAGTATTTATAATGTCTATAATCGTCGTAATCCGTTTTCAATGTACGTACGACAAAACGAGGATAATAACCTCAAAACCGAGGCCGTTCGTTACGCGGTGATTGGCTCGGTGGTTCCTGCCATTACGTACAACTTTAAATTTTAATCGCCATGAACAAGAACACGCTTTATACTCTTTTGACTTATATTACCCTCGCATTTTTGACCGTAACTACCCTCACAAGTTGTGAAGATGTGGTGGATTTGGACGTAAAAGCAGGTGCGCCCCAGCTAGTAGTTGATGGCTGGGTGACAAACCAACAAACAAGCCAATCCATTCGCCTGACGGAGTCGGCGGGGTATTTTGATAATTCACCCGCTAAGCCTGTTTTGGGAGCTACAGTAACGGTGTCGGACGATAAAGGCCGAGTCTTTAGTTTTGTTGACTTTAAAAAAGATGGAAACTACGTTTGGAAGCCAGTTGCTATCAGCGATACTATTGGGCGGGTAGGACGAACCTATACTTTGCGCATCAGAATAGGAACCGAAGAATATACCGCAGTGAGCAAGCTTAATCGGGTTCCTAAAATCGACTCAGTGACTTATTTCTTTGACAAATTACCCATTGCTCCAGCGGATGATGCTCCTAAAGAAGGCTACACGGCGGAGTTTTTTGCCCGTGACCCAATGGGGGCGGGAGACTGCTACTGGATAAAAAGCTACAAAAACGGTAAGTATTTCAACAAAACTACCGAAGTCACCATCGCGTACGATGCCGCGTTTAGCCCAGGCGCCAACAGCGACGGTTTACGTTTTATTTTGCCCATTCGTCGTGCTATTTCTCCCGAGTTTTACAAAGAAAAAGACACGGTCAAAGTAGAGCTTTGCAGTATTCCGTTGGAAGGATATTATTTCTTAAATCAAGTACGGACTGAGTCGAATAACCAAGGACTTTTTGCAACGGCTCCGTCCAATATTTATAGTAACATACAAAACACCAATCCAAAGGGGCGCAAAGCGTTGGGCTTTTTTGGCGCGGCGGCGGTTAGTACATTCACCGAAGTGATTGACGCCAAAAAAGCAAAACCCAAAGACGGGAATTAGCCCTTAACAGACAATGCCTTCGGAGAGGTGAAGGGTTTGGGTAACGCAGCTTGGGATTTCGTAAGGATAATGAGAAACGTAAATGAGCGTTTGCTCTTGTGAATCACAGACGGCGTTGACCACTTCCTTAAAATGCTCTACTGCGGCAAAATCCAGCCCTTGGCAGGGTTCGTCTAAAATCAGCAGCGGCGGATGTTTCACTAACGCTCTTGCCAATAAAACGAGGCGTTGTTGGCCTTTGGAAAGGTTTTTAAATAATTTATCGAGCAACGAACCCACGTTGAGCCATTCGGCAACGGCTTGGGTTTGTTGTAGTTGGTCTTCTGTTAATTTTCGAAAATACACCCCCGTAGCGTCAAAAAAGCCCGAAGCAATGGTCTTAAAAACGGTTGTTTCTTGGGGGAAATACAAGTGCAATTCGGGCGAAACGTGCCCAATTTTATTCTTTACGTCCCACATCGACGGGCCGCCTCGTTTGAGGTCAAACAAGTCATAATCATTGGCAAAACGTTGAGGGTTATCAGCGGTTAAAATACTCAACAACGTCGATTTTCCTGACCCATTAGGGCCAACAAGTGCCCATTTCTCCCCTTTTTTGATTTGCCAATTGACGTTATTGAGCACTTTTTTACCACTGTAAGTAATGGTGATGTTACGCAAGTTGACCGCCAACGAAAAATTATACTTCGGAGAAATCGGAACTACGGCGCTGGGCTGAAACGTAGCTTTGTCGGTTTCCGAAAGCGATTTTTCTTCCGAAATAATTCTCCCTTCTTTCAATCGTACCACGTGGGTGACACTTTGGGGAATTTCGACCGAAGAAGTAACCAATACAATGGTCACCCCTGCTTCTTTGAGGTGCGAAAGGGCGTTTCTTAGTACTTCGCGTGAGGGGACGTCCAACCCCGAAAACGGGTTGTCTAAAAGCAATAATTGCGGTTTTTTGAGCAACGATCGCGCCAAAAGCATCCGCCGAGTTTCACCGTTGGACAAGGTCACAAAATGACGGTCGAGTAAGTGTTCGATGGATAGCAACTGGCAAGTAGCAAGTAAATCAGCTTCGCTAATGGTGTTTTGAGGAAGTACCACCGAATGGTCGTCAACCGTGCCTACGGGCTTGAGCTGATTGGTTAGTACTTCACGAACAGTGGGTGCAACTTCCGCTTCGTGGCTATGAAAACGCTGTTGATAATACTGTGCGGCGGATTTGATGATGCGATTGAAAGAGTAATCAGACGGAACCAATTCGGCTACTTTTGACAGCAACACGTCGCCGTAATCGTGGGTTAATTTTCCGCGCCAAATCGGCCATTTCCCCGCCAAAATCTCTAGCAATGTAGACTTTCCGCTTCCATTTTCTCCGATGATGGCCCATTGTTCACCCGTTTGAATGGTGAGCGAAAGGTCGGATAAAACAACGGTGTCGTAGCGACGAACAAAAGCGTTTTGGAGTGTAATCATGAACTTTGTCAAAGTTTGGTACTTTGACAAAGTTAGTAGTCTAAATACTTTATATTTGCTTAAATCTATAACTTTATGGAATCACTTTTTGTTACAGAGCGCATTAAAAAGCTCCTTCCGAAAATCAAAACCTTCATTGAGAGTGAGTTATATCCACTCGAAACGCCCGAATACCTTTCCCATGACTTCTCGCACGTTGAGCCGATTCTTCAGCAAAAACGGCAGTTGGTCAAAAAAACAGGTTTGTGGGGATTGCACTTACCCGAAGAAGACGGTGGGCTAAACCTTACGCTTTGCGAATTTGGCCAAATCAGCGAAGTACTGGCCAGTTCACCCTTTGGGCATTTTGTGTTCAATACTCAAGCTCCCGATATTGGGAATACCGAACTGATGCACAAATACGCTCCAGCACACTTGAAAGAGCAGTATTTAAAGCCCCTGATGGACGGAGAAATCCGTAGCTGCTTTAGCATGACGGAGCCCGAATTTGCAGGATCCAATCCTACGCGCATGGGCACGATGGCCGTCAAAGACGGGGATGATTACGTGATTAATGGCCACAAATGGTTTACCAGCAGTGCCGACGGCGCGGCTTTTGCCGTGGTGATGGCCGTAACCAATCCAGATGCCGCTCCGCACAAACGAGCCAGCCAAATCATAGTTCCGATGGATACACCTGGGGTAAAACTGGTACGCAATATCCCCATTATGGGCCACGCGGGCGATAGCTGGGCGAGTCATGCTGAGATGCTCTATGAAAACGTTCGGGTTCCTCAGTCAAATCTAATTGGGCCTGAAGGAGCGGGTTTTTTGTTGGCACAAGAGCGCCTCGGCCCTGGTCGGATTCACCACTGTATGCGTTTTATTGGGATTGCTGAGCGAAGTTTTGATTTGATGTGCCGCTATGCTGTTAGCCGGGAGATGGAAGAAGGCGTTATGTTGGGTGAAAAGCAATTCATCCAAGGATTTATCGCCGAAAGTAGGGCTGAAATTGACGCCGCGCGTTTGCTCGTATTGCGTACAGCCAAGTACATTGACGAGCAGGGGGCTGCTGCCGTACGGGACGAAATTTCGATGATTAAATTTTTTACGGCTAATATGATGCTTCGGGTGATTGACCGTGCCATTCAGACCCACGGTGGGCTAGGAATGACCAGCGACGTATTGCTGTCGTACTGGTACGCTCACGAGCGAGCGGCGCGTATCTACGACGGCGCCGACGAAGTACACAAAACCGCCTTGGCAAGAGCTATTTTAAAAGGCTATGGCCTCGATACCCGAAAAAAATAAAGGCTAGAAATAAAACAGACCATCGTTTTGCGATGGTCTGTTTTATTATTTTACTTCTGAAAGTAGTGGACTATGGGTAAGCGGAAGCGACAAGAAAAACGAAGTCCCTACTCCATCTTCCGTTTCGAACCAAATATTCCCTCCAGCGTGTTCTATGCCTCGTTTGGCAATGGCCAAACCTAACCCAGAGCCGCCTTGTTTGGTGCTAAAGTTGGGCAAAAATACTTTTGGGCGAATGGGCTCGGGAATCCCGTTTCCGTTGTCCTGAACTTCAATGTAGACGTTCCCCTCATCGGTACGAAGTCGCAGTGAAACCTCAGGACGACGGCCTTCGGGCACGGACTGAATGCCGTTGATAATGAGGTTGGTGATGATACGCCCAATGAGCTGCCGGTCGCCCATGACGTTGACCCGCTGGATCCTGATGTCTCTTTGTAAGGTGATTTTGGGGTCGTCGGAATACAAATCGGCCGCTTTGTTGAGGACGGAAGAAATTTCGAACAACTCGTTTTTGGGCAACGGCATTTTGGCAAAATCAGAAAACGACGTGGCAATATCACTAATGTTGTCGATTTGATCAATAAGCGATTCAAACGTTCGCCGAATTCGCTCGCTTTGTGGTATGTTGGGGGGCAAATCACGGAGCATTGTTCGCTGAAGTTGCTGAATCGTCAACTTCATTGGTGTCAGTGGGTTTTTGATTTCGTGAGCGACTTGTTTCGCCATTTCACGCCAAGCCGATTGCTTTTCATTTTTGGCTAACTCTTCTTTGCTTTCGCTGAGTTTTTTGAGCATATCGTTGTACGACTTCACCAATGTCCCGATTTCGTCGTCGGATTTCCAATCTACGGGCTCGTTGAGCTGGTGTAAATTGATGCGACTAAACTTCTGCGTCATGATTCGGAGCGGTATTGTCAAAAGGTTAGATGTCCAGTAGGACAGCAGCAAAAACACCACAAACATAGAGGCGAATATGCGCAAAATCGTGGAGATAACTTCAATAATTTGGCGGTCTAACTCAGGTTTTGAATCAAAATGTGGGATACTGAGCACGCCAAGTGGCTTACTATTTCGACTGGCTCGTACTGTTACGTAAGCTGTTCTGTATTGTTTTTTACCCAATGATTCGTCCAATAAAACCTCATTTTCACGGTCTTGAATAAGGTGAATGTAGGCATCGGGATTAATCCACTTTGATAGTAACCTACTTTCATAAATGAGCGGTTTGGTAGTCATGTATAACGTGCCGTCGTTTGAAAAGAAATTGATATCAACGTTGGCGTCACGGGCAATCTTGTTCAATTCTTCCATCAAAGCATCTTGGCTACGCTCCCCCCGCTGGTGTTCTTCCAAGTATTGAACAAAGTTGGTGGCAATGTTTTTGGTGCTGGACAAATAAGCACTTTCCTGGTTATTAAAGTAGTTGGTGCTAATGACACTAAACGTAATCAACACTATCAGGATCAGCGGCGAGAAAAAAGCAGCGTTCAGTAAGATTTGGATTTTGGTGGTATAGCTAATTTTTAACTGATGGAAGCCGTATTTGAGCGCATAGACTGCGATAATACAGATAACGTACAGCACCAATACTAAGTACAAAAACGAAAAGTTGGAGGTCAGTGTCTTAACCGGGTACGACTTAGAGGAAACAACCACGTACCGTTTGTTTTTGTCCCTACTTCCTACGTGCTTGTAATCGTACCGAAGGAGCCCATGGTCAAAAAGAGTGGAGTCATCAAGAACAGAGATTGGCATTTTACGTTCGTAGTTGTAGCTACCCGAACTGTACATAAGCTCTTTTTGTGAATCATAGATGGCATAGCTATACTGTCGTGTTTCGGGCGTTGGAACAAACTTTTTGTCCATCAACAACTCAGGATAGACGTTTTTTGGCTGATCTTCGCGTGGGTTTAAGTTGAGTACAACCCACCCCAATAGCAGAGAATTTTGTCGAATATCGATGAGGCTGAGGTACTGCTTTTTAAAGTTATTGACCACATCATTGATAAAAAACAACGACGGATAACTTGTTTGATACTTGGCTTGTCGATAGGGTTGGGTGTATTCATCAAAATAGAGGGCATCGAAGGTATTGTCAAGAGGCTGCCCATCGGCTTTAAACGAAAGCACTTCGATATCGTATTTGTCAAAGTACTTGTCTAAGTGAATACTTTTTACTTTTTGCTGAATACGCTCACGCGAAAGCACGGTGTCGCTAATAAAAGTGGATTGAATATCAGTGTCTTTACTGATAGAATCTTTAGCGCGATTGATTAAAAATTCGCCTAGGGGGTCATTTTCTGCAATAATTTTTTGCCCAAATTCTTTCTTGTTGGTAATATCTTTTCGGTCTTCCTCAGTATACACCACGTAAGTAGTGACCAAAGCCCAGAAAAATGCTCCTGTGAAATAATAGATGGTCGTACGGTATCTGAACGAATAGAGGATGCGAGGAAATTTCCAAAAGTAAAGAACTATAAAGTACGCGGCATGAATTCCGATAATCCACCTAATATCTTCGTTAACAATCCAAAGAAGCAGAACAAATACACCAAAGCTTACTAGAAAAATGAGCGTTCCCTGAATCCTATTTTTGCGGTTAAACCGAATAAAAAGGCTGATAAATAAGTGCGTTCCAAGAAAATAAATACTTGATATACAGATAAATACAATAATACAAACAATTTTTAGTACTGAAAAAGAAATACTTAGTGTTATGTCGAGTGTAAACTGTGAATTTTCGTAAATATCCTGTAACTCCGAAAAACAACCATAAAATACGCCAAAGCTGAGCATCACAAAGACACTTGATAGTAACACTTTAGGTACGCCCGAAACGCGGAGTAATTTGGAGTAAATTTTGGAACGGAAATAAAAGTTTGCCAAGTACAATACTAAAATGAAGACGACCAGCGAATTGAGCAGTAAATCGCCCAGTGAAGGAGCAATGGGTGATGAAGCATAAAACTTTGCGTTGAAAATGTCATTTTCATAGAAGACAAACGGAACCCCAAAATACAACATCCCAAGCCGCAGTAACATGAGGTAAAGAGTCAAAAGAATAAAAGCACGCTCGAAATGACGCTGACGACTCCAACGTAGTATCCAACTAACTACGTAAACTCCTAAGAATAAAATACATAATCCAGCCCAAATAATGGTATTGACGGGCGTAGTTTGATTGTATGTCTCAAACTCAGGGGGAGTAATAGAGAAAAGGAAGTGCGTGTTGTCATCGAGTACGTTACTGTAAATGGGCCCCAAACGGGTCGAAATTTCAAGTGGATCAATCGAAAATAAATCCGTATTGTATCCCGATTGAAAGTAATTATTTTGGTTTTTGTAGTGGCTGTATAAATTGATGACTGACACCACGTCAACCCTCGTTCCGTTTTGGATTAGCTCTCGACGACTTACAAGAAACTTTCCTTGTTCAAACGTGACCAATTGGGTCTGAGCAATTTTTCGAATAGATTCGTATTCAGGGATAAAACGATAATCTGACCAAAAAACGAGGTGTCCGTTTTGAAAAATATAATAGGGATATTTGGTAGGGCAGCGGTAGTCTGAAAATTGGTGAGAGGTGTTTTGAGAGACAGCGGTCATAATCTCCCCAAGTTCTTTTTGGGAGATGTTGAGCTCTTGCTTCACTCGTTCTTTGACGGCCGAAAAATACTTTTCCTTTGATGCTCCTAATGCGCCTCTTTCAAATATAAAAAATGATAATAGTGCCAACAGAAAAGATGTAAAGGCCAGGAAAGCAAAAATATGTCGTTTAATTTGCTGCACGGACGTCGAAAAATAGGGTTTGAGTTTTTTATAGAACACCCTAAAATCGTGCCAAATATTGTTTTTTGCTAGTAAGTATTAATAAGTGTCTCGCTGTCAGCTAATTATTTTGCGATGGTGAAGCCTATTCCATTGTCGGTTTCTTCAAAGTCCACTTCGGTACCGATGACATACATCAGATGGCGCTTGTCGATAATCACTTTGATGCCATCAATCAGGTGTACCTGGTCGTGCTCAGAGGGAGTGTCAAAACCCAAAAGAAATTGCCCTACGCAGCCTCCTCCCTTCATGCCAACACGTAAACCATAACTATCGGGAATTTTATTAGCAGTAAGAGTCTCAATAATTTCTCGTTTTGCTATTTCAGAAATACGAATAGGAGGAGCGGCTACCATGTTACTTTATATGTTTGTCGATCTTCGATGTACTATTTTGGTGATACTTTCCGTTCTTTGCGGGAATAAACCTTGTATAGGTAATTAAACAACAAATCAATGGAAATCGTCACTGACCTATTAAAAATTATTCTTCCCTCGGCGCTTGTATTGTATGCGATGTACCTGACTGTAACGGCATTTCTCAAAAAACAATTGACCGAAAAACAAGTAGAGTTGGAGCGTAAAAATGTAGAACTTGCTTTCCCAATTCGTTTGCAAGCGTATGAGCGAATGTGCTTATTTTTGGAGAGAATCAGTCCCAACAATTTATTAATTCGTACCAATGGAATTGCTACTCAATCCCTTGATTTTCAACAAATTCTTTTACACGAAGTTCGAGAAGAGTTTAATCACAACCTGTCACAGCAAGTATATATGAGCCACGATGCTTGGGAGCAGATACGTTCGGCTCAACAGGAAGTAGTGACGCTCATCAATCAGGCTTCCGTAGAAGTGAAACCTGACGCGGCACCAATTGAATTATCGAAAAAAATCTTTGAAAAAATTATACAAGAAAACCGTAATCCTACGGCACTAGCGCTCAAATTTGTGAAAGATGAAATTCAGCGGGAGTTTATGTAAAAATCGTTAACAGCTCGAGAGTTCAAAACTTTCGGACTGTTAACGATTTTTACATAAATTCTGAGTGACACGGCCTTGATAAGTCACAAAATAAAGCCCGTTATCAGGCGTACTGTGAGGGCGAACGATGACGCTATTGGTAGAGGCCGCGTGAATATCGAAACCGATTAAGCCAAATGCAGAGCCGCTAAAAGTAAATGAGATTGTCACTACCTCCGTAAGGCTCCCTAAATTTATACTAAACCATAGGTCACGGGAGTCGCTTCGAGGGGTATTGTTATTAAAACGAGCAGTTGCTCCCTGAATGTTTGCGGTAACGGATACGGACGGAGTTCCTAGATTGTCAAAGTTCTGTGAAAGTGATCCATCGGGTAACCATCTTGTCGTTTCAGATTCTGATGTTAGGTCAACGATTCCTTGTCCAAACGAAAGCTGGGCGCAAAATACAGCCAATAAAATAAACCAATCCCTCCCCTCACAAATCGTAAACAGTTACACATTCTCGTTGTTATTTTGATGATACAAAATACATACGTTACAAACGAAACAAAGATAGATAGGTAAACTTTGTAAAAAAGTTGCATTAAGCTTTTTTACAATTCATTAGCAAGCTCAATTGCTTTGCGGAGTGCAGCCAATTTATTGTTTACTTCTTGCATTTCGGATGCTATGTTTGACTTGGCCACAACCCCCATTCCTGCTTGGTAAAATAATGTATTGTTTTTACTCAAAAACGTACGAATCGTAATGCAGTGGTTGAAGTCTCCGTTGAAACTAATATGCCCAAGTGCTCCTCCATAAATGCTTCTATTGGTACGTTCGAGGCGGTTGATGATGGTCATGGCGTTGTGTTTAGGGGCTCCCGAAAGTGTTCCTGCGGGGAAAGTATCAGCAACGAGTTGAAGGGGGTTGACACCTGCGCTCATTTTGCCCGTAACCTTTGAAACTAGGTGAATAACGTGCGAGAAGAACTGGGCTTCTTTGTACGTTTCTACTTTGACAACGTCGCAGCTACGACTCAAGTCATTGCGTGCGAGGTCAACAAGCATTACGTGCTCAGCCGTTTCTTTGGGGTCAGCAGCTAATTGGCGGGCGAGTTCGGCGTCTTTTTCGTCGTCACCTGTGCGGCGGAATGTACCAGCAATGGGGTGAATTTCGGCGTGACCGTTTTTGATAAAAATTTGTTTTTCGGGAGAAGACCCAAACACTTTATACCCTCCAAAATCGAAGAAAAACAAGTACGGTGAAGGGTTGACCGAACGCAAAGCACGGTAAACGTTGAACTCGTCGCCCTCAAATTTTTTGCTAAATCTTCTCGATGGAACAATCTGAAAAACATCGCCGCGCAAGCAGTGGTTGATGCACTGTTGGATGATACCCTCCATTTCGGAATCAGTAACGTTGCTCTGTTCGCTTTCCTGGGCTTTAAAGTGGAACGTTGCCATTTTGGGAGCTTTCACAATCATCTCGAGCGAGTCCAAATCCATACCTATCGACTTACTATGATTCGCGTCGTCGCGGGTTACGCCATAATCGTGCTCAAAAAGATACACTTCGTCTTTGAAGTGGTTGAAAGCAATCACAAACCGATAAATCCGATATACCATTTGAGGAATGGCATTGTCAGGAGTTTTGTCCTGAATATCAATGTCTTCAAAATACTCTACCGAATCGTACGTAATGTGCCCAAATAAGCCCCCGTTGATAAATGGGTGTTCGTTTTTTGGGGCATCAAAACGTTGAATAAACTCACGCAGCGTTTTCATAGCTTGCTTGCGGAAAGGCAAACGAAAAGATTCTTCGCTTCCATCAGGGAAAGTTTGAGTGACTATGTCTTCGTCGATGACAAATGAAGCAACTGGGTCGCAGGCAATAACACTAAAGCCGTGTTCCATTCCATGATACTCAGCACTTTCGAGCATAACGGTGTACGGAAACTTATCGCGAAGTTTGAGGTAAACACCTACGGGCGTAAGCATATCACCGAGTAGTTTTCGGCTTTGGGTAGTGATTTTGAAGGTAGTGTCGGTCGTTGTCATATATCGTTTGAGATTAGATGTGCGTAAAAATAAAAAGCCCGCTGTTGGATGAACAGCGGGCTTTTTTGGGTAAAAAAGTGAGCATAGTGCTACCTGTTCATCTCGGACAAGAAGAACGCCACCACCAGCTTATATTTTTTACAGTTAAATTCATGTCACAAAAGTACAAGCGTGTTTTAAAAAACCAAATTTTTATTTTGTAAGGTGTCAAACGGTGTTATTTTTTCTTGTAAAAATTGTAAATGACCGATACTTGCAAGGTACGGTTATACAGTGATTCAGTAGTTGTGCTTGAAATATTAGTGAAACCATGTACGTAGCGAAGGTTTAGGCTAAAATCTTCGGCCATGTCCATGAAATCGAAACGAAGCCCAGAGCCTAAGCTAAATTCGTTTTTGCGGAGCGGAACAATTGTATTAGGATTATGAAGTAGGTAGCTAAACTCAGGTGCCAATTCGAAGGTGAGTCCCTCGGTAATGGTATAACCAACGGTGGGTACAAAACTCCCGTAGTTGAAGTTATTACGAACTACTTGTGTTTCTCCCTTAAACGTTCCTCCGCGTACCGAAAGCTGCACTTCGGGTTGAAGAACCCATTTTTTGTCTGGAGTACGGTAACGAAAAAATACGCCCAAATTAGGGTGAGACTGCCGTTTTAAGCTGTAGATAAAGTTGGGAGAATAATTGCTATGTGCAATATTAATCCCAGCTTTTGCCCCAAAATGAGGTTTTATGTAGAGGGTTTGGGCGGTAACACCGAAAGATAAAAGTGCAAAAAAAAGGAATAATTTGTGTTTCAAATTCATTATGATAGTTAATTAAGGTAGTCTCCTAATTCAAACTAGGGTCGATTGGGTAATGTGATTTGACTCGGTACTCGCCGCCCATTTGTCTCAAAACAGATCGCCAAAGCTGGTCTGCTGGAGTGTCAAACAGAAAAGAGGGGGTAGAATCTGCGATAATCCATGCTTTTTCGTTAATCTCATCTTCAAGCTGGCCTGTTGACCAACCTGAGTATCCAATAAAAAAACGGATATCTTGCTCGGTTATTTTGCCAACGTTGAGAAGGCTGACAATTTGCTCAAAATCGCCGCTCCAAAAACAATTACCACCAACAGGAATAGAGTCTTCAATGAACGAGAGTTGATGCAAAAAATGCAAGGTATTTTGCTCAACGGGGCCTCCTAAATACAAAGGCAAGTTATTGACAACAGGTTCTCTTAATACATCGTTCAACTTTAAATTAGTGGGTTGATTAAGAACTAGCCCAAACGTTCCATGCTCGTTATGTTGGCACATAAACACTACACTCCGCTTAAAATTAGTGTCTTCTAAGAAGGGTTCAGCGATTAAAAGTTTCCCTGTGGCGGGCTTTTTTATTGGCACAACGTTTGTCGATTGGTGAAATAGTGACTTTTCAGGAGACAAAAATAAAATTTTTTGGGCATTTAAGGCAGAAAATAAAAAGAAGTAGCCTTGTGTAAGATACTTCTTAAACATTGAGTAAAGCGTTGGCTAGTTAATAGGTACTGAAGGAAGTAAATCCGTAAAAAAATAAGAGGTCGTGATTACCTCCCCCTCAGCAGTGGTGTAATGGTATGTTTTTTCCACCGTTTCACTTATTTGAAAATGAATTGGTCTTGAAAAATAGGGAGCGTCAAAAACAAACGTATGAAACTCACCATTCTCACCGCATGGGTCAACGTGCGGTGGCAAGTCTCTCACAAACTCCTCGTTCAGCAAGCGTCCACAAAACGAGGAGTCGAGGAGATTTCCATTGATGCTAACAACGACGGTTTGAAACCCTTTTTCCCAAAACTCGTTGAGCAATTCGCGTGAAGGTCGTTTCCACAGGGGAAATAGCCCCGTGAGCCCTACTCGCTGCAAACGTTCTTCTCGGTGTTGACGAAGGTCTTCCAAAAAAATATCTCCAAACACCGAATGAGTGATGCCCGAGACGATGAGTGGTGCCAACGTTTCAGCCATGCGGTGATGATACTCTTCCATCGAAACCGTTTCGGGAAGCCGAAGTTTGATAAGCGGTAGGCCTAAGGCTTGTGCTTGTTGATCGAGTAATTCTTCACGAACCCCGTGCATAGAAACCCGTCCGAAAGCATCATTGAGTGATGTAAGCAAGTGAGTAATTTCTACGTCGGGTTGTTGCAAAACGTGGTAGAGAGACAAAGCAGAATCTTTGCCTCCCGACCAGTTCATGAGTGCTTTGAGCGTCATTCGGTCACCGATAGTTGTGGAAAACGCATCTTGAGTAACTCAAAACCCCCAAAAAAAAGCGCACTGTATGCGAGCGTACCCGCAAGAAAGTTGCGCATAAAAGGGAAACCTTGCATTAAAGCTTGTTGTAACCCAGCCCAATCGTGACTGAGGGGAAGTTGTGTTCGGAGGTCGGTACCGCCACCTAACCATACTGTAAAATCTGACAATACCCAATGCGTGAGTACTGCTACTACTCCAGCAACGACTACGTTTTTTAGGTTTACCTTCTTGAGAAGTACATTGCCAAGAAGAACAATCAAGGCAAAAATGCCATAAACCCAGTACCAGCCTCCGTAGATAAAGCCGTATTTGCCGCCATAGATGACGTTATTGATGACAATATCGCTAATGAAAAGTGTGAGCAATGGAAAAAAGAAGGCTTTCCAACGCTGCGAAAAATACGCTCCAGCAAAGAGCCCCATTGCTCCTAGTGGCGTAAAATTAGCAACGGGCGAAAGTTGGGCTACGTTGATGATGCGAATCAGTGCCAAGACAAGAATAAAGCATAACAACGTACTGAAACGAGGATTGATGGATTGTTTCATTCTAATTTTTGAAAAAATAGATATTCTAAATCAATTGGGACGGGCTCCTCCGTACGCAGCGACTAAGCATGATTTTAGGTAGGTCTCCTGACTCGTTTCATCGCTCAAGCACCTTCCCAGTTGAGAGTAAACGCTTGATAAAAAGCAGTTTGCTGTTGACCAGTGGTTTTTGTAGTAAAAGAGCGAATTGGGGATGAAACTTACAGTTGCGGGGACAGCTTCGGCTTTGCACCGAATTCCCTATTAAGCCATCGAAGCGTTCGTTGAAGAAAGCAAGAGGCGCCCAAAACTATTGCAAAGGTAAAGAGAAGAGGAATGGAAGCGTCAGAAAGGGAAATTTATTTTTGATAAAATGGTATAGAACAAAAAGACGACCCTCTCATTTTGCACCTTCGACCGAAGGCTAATGAGAGGGTTTGAGAAATCGCTCTTTGATTAAGACAACAGAGAATTCGATTAGTATTCGTCTTCGTTGAAGAAGAAGTCGTCTTTCGTAGGATAGTCAGGCCATATCTCCTCGATACTTTCGTAGGGTTGACCATCGTCTTCAAGTTCTTGAAGGTTTTCGACTACTTCTAACGGTGCTCCTGTGCGAATAGCAAAGTCAATTAATTCATCTTTTGTAGCGGGCCAAGGCGCGTCTTCTAAATAGGAGGCTAGTTCCAATGTCCAATACATACTCTCTTCCTTTTATTGGTTCTAAAATAGGTTAATTAACCGGTCGAATTGTGCAAATCCAACGTTTTTAGGCTGGAAATTGTTGCGAAGGATAGTATTTTTTTTGAATATGTCAAGAACTTTTTTTTACGCCTTGATAATCAATAAATTACTTTGATACCGTGGTAAAATTCTTGCTCTTGGTAGTCCTTACGAAGCGGATGTCCATCCCAATCGTTGGGCAGTAAGATACGGCGTAAGTCGGGGTGGTTTTCGAAGAAAATCCCGATTAAATCGTAGGTTTCGCGCTCGTGCCAGTCGGCTGTTCGCCAGATGTGACTCACTGAGGGTACCTTTGGAAGTAGGCCGTCAGTGGGGCGTTCGACGATTACCTTGAGGGCTAAATTATGCTCGTACGGAATCGACGTCAAATGATAAATCACCTCCATCGTATGGGCGGTTGAGCCGTTGTCGATACCCGTAATACACGCTAAATAATCAAAAAACAAGCGCTCGTCGCTGGCTAAAAATTGACATAGTTCGAGCAATTGATTTGCCTGAATTTGAATGATAGGTTGGCTAATTTTTTGGTTGACGACCGAAAAAGAATCTATCCCAAATTGGTCGTTTAGCACCTGAGTTATTTCTGAAAATGTCATGGGGAGTAAAAGTTGTAATGCTTGCCCAGAGGCTCGATGGTACAAAAGCTTTGTTATACACTTTCTTTTTCCATTTCTAGAAGGAGCTTCGGTGCAAGAGGGTGCTCAGTGCTGATTTTTTCTTGTAATTTCAAAAAACCACCAATCAGGGCCTCAGGGCGCGGTGGGCAGCCTGGCACATATACATCGACGGGGATGATTCTATCTACTCCTTTTACCACGTGGTAGCCGTGCTCCCAATAGGGCCCGCCGCAGTTGGAGCAACTCCCCATCGAAATCACATAGCGAGGCTCTGGCATTTGTTCATAAAGGCGGCGGATGCGGTCGGCCATTTTGAAGGTCACGGTTCCAGCTACAATCATTACGTCCGATTGACGCGGCGAAGGGCGTGGGAAAATCCCGAAACGCTCTAGGTCGTAGTTGGAGGCATACGAGGCCATCATTTCGATGGCACAGCAGGCCAAGCCAAATCCCATAGGCCAAAGCGACGAAAGCCGCGACCAATTGAGTAAGTCTTCGACGCTAGTGACAATCACACCTCCGTCGCCTGTTTTGAGTCTATTGTTCTGTAAATCCATGCTACTCGCTGTCGGAATGCTAAACTTTGACAAAGGTAGGTAAAACGTAGTGAAAGTTAGACGGACTGGGGTTCAAATTGGCCGTCGACAAGGGTAAAAAATTGGCTTTGGATGGCTTGTCGCTCGGTGAGATAGTTGTTGTAATAAGGATAAAACCGCAACCGTTCGTCGATGGTTTGGTCGTGAACTTTCTGCAGGCCAAGTATCAATTCACATCCTTCTCGTACGGCAAAATTCCCCCCGTCTTGAGCCGTTATGTAATCAACAAGTTTGTTTTTGATGACATACTTTTGGAAAAGTGGGTTGCCTTTGTGACGTATCAAAATCCGCACGCCACACTGCTCGGCAATGGACAAGTCGAGAGCATCATCAAAAAAGAAGGCTACTTCGTTGGCTTTCAGCCCCCTGCTGCTCATAAAATGTTCGAGTGCCTCAATTTTGTGCTTTATTCTAAAATAGCAAGCATGGTAATGCTCTCGCTGGACGAGTTGAAACGAAAGCAAGTTACGCTCGCCTGAAATCACTGCTATGTAGGGCATGGATTGTTGAGAAAGCCACCAACCAAAGCGCAAAAGATTGGTGCCCATTGAATCGACTTCACTGAAATTGCTGCTCCCTTGTTCGTTTTTGGTGCCGTCGTTGAAGACTCCGTCCCAGTCAAAAATAAACGCTTTGACCGACGATAGTTTTTGGGTCAATTCGGAAATAGGTGTGATAAATTCTCCCCCAAGCTGGGTAAAAATTGCGTTTATGTCAGAAGTCATAGATAAAAAATACTACAAAAACTTTGTATGACAATGTTTTGAACGGGTTGTTGTATCTGTAATAAAAACAAAAGAACTTGCGTTCATTATTCAAACTAAAAAACCATTTTCAAGATGAAAAAAGTAAAAGTAATGCTTTTTATGACATTTTTGTCGCTGCAACTCTTAGCGCAAGGAAAGGCAGATGCTTGTTTAGGTACGTGGTTGACTGGCTCTAAAAAGGGGCATGTTCAAATTTATAAACAAGGAGAAAAGTATTTTGGTAAAATAGTTTGGCTCAAAGAACCCAATGATGAAGTCACGGGTAAGCCTAGGTTGGACAAAAATAACCCAGACACCCAAAAGAAATCACGCCCTATCTTGGGTATGATTAATTTGAATAACTTTTTATATGATGGCGATAATGTGTGGGAAGGTGGTAAAATTTATGACCCTGAAAATGGAAAAGAGTATAGTTGTAAAATGAAACTGTTGAGCGCTAATCAATTGGATGTGAGAGGTTTTGTTGGTATTTCGCTCATAGGTCGCACCGATAGTTGGACAAGAGTGAAATAAGGAGTGAACAATATCGGAGGAAAAGGTTGTTGAGAAACTACAACTTAAAACAATGAATCTGTGAATACACTCTTTCCTGTTTTTTTGAAACTTGAGCAACTTCATGTACTCATCGTAGGAGGTGGATACGTGGGGTTAGAAAAATTGACGGCTGTATTGGTCAATTCTCCCCAGACGCAGGTCACGCTCGTTGCCCCCGAAATCCGCGAAGAAATTAAAGACCTGTCGCTGTCGCACCCCAGTGTTGAATTAATATATCAGCGATATGAGCCTCATTTTTTGGGAGGTCGCGATATTGTGATTGTAGGTACCAATGATAAAGCGGTAAACCATCAGGTACAGCAAGACTGCAAAGCTCGCAAGATTTTGGTTAACGTAGCTGACACCCCCGAACTTTGCGACTTCTACCTAAGCTCGGTGGTAAAAAAAGGCGATTTAAAGATTGCTATTTCAACCAATGGCAAATCACCCACTTTTGCCAAGCGTTTTCGAGAAGTCTTAGAAGAGATTCTACCCGATTCGTTGCAAGCAACGTTGGATAATCTGCAACAAATAAGAAACAAACTCAAAGGAGACTTTCAAGATAAACTTGAAAAACTCAACGAAATTACCAACGTGATGAAATAACTCTTAAAATAGATTAAGAGAAACGGCTTTGTCTTTAAAAACAAAGAAGTAGAGTAGCCCAAAAAGGATGAGGTAGCTAATGATAAGCCACTTCTTTTTTTGCTCAAATTCTTCGTGGTGGTGGTAGTAGTCGTAGTACATGGAGGCCGAAAGGCCAAAAACCATAAAAAAGCCGCACATAATGGCACAATGCACGCGATAAGCCACGAATTCGTGGAGAAAACTTGCACCTAATAAGATGTAAACGAGCCACAAACCAAAGCCTGCACGGTACAAATAGACACTCAAACGACGGTCGTTCTTGAAGTCAAAAAGTTTATCTAACATAATTCGGAAGGCTGTTTTTTAGTAAAATTAGTTAGTTTTGTCATAAAAGTCAAGTTTCTACGAACCCTATACGTTCATGCCTTTAAAAGTCTTGGTGATTCGGTTTTCGTCCATTGGTGACATCGTACTGACGACACCCGTGGTACGTTGCCTCAAAACTCAACGTCCTGATATTGAATTACATTACGTAACGAAGGCTTCATATCGGTTTTTGATTGCTGACAACCCCTACATTGATAAAATTCACGTGTTGGAAGAAACCCTTTGGGGGCTTATTGGGACGCTGAGGCAAGAGAAGTTTGATGTAGTCATCGATTTGCACAACAACCTCCGTACCTTCCAATTAAAAACGGCGTTGGGGGTAGAATCGTATAGTTTTAATAAGTTAAACTGGGAAAAATGGCTGTTTGTCAATTTTAAAGTCAAAGCCATGCCCGATGTTCACATTGTGGAGCGCTATTTAGATGCTGTTAGAAAACTGGGGATTATCAATGATAAGAAAGGGTTAGATTATTTTATCCCGTACAAAGACATCATTGAGCCCGACTGGCTGCCTGCTACGTACCAAAAGGGCTACGTTGCCTATGCCATTGGTGGTCAGCACGAAACCAAAAAACTACCCTTGGCACGGATGATTGAGCTTTGTCAAAAAATCAATTACCCAATAGTATTGTTAGGCGGAAAAGAAGATGCCGAAAATGGGGAGGTAATCGAACAAGCGCTAGGAGAAGAACGAGTTTATAATGCTTGCGGGAAATGCAATTTCAACCAGTCGGCTTCACTAGTACAACAGTCAAAATTGGTTTTTAGCCATGATACAGGCCTGATGCACGTAGCAGCGGCTTTCAAGAAAAAAGTGTATTCGATTTGGGGAAATACTGTACCTGAATTTGGAATGTACCCCTACCTAACCAACTTTGTAATTCTGGAAAACCGCCAACTTACTTGCCGCCCGTGCTCTAAAATTGGCAATAAACGCTGTCCTAAAGGGCATTTTAAGTGTATGAATGAGCTTTCGCTTCAGTTCGAAATCAAAGAAATTAAGTAGCCGTAATCATAAGACGGCCAATTAAGGCAGTGATTTTCTCTAATCCTTCGGCATCTATCTCTGAAAAATCATTTAGCTGGTCGCTATCGATATCAAGCACCATTGCTACCTCGCCGTTGGCGTCAAAAACAGGCAAAACAATTTCTGACTTTGATGCTGAACTGCACGCAATATGTCCAGGAAACTGTTCTACATCTGGCACAATGATGGTTTCGCGGCGAGTATAACAAGCCCCACACACTCCTCTATGGTACTGGATTCGGGTGCAAGCAATGGGGCCTTGAAAAGGACCAAGGACTAACTGACCTTGTTTGGATACGTAAAATCCTACCCAAAAAAACTGAAACCCTTGTTTGAGTGCTGCCGTAATATTGGCAAGATTGGCAGTGAGGTCGGTTTCGCCTTCTACGAGCGCTTCAATCTGTGGATAAAGGCTTTCGTAGATAAGCTTACGATTGGTTGTTTGCGGAAGATGAAGTGTTTCTGCCATCCGTTGATATTCTTTACATTTGTGATTGTTCGACTTTTAATTTAACCCCTACTCATGTGTTTTGGCAAGCCACTTCTAAGTTTATTTTAAAAAATCGTACAGTACTACTGGCTTTGGTGGTGGTGCTAACAGGTTTTATGGGGTATCAAGCCTCCAAAGTTCGGCTTTCTTACGAATTGGCCAAAATTTTACCTGTTTCAGACACTAATTTTCAATTGTACGAGGCATTTAAAGCAAGGTATGGTGAAGATGGAAACGTACTTGTGATGGGGGTAGCAACCGACAAAATGTTTCAGAAGGAACTATTTAGCGACTGGTACGAACTCAATCAAGCAATCAAAAAGATTGAGGGCGTAAAAGAAGTGGTTTCAAACGCCAATTTGAGGGAAATTGTACGACCTGCTTCAACCTAAAATTGACAGTATTTTTAATAGTAATCCAGCGACAGGCAAGTGGGTTGACAAAGAAGAGAGATACGAAGCAAAAATTACGGGTAACAGCGTGGTGTTTACCAAAGGCAACGATTATTTGCTCCAAAACCTCGTTGAAAGTACATTACTAGCTATTGGATTGATTTCGGCCTTGATGGTGGTTTTGTTTGGTAATTGGCGAATGATTCTGATTGCCGTTATTCCTAGCTTGGTACCGTTGGCGATTACGGCGGGGATTATGGGATTTGCAGGGATTCACCTCAAACCGTCAACAACGCTCATTTTTAGCATTGCTTTTGGGCTTTCGTCCGACGGAACGATTTACTTTTTGACCAAATACAAAGACGAATTTCGGAACAAAGGCCGAACCGTCGCCGAAGCTGTTTCTCAAACAATTCAGTTTACAGGGATTAGTATGTTTTACACGGCTATAATACTTTTCATAGGATTTGCTATTTTTACAGCGTCTACGTTTAAAGGCACAGTGGCATTGGGAATTTTGGTTTCTATTACCTTGTTAATCGGAATGTTGTCCAATTTAATCCTTCTTCCTGCGTTTTTGTTATGGATGAATAAAAAACTAGAACAATGAAAATACTTTTTAATATCATACTCATCTTCATCTTGTTGGTAGCTTTTGTTCCAGGTTTCCGCCGATTTATGTTTTGGTTGTTGGTGGGACGTCAGTTGGTCAAAGAACAACGAAAAACTAACCAAGCTACTCAACAGCGCCGTGAAGGCGAGATTAGAGTAGATGCCAAACCGTCCAAATCTGACTCGTCGCGCTTCAACGGCGGTGAATACGTGGACTACGAAGAAGTGAAAGACTAACCTCGACTGACGTATCTATGTGGGATTGGCTTTCTCTTGAGTGGTTTACCTTGGCAAAACTCCAAGCGTTTTCGTGGGCGCATCCGTACTATTTGTATGGTGTTTTGGCCATTCCCGTGGCGTTTTGGCTACGCAATGCGTTTCAGGCGGGAGCATTTCAGCAGCTTGGCGTTACGTTTGTCGATAAAGATGCACCCCGCAGCTGGTCTGTGGCTTTTCGCTATTTGTTTCCTCTGACGGGTTTTCTAGCGCTCAGTTGCTTGCTGATTGCCCTCGCTCGTCCTCAGTTAATCAATACTGTTACTGAACGAGATGCCGAAGTAGTTGATATTATGTTGGCATTGGACATTTCAGACTCAATGCTAGAACAAGATTTGCCCCCTAACCGACTCAGTTCGGCCAAAAGTGTAGCCAAAAAGTTTATTGGTGGCCGATTGCAAGACCGAGTAGGCTTGGTCGTATTTGCGGGAGAAGCCTTTACACTTTGTCCCCTTACCAACGATTATGAGTTGATTTACAATTTTTTGGAAAACGTTGATCATCGAATGATTACGGTGGCGGGTACTGCCGTTGGGAGTGCCTTGGCTGTGTGTATTAATCGACTGAGGGAAAGTATGACTAAATCAAAAGTAGTTGTTGTGCTTAGCGATGGCGATAATACCGCAGGTAACCTCGACCCTACCACGGCGGCCAAGCTTGCAAAGGCGTTTGGGATACGTGTTTATACGATTGCAGTGGGGAAGCCTTTTATGACAAGAACAGTGCGCGATTCGCTAGGCACTAGCAAGGTGGTAAATTCTTTAGCCGACGAAGCCATTCTCAAACAAATTGCTGCCACTACCAACGGTCAATTCTATCGAGCTACCGATAATACCACCCTCACCCACGTATTTCGACAAATTGACCGCCTTGAGCGAGTAAATGTCAAAAACCGACGTTACCAAGAGGTCAAAGATTATTACAGAATCTATCTTAATTGGGCAATTACCTTCTTTTTAACCTTGCTCTTTCTTAAAGTTACGTTTATCGCCAACGTTTTAGAAGACTAATTATCAACAACCGCTATTACTACTTGCGTTTTGCTGGCTATAGCGATGGGGTCTGTTAATTCGTCGGGGTCGTTTGTTGCGATACCCGACATAGGAATACCGACGCCTTTGGTAAGTAAAAGCTCCACTACATAAGGAGCGGACATCGAAGTACCTGAAAGAATTGCATAGCGCAAAGAGCCATAAAAAAACGATGATAGGTATGTAGTTAGAGTGTAAACGTTGAATTTATTCGAAAAATGGCTCCTTATAAACAAAAAGCGGTGGCACTTCAATATAGAAATGCTACCGCTTCTCAAGAAAAAGTAGGCCTATTTTTTGGTTTTAGCTGCGTCTTTCTCTTTGTATTCTTTGTTAAGCCCTTCTACGATTTTCTTGGTTACGTCAAGGCTTGCATCGGCAAACAAAATACCTCCACCTTTGCTGTAGCCCAATACAAATTCGTAGCCACTTTCTTTGTTGTATTTTTTGATATAATCGAAGATGTTGGTATAAAACTCTTCTGTTTTTTTCAAACGCTCCTCTTCCAACTTACGAAGTTGCTCATCGCGGTATTTAGTGATGTCTTGCTCTTCTTTGCCAAGTTGAGCTTGAGCCGCCTGAGCTTGGTCTTGTGAAAGAGCGCCTTGCTGTGCACGTTGTTGGAAAAATGCCACTTTGTTTTGGAACGAGCGACCTTTGTTAGCTAAATCATTTTCTAACTGAAAGCCTTTGCTTTCAAATTCTTTTTGAAAGTCTTTATAATAATCGTAGTTTTTGAGAAGCGAATCTGCTTGCACATAAACAATTTTTTTGCCTTTTGCGGCATCAGGAGTGCTGCTGCTGTCTCCCCCCGAAGAGTGATGTTGGAAGTGTTGGTATCCCAAAAAAACGACGGCCAAAGTCAAAATTGCATTCCAAATAAGTAGTCCGTTTTTCACTGTAAAGTTGTTTTAAAGTTTTAAAAAGTTAATCGTAAACAGGTCTCTTTCATGCTTGATTTTGTAAAGAGTTGATTTCCAAAAATTTACTTTATAAAGAAAAGAGATAGTTCCAATGGTGACAAAAATAGAAAAAACCGTTACCTTAAAAAAACTTTCGCTCACCAAAGAGGCAATTGCCTGTTCGATGAGCGAAAGTTGAAAATAGTATAAGGCGGGAGTTCTATTAAATCTCTATTGTAGTTACTTTACTTTTTCCAAGCCAAAGTATTGATATTTACGCCTATTTTTTTACCTTCTTTCAATCCAGTATCATTGTCTTGGAAGGTGTGAATACCCCCCAAAAAGCGAGAATAGGCCGATTCGGAAGCTGCCTCCTGAAAAGACTTAAAGCTACGAGCTTTAAATTCTACATTTCTTTTGGTGTCTTTTCCGCGCTTTACATGAGAATCATCAACAAAGGCAAACGAAGTTCCAAAAATACCCTCAAGTGCCACTGCAGAGGCCGAGGATTGAGTGGCGTGACCAGAAGCGTATCCAGGGAAAGGCGGTGCAGGCCAAAACGGAACCCAGTTAGGGTCAATAGCACGACGCACAAAGGTATAAGGGCGTTCGTTATGGAAGGTGTATTTATATTTCCAGCAAATGATAAAGGCATCAGCTACGGCAATTCCTGTACGAGCAAAAGCTTCAACGGCTTTGTCTAATTTAATGTTGCCTGTTTTTACCGCAATTTTCGCAATATTATACGAGTGCCCTGGGGGCGTAAAAGTCTCGCTTGGGTCATCGGCCCACCACACAGCTATTTCTTTTTCGTTTTGGGTAAGGCTAATATTTTTCTTGTAAACGTCGTAGTATTGTTGAAAATAAGGCGAGCTGATTTGGGTTGAAACTGCTAAAGGAGACGGAGGTATTAAGAGAGCATTCGCTGCTAAAAAAGTGCGGTTCTGTCCCCAATACGGCTGCATAGGAATGGTTTGGCCGTTTTCGGTAGGCTGCCATGAGCCAGGGAAAACAGGAACTTTGAAGGTAGAAGGGAAGTTTCGATTGAATCCTTCGTGACCACCGTCGGTTTTAGACCAGTCCCAAATAGCCTTTCCAATTGCGTAACCAAAAGCTTCCGAACGTTCAACAATGGCTTGGCTGCTACCAGTGATAAGGTCATTCCGGATGGCCGTTCCCAACGAATCAATTTTCTTTTTGGTGGCTTCGTTGGCTGTTGGCCAAAGATTTTTAGCCATGTAAATTTGAGCCGCATTGGCACTAGCTGCCCAATTGTATTCTTGGGTGGCTTCAGGCACAGGTAATTCTGTCAAGCCATTGAGTTGTTTTACTAATGAACGATTGCCTTTAATACCTGGCACTACGGCCTCGTAGAGAGCTATTCCTGCATATCCTAATGCTCGTGAGGCTACGGGAGGAGTAAACCCAGGACTATTTTGAGTAAGCATCAAATCTAGCTCAGCCCACTTGACGGCTACGTCAGGAGCATAAGTTTCGGCTTCTTTAGAGATGACAGTAGGTTCAATTGTATCTTGGCTTACATCACGACAACTATATATAGATAGAGTAACCAAAGCAACAGCAACTTTAGATAGCTTCCTCCTGAGCAAACGGACAAATAGGTTATCTTTCATACTTAATCGTCTGGGTTAACTGCTTGATAAGTAAGGTGTATAGCAGAAAATCTATATCAAAAATAATGCCAAAAAACTGTCTAGTTCCCCAATGATGCTACTTTGTTACAAAACAATTATTATCATAGTAGAGAGAAAAAACCTCCTGCATGTTTATATCCCATTTCAACATAATGAGCGGCACTTTCAAGCAATTTTTGAGCGTAAGTTGCGGAAATTTGTTTAATGATTTTTCCTGGTGTGCCAACCACCATCGAAAAATCAGGAACTTCCATCCCCTCAGTGACAAGGGCATGGGCTCCAATGATACAAAACTTTCCAATTTTAGCGTTGTTTAGAATCGTTGCTCGCATTCCAATCAACGAGCCATCCCCGACAATTGCGCCGTGTACAATTGCTCCATGACCAACCGTAACATCTTCTCCAATAATGGTTGGTGAGCCAAAATCAGCATGCAGTACGGCCGTATCTTGGATATTGCTACGGGCTCCGATGCTAATTTTTTCTACGTCGGCGCGAATGACCGCACCGTACCAAACTGATACGTCTTTACCGAGGGTCACTTGGCCCATCACACAGGCTGTAGGAGCAATAAAGGCGACGTGGTTCATAAAAAGGGTAAATTATAAGCTAGAGGTAATGACTTCTTTTATGTCAGCAATGATTTTTTGAGCCAGGTGGTTGGCCGTTGACTCCGTTTCTGATTCTGAATAAATTCGAATAATGGGTTCCGTATTCGATTTACGTAAGTGTACCCATTCTTTATCAAATTCAATTTTTACACCGTCGATGGTATTGACGGGGTTTTTGGCGTATTTCTTGCTGATCTTTTCAAGTACCTTGTCTACGTCGATTTCGGGAGTGAGTTCGATTTTATTCTTTGAAATAAAATAATTGGGGTACATGCTTCGTAGAATTGATACCGACTTTCCGAACTTCGCCAAGTGGGTTAAAAACAACGCAATTCCTACGAGGGCGTCGCGTCCATTATGTAAGGTGGGATAAATAATCCCTCCGTTGCCTTCACCACCGATGATGGCATTCTGGGCTTTCATCATTTCAACTACGTTGACTTCTCCTACCGCAGCGGCAAAATACTGGGCTCCTGCTTTTTGGGTAATGTCCCGAAGCGCCGCTGTTGATGACAAGTTGGAGACGGTATTACCAAGGGTATGTTTTAATACATAATCTGCTACGGCAACAAGGGTGTATTCTTCGCCAAATGGCGAACCATCTTCGCAAATCAAAGCCAAGCGGTCTACATCGGGGTCAACAACAATCCCAAGATCATAATTACCCCGTTTAAGTTCTCCGCTGATTTCAACTAAGTTTTCGGGAAGTGGTTCGGGATTGTGCGCAAAATTTCCCGTGGGCTCGCAGTTGATGAGTTTGATATTTTCCTTTTTTACTCCCAAAGCTTCCAACAACATCGGTACTGCAATTCCACCTGTAGAGTTTACAGCATCGACGGCAATTTTAAAATCTTGAGCAGCAATAGCATCTTTGTCGACCAAGGGCAAGTCAAGAATCAAGTCAATGTGTTTTTGAAAGTAGGTATCATCGGTACGATAACTACCCAATTTACGAACTTCGGCAAAGTCAAAATCTTCGCTATCGGCCAAAGCGAGTACATCGGCACCATCTTGACCCGAAATAAATTCTCCCTTGTCATTAAGAAGTTTAAGGGCATTCCACTGAATAGGGTTATGGCTTGCAGTAAGGATGATACCGCCTGCTGCGTTTTCAATTGGAACAGCAATTTCTACCGTAGGGGTAGTTGAAAGACCAAGGTCGATTACCTCAAAACCAATGCCTTGAAGCGTTGCTACCACAAGTTTGGATACCATCTCTCCTGAGAGCCTTGCATCACGCCCAATCACAATGCGTAAGTTGCTGGGCTGAGTGCGTTTAAGCCACGTTCCAAAAGCTGCTGAAAATTTTACAACATCAATAGGTGTAAGCGAATCTCCCGTCTTACCTCCAATCGTACCACGAATACCCGAGATTGATTTTATTAGAGTCACTTTAGTTTAATTTTTTACTGTCGTATGATGGGCTCAAAAGTAGTAATTTTTGGTCATAAACAGGTGCTTCTTGCAAAATCCAACGACTTTTACGAAGTTCGCCTCTCAAACTATTCAACACTCTAATTTTTACAAGATTATGCGTAAGTGGCTCTTTCTTGTGGTTTTCTTTCTGATTGTAGGGGGAATTTTTTATTACGTAACGTTTGGCTATTATAGCGATGGTACACGCGTAGGCTCGTTGGTGAAGTTGAGCCGAAAAGGATATGTTTTTAAAACCTACGAAGGTCAATTGATGGTAGGTGGAATGTCGGACGGAACAGGAACTTTCAATTCTACTACCTGGGATTTTTCGGTAGATGACGATAATGAAGCTGTCGTGAATGCGCTAAACGAGTCGCAGCGGACAGGCCAACGGGTGGCATTGCATTACGAAGAGAAGTTTTTTACGCTTCCGTGGAATGGAGACACAAAATATTTTGTGATTTCGGTAGAGCTGATACCTACCCAACTGCATCAGCAGATGCCCCCGCAGCCGCAGGTTCAACGTGCGCCTGTTCCGGTAGATACTGCCAAAGCGATATAATTTATTGATACAAAAGTGCATTGTCGGGGTTTGATGGCTTCGACAAATTTTTCTGTATGCGTTTACATTGGTTTGGACTGCTCATCGTTGCAGTAGCAGGGTGGGTTTTGGTACACGACATTACTGCGTGGAAAGATGTTGAGTTTGGTGATGAAACGACTTACTTAGGGTCGGGTTTGACGTTCGCCATTCCATTTATAGGTGGCGTACAATGGGGCCCTCTGTATGCTGCTTGGTACGCTTTTGAGCATTTATTTGTGCCAGATAGCCTTGATTTGTACTACGCCAACTGGGCGATTTTGAGCGTTTTGGCGGGCTTGGGAGTTTTTGTTTGGTTTAGGTCGTTGCGCCTGTCTGCTGGAGTAAGTGCGTGGCTAGGCGTTCTATTTTTATTCTCCAACCAAAATCTTCCACTCAACCCCAAAATCTCTATTGCACCCTTTTGTTTGATTTTAGGAACGCTCGCTCTGATTCATATCAAAGCGTGGCCTCAGTATTTGCGTTTTTTGTTGGTGGCTTTTACTGGCTTGATTTGCTCCTATATTCGTCCAGAGTTTTATGTGTCTTTTCTTTGTGGGACAGCCATTGCCTTGGGCTGGTTGTGGAACGACACCTCTACAGCCAAACGCTGGGCAGGGTGGGGAGGAAGTTTTGTGGTAGGTTCTGTAGCACTCCATCTTCTTTTTGGGAACCCTTTGTTTGGTGGTGATGACAGCCGCAGTGCCGTGGCGTTTCAGCAGCATTTTGTGGTGAATTACAGTGCCTGGAATCGCCAACCAGAACCCAGCACGATTGAAGCTCAGTTAAAGTTGTTTCATGAAGTATTGGGAAATAACGTCGAAACCTTTGCAGACGCCCTTAAAAAACAGCCTAAATGGACGTTGAAACACGTTTTTACGAATATCACGCATACATTATCGGCTAATGTCCAAAATGGGGTAGACACGTTTTACCAAACTCTCCTCCGAGGATGGTACTCGCGCTGGCGGATAGTAGTGGTGGGGCTTGTGGCGTTGCTTTTTGCGGCAAGCTTAGATTATCGTCGTACCTTTCAAAACTTTAGAAAGCTTTCAATTGATGTTTGGGGGCTTGTAGCTGTGCTAGTGTTGCTGTTACCTTCGTTGATTGCTACGGTTCTTATTTACCCACGTACCCACTACTTGGTATTCCATTTGATTCTCATTTTTTGGTTATTAGCCCAAGTTGTCAAACCGATTGCTTGGCGTAAGATTCATATTCTTTCTTATTTACCCCAAGGAGCGTTGGCATTGGGTGCTTTGTTAGTGTTTGTGGGAGTTCGGTATTCTTCTTATTCGCAACCCATACCTACGCCTATTGCTGACAATATTCGCTTCATCAAAGCCATTCAACCCAGTACACGCCTACGGGTGCTTGAGCGAGATTGGTACCGAGTTTTTTTAAAAGAAGAGTCCGACTGGATTCACGTAGAAGAGTATACTTTAGGTAATTTTACGGAATTCGTAAAATCCAAAAACATCAACTTCATTTTGATGACCCAAGATATGCAAGCGTATTTTGCAAAGGACGCGGGTTTTCAGGAGTTCTTGAAAAACCATGCTTCGTTAGGATTTGAAAAACGATTAACTAATTCAACAGGAGATTATTTGCTCATCAAACAAACCCTCAAACCATGAAAAAGTGGATTCTTGTTTGTGTTGTTGCCTTACAACACGCTGTGTATGCCCAAGTAGACTGGGTGAAAGAAAATTATACAAAAACCGAGTACGACATTCCGGTACGTGACGGGGTGAAGTTGCACACGATTGTGTATGTACCAAAGGATGCGTCTGCTTCTAATACTTATCCGTTTTTGATGCAACGGACGTGTTACAGCGTAGCTCCTTACGGTGAAGGCAAATTTCCTGGCCAGTTAGGCCCCAATAAATTTTTGATGAAAGATAAGTATATCTTTGTGTATCAGGACGTTCGTGGACGCTACATGAGCGAAGGGCCGTGGACCAACATGACTCCGCAGATTGCCAATAAAACCAAGCCCACTCAGGTAGACGAATCGTCGGATACCTACGATACGATAGAATGGTTGGTGAAAAATATTGCCAATAACAACGGGCGCGTGGGTCAGTGGGGGATTAGTTATCCTGGTTTTTATACGGTTGCGGGTGCGTTAAGCCAACACCCTGCTCTCAAAGCATCGTCGCCCCAAGCGCCTGTTTCTGACTTTTTCTTTGACGATTTTCACCACAATGGTGCATTTACGCAAGGGTATTTCTTGACGTTTCCTGTGTTTGGGATTCAGCACGAAAAACCAACCACGGCGCATTGGTGGATGCCACAGATGATGCAGGCGAAAACCCAAGATGGCTACCAGTTTAATCTTGACCTGGGTTCGCTTAAAAATTTTGACAAGTATTATAAAGACAACTTCTTTTGGCAAGAGCATAAAGACCATCCTAATTACGACGAGTTTTGGCAAAAACGTAGCATAGTTCCGCATTTGAAAAATGTAAAACACGCCGTAATGACGGTAGGAGGCTGGTTTGATGCCGAAGATTTGTATGGTCCACTCACAGTCTATAAAACCCTAGAAAAAAATAACCCTTCGACCTACAATACCCTCGTGATGGGGCCTTTTGGGCACGGTAGGTGGTCGGCGGAGACGGGGCATACACTTCACAGTAACGTTTATTTTGGAGATAGTGTAGCTACGTTTTACCAACGCGAAATTGAGAGTACGTTCTTTAAACACTTTTTGAAAGGCGCAGGTGACGGTAAGACAGGATTACCTGATGCGTACTTGTTTAATACGGGTAAAAAGCAATGGGAAAAATTTGACCGTTGGCCTGCCGCCGCTGCTGAAAAGAAAACGCTGTATTTTCATGCCAACGGAAAGCTATCATTTGATGCTCCGTCGCAAGTTGCTTCAAAAACAGAATACATCAGCGACCCTCTCAAGCCAGTACCTTACATTGAAGACAATACCGAAACGATGGGTTTCACACCGTTTAATTATATGTCGGAAGACCAACGCTTTGCGGCTCGTCGCACGGATGTGTTAACGTTTCAGACGGAGCCTCTTACCGAAGATATTACATTGGGCGGAGAAATAACGGCCAAGCTCAAGATTAGTACAACAGGAACTGATGCCGACTTTTTTGTGAAACTGATAGATGTCTACCCAGGCGAAGAGCCTAATCATGCTTTTATGCCTCATAAAAATGTAATTTTAAGCAATTATCACCAAATGGTGCGTAGTGAAATCATGCGAGCACGCTTCCGAAATTCATTTGAAAAACCCGAGGCGTTAGTACCTAATAAAATGACGGACGTGAACTTCCGTTTGCAGGATGTGTTGCATACTTTCAAGAAAGGTCATCGTATTCAGATACAGGTTCAGAGTACGGCTTTTCCGCTATTCGACCGAAATCCACAGAAGTTTGTGCCTAATATCTACGTTGCTAATGATTCAGACTTTATTAAAGCTACACACACTGTTTATCATCAAAAAGGAGCATCAAGTGCGGTCGAAGTGCAAGTTTTGAAATAATACTCGTGTATTTTTATATACCAATAAAAATACACGAGTATTGTAATAAGTTGTTAATCAGCAAATTTTATTTTTGGGGATGGTATAATGGAAGATACTAATCTTGTCTTCTATTATACCATCCTCAAAAGTGATTTTATCATGTCGAAGAAGAAGCTTCTTCTGGATATTCAGCGGGTGATGTGTGTACCCATAACTGTCAAAAAAGTAAGGCGGTATTTTTTTTTGCTTTAAGAGAAAACAAACCTCCTTCCCTTATGAAAGCACTTCTCTGCAAACAGTACGGAACTCCTGATTGTCTTATCGTTGAAGACATAGCCCCGCTTGTTCCGAAAGCGGGCGAGGTGGTTATTTCGGTCAAAGCCTGCGGGGTTAATTTCCCTGATACGCTTATTATTCAAGGCAAATATCAATTTAAACCAGACTTTCCTTTTGCGCCAGGAGGCGAAGTCGCAGGGGTCATCAAAAAAGTGGGCGAAGGAGTAATGCATCTCAAAGTAGGAGACGATGTATTTGCGATGCCAGGCTGGGGTGGATTTGCGGAAGAGTTGGCCGTTAAAGCCCATCGAGTGTTTCGGATGCCACCCAAAATGGATTATCAGGTTGCTTCTTCACTCATGTACACTTATGGGACATCGTATCATGCTCTGAAAGACCGTGCCGAATTGAAAGCGGGAGAAACGCTGCTTGTACTTGGAGCGGCAGGAGGGGTAGGTTTAGCAGCGGTCAATTTGGGTAAAATTATGGGCGCAAAGGTAATTGCGGCGGCATCGAGCGATGAAAAGCTAGACCTTTGTAAATCGTACGGTGCCGATGCCGTGATCAACTATTCAAAAGAAGATCTTCGCGAACGCCTAAAAGAAATAACGGGCGGTGGTGTGGACGTGATTTATGACCCCGTGGGGGATAAATACGCCGAACCTGCGCTGCGTGCGATGAATTGGAAAGGACGGTATTTGGTGGTAGGTTTTGCTGCGGGACAAATACCCACAATTCCGCTCAACTTGGCCCTTCTGAAAGGTTGCGCTATCGTTGGGGTATTTTGGGGGGCTTTTGCTGAACGAGAGCCCAAAGCTAACTTTCAGAACATTACGGAGTTGTTTCAATGGTACCAAACGGGCGAACTCAAACCTCATATCCAAAAAACCTATTCGCTCGAAGAAGCCCCGCAGGCGCTATACGATATGCTCGAACGCCGAGCGATGGGCAAATTAGTTGTTGTTCCGTAGTATGGGGGTTGTGAGCACCCCGCCCCCCTATACTACACTACCTCAAAGAAATCGTCTTCCCCGTTTTGGCAGATTGTACCGCCGCATCCAAAATCTCAACCACTACTTGGTTAATTTCGAGGGAGGATAACTCTTTTTTAGGAACAATTTCGCCCTTGATGACCGCGCCAAAATATGAAAATGGGTCGTTATAAGGGGTTGAAAGCGGGGTAAGTGCTTGAAGTTGCTCGGAGGCGTCGCGTTGATTGCCGTCTCCCTGTCGCACACGCATTTGGAGGTTTTTATCACAGACTACGTAGCCTTTTTGCCCATAAATTTCGATGTCTTTTCGGTCAAAAGGCCAATTCCAAGAAGCTTGAATGATGGCTTGGGCGTGCGGATAGGTAAGAATGATGGTGGCTTCGTCGTCTACTTTTGGGTAAACAGTAGGCTTAATTTGTTGGGTAATGGCAGTGACCGACAATGGGCGTTCGCCCTCCATGAGCCATGTCATTAGGTTGGCACCATAGCACCCAAAATCGATGATGGCACCGCCGCCATTCATAGTGGGGTCGGTGAGCCACGATAAAAAGTCTTCCGAACAGCCAATTTCGCGGGGGCCTCTGTGCCCATCGTGCACTACCACCTTCCGAATTTCGCCCAGCGCATTTTGTTCTTTAATCATCCGATAGGCTTCTTGGTGGCTGGCGTACCAAGTTGTTTCAAAGTTGGTCAACAACTTAATGTTGTGCTTTTGAGCTAATTTGACCATAACTTCGGCGTGTTCACGATTTACAGCCAAGGGTTTTTCTACCATCACATGAATACCTTTGGGTGCACAAATTTCGACCACTTGTTTATGCTCATAAATGCTATTAAAAGCACAGACCGCTTCTGGCTGAGTGGCCGCAATCATGGCTTCGAGCGATGGATACCACAGTTTTTCGGACAATTTATAGCGTTTTAAATAACGCATCGCTAAGTCGCGATTAGGCTCGGCCACTCCCACGATTTCGACATCACCTTTATCGGGACGGCCCAGAATTTGATGAACGTGGTCGTGGGTAAATCCCGCGATACCTAGCCGAAGCGGTTTGGCTGTGACCAGTAAGCTATTAATGACTAACAGAAGTATAAATGGGATCGATTTCATGGGAAAAGGGGGTTTTTAGTAAAAGAACGTTGACGTCAAAACTCCCCATTTTTTACCATAAAAAAAGCGAGCAACCTCCTAAGAAGCACTCGCTTTTAAATACAAAACCAAAATCGTTTAGGCGATTACTTCGAGGCCAGCGCGGTACACGCCTGCGTCGAGTTTAGAACGCATAGTGTCAAAAGCTTTCAAGGTACGATCTACGTCTTTGAGTGTGTGAGCCGCAGTCGGAATCAAACGTAAGATAATTTGTCCTTTTGGAATCACAGGATAAACAACGATAGAACAGAAGATTCCCATGTTTTCGCGCAAATCGCGCACCATGTTGGTTACTTCAGGAAGCCCACCTTCAAGGCCTTGCATAAACACAGGAGTCACAGGAGAGGTAGTTTCACCAATATTAAACCCAAGTTCGCGGAGACCATTTTGAAGGGCATTGACAATTGTCCAGAGTTTTTCGCGAAGTTCGGGATGCGCTTTGATAAGCTCCAAACGTTTGCGGCCAGCTTCCACGTAAGGCATTGGGAGGGCTTTGGCGTAGGTTTGTGAGCGCATGTTGTACTTGAGGTACATGATAATATCTGGATCATCGGCGGCGATAAATCCACCGATGGCAGCCATTGATTTGGCAAACGTCGAGAAGTACAAATCGACCTCTTTTGCTACGCCAAAAAGCTCGGCGACGCCACCCCCATTGGCACCCATGGTTCCAAAACCGTGGGCATCGTCTACCAAAAGGCGGAAATTATATTTTTTCTTTAGTTCAACGACTTTGTCGAGGCTTCCCACTTTCCCTGACATTCCGAACACACCTTCCGTAATAACAAGAACGCCACCGCCTTTTTCTTCGGCCAATTTAGTAGCGCGAATGAGGTTCTTTTCCAAGCTTTCCATATCGTTATGGTTAAACTTGTAGTACTGCCCCATTTTGGCTTTGTGTAAGCGGATACCATCAATCAAACAAGCGTGAGCCTCAGCATCGTAGACAATCACATCGCGGTGGTCACAGACACACTCAATTACTGACATAACGCCTTGATAACCGTAGTTGAGTAAGAAAGCCTCTTTTTTGCCAACAAACTCAGCCAATTCTTTCTCGAAAATTTCGTGTAAATCTGAGTTTCCCGACATCATACGAGCACCCATAGGATACGCTAAACCCCATTTTTCTGCTCCTTCGGCATCGGCCTTACGAACTTCAGGATGATTAGCCAAACCTAGGTAGTTATTTAAACTCCAGTTGAGGACGTCCATTCCACGAAATTTCATATGGGGACCGATTTCTCCTTCTAGCTTTGGAAATGAAAAATAGTGGTGGCTATTAAGGGCTTTTGCAGCCGCCCCAATAGGACCCCAGTTATTGCGTAGTTTCTCGAAAATATCCACTTATTTACGCTATTTTTAGAGTTAAATACAACTTTAAGATAAATTTTGTACAAAAATAAAAATTCCTGACTCAATTTCAAAGGGTTAGGGGTGTTACTGACGGCTATTGCTTGCGTTTGAACCAAGTAGACAACCCGCCAAAATCTAATTTAGGGCGCGTGTTTGACTGAAAATTAATGTGATGAGTGGTGCAACCCATTGGGTTTCTCTTAAATTTGTAGTAACTTACAATCACTTATTTTAAACCACATAACATAATACGATTAAGCATGGAAAATCAATTGAAAAATGCAGCCGAACAAGCCAAAGCGAAAGCACAAGAATTAGCTTCAGAAGCACAAGAAACATTTCAGGAGTTGAAAGAAGAAATTACGGAAAAAATCCAAAGTGTGGACGTAGAAGGCTTGAAGGCACAAGCCGCCGCCAAAGCTGAAGAAATGAAAGCCGAGGCTGAAGAAGCACTGACAGAAGCCAAAGCTAAAGCCGAAGAATTGGCAGCTGAGGCTCAAGAAAAGTTTGAAGACCTCAAAGAAGAGGCGGGTGAGGCACTCGACAAAGCCACAGGGTTTATCAAGGGCCTTTTTGGAGGTAGCGAAGAAGAAGAGAAAAAGTAATCAATCGCTCTTCCAAGACACAAAAAGGGGAAGCCTATGCTTCCCCTTTTGACGTTTTACTGAGGCTCATTTCTTGCACAGGAATTTGTAACGAACGAACGTGGATGTAATAAAACAAGACGGTCATCCAAGGAAAAAATAAAAACTGCCCTGCGTTGAGGTTTGATTCGAAATAGGGAATAATCATCAACGAAGGCAGAAAAACATAATAGGGGCTATCGTAGCGTATGTAGACCCAAAAGGCATTGATGACGTAAAAAATTAAGAAAAAAAGGAACGTAAGTATCCCGCCTGAAAATAAGATTTCGAGGTAGGAATTGTGCGAGGCTAGGTCGGTGCGGACATCGGCATATATTTCTAAACCTGCTCTGAAGTTGTCAAACCCAAATCCTGTAAACAAGACCCCGGGGTCGTTGGTAAACACATCAAATGCTTTTTTGGCTAGTTGAAAGCGAATTTCCCCGCGTTGACGGCGCATTCCGGCGTATTTTGAACGTAAATTGACCACAGAATCGGGGCTTGCTACAATGTAATAAGCAAAGGCCAAAATACAGCTAAGTGCGGCGGCTTTGAAGTAAATCGAAATTTTTTGGTTTCTTGCAATCAGAATGGCGGAAGAAAGAGCTAACCCTACATAGCTGCTTCGTGAGCCCGTAAGTACAATCGCCCAAAGGGTAAGTAATGCCATGCACAAAAATAAGAATTGAAGCCACCGAGGCATATTCCGATTGGCATACAGGTCAAAGCTACACACGACAAACATCGTACACGCCCACCCAATAACGTTGGCTTTGTAAGCACCTACGTATTGGCCGTAAACGTTTTCCGTTTGAAAGGCCATTCCTGTCCCAAACATTACTACGACTGGATAAAAATACACCAAACTGAAAATTTGTAGCAGCTTGATTTTTGCTTCGTCTTTGGAATATTGCTTAAAGAGGTAAATGATAAAGTAGTTATTATAAATCAAAAAAGGAATCCATGCGGCAAGGCGCTCAAAACTCCACAATACATTGACACTGAAGGGTAAAACAATGAGATTGAGGCCGATAAATCCGTAAAGCGCCCAGTTTTTTTGCTGATTAAAAATGTATTTTACTTGGCCTTGGGCAAATACAACTCCAAGCAAAGCAACTACCACGAGGCCTGTTCTGAATAGTTTTGCTGCTTGGAATGCCTCGCCTCGTAACCCGTAGCCGTAGACCACCAAGAAAATATTGAGGAAATACATCATCAAGTGCCAATCCCACAATTCTCTGTTTCGAAAAATCCCTCGCCATTGCATAAGTTATCGTTCTGCGTCGGTTAGCGTGTGTCAACTACCGATTCAAGCATTTGTACAAAGTTGCGTAACATTTCGCCTTTGGAAAATTTTTGAATGAATTTTCGCCCGTTTTCGGCTTTTTGTCGCCGTAATTGCGGGTTTTCGATGCACTCTAACAAAGCTAATTGCAAACTTTCTACGCTCCCCGACTCAATCAACCAGCCATTGTTCGCATTATCAACCACTTCGGGAATTCCGCCCACGTGCGAACTAATTACCGATATACCGTGGGCAAGGGCTTCGATATTGGCCACACCGAAGGCTTCCGTATACGATGGCACACAAAAAATGTCGTGGCTGCGCATCGCTTCGTACACGCGTGCTTGGGGTTGGGGGCCTTGGTAATCGAGTTGGATATTGGGAGTATTCATAAAAAACGAACGAAGGTGTTTTTCAAACCAAGGCTCGGGGCCAATGACGGTAAGGTGAAACGAATACTGTGAAAGGTTTTTAAGGGCTGCTACTACTAATGGCAGTTGTCCTACCAAATAATCGGCTTTTACAAACAGCACATTAATAGGATTCCCAAATGAACGATGAGGGTTGAACTCAATGCCTTCGAGAGGGATAGTTTTGTAGAGTTTTGTCACCTTCGCTGTTGGCAATTGGTAAGTTTTTTGAATTCGCTCTTGCAAAAACTCCGAATTGGCAATCACAAGGCGGTGTTTTTTAGCTGAAAGTCTTTCAAATTGTTGAAATATAAACCGTTTGAACCACAGAGGTTTCCACTCAAAGTTGCCCCATGTTGCTAGCATGTTTTTTTCGTCGTTAATCATGCCGACCGTAGGCTTATTGGAAACCAAACTGGCCCACATACCATTGAACGAATTGATATAGACCAATACATTAAAATCAAACGACTTCTCCAAGGCTTTGACGTGGCGATAATAAATAAACCATCGTAAAATTTGCCCAATTGGCTTCAATAATCGTGGAATGTTGACGGTAACTTTATGTACGTATTGGAGCGAAGCGAGGTGTTTGTCAGACACATCTTCGGTCAAAACCCGTAGTTCATGTTCGGGAAAACGTTGGTTGATTTCGAGAATAATGTTCGCAAATCGGACGGGGCCGTTGGTGACATTTTCGAAAGCATTGGTACAAAATACGATTTTCATGTGGTTTTTCGAGCTATATATACCCGTTCTGTGGGCGAGATGCCATAGCGTTTGTAATCAATGGTTTGGATAAAAGTATCGTCTTCCACACTAAACCCTTGTGCGCGCAAGCGGTCGGCATAATCGGCGCCGTAATACCACCGTTGGTCGTGGCTGTGATACAACTTTTGTTTTTCTTCTTTGGTCAATTTAGCATCCGAAAATGAGGTTGGAAAGTCCTTGTTGATGGGATCATGAAAAACGGCATAACCATCAGGTTTAAGTACGCGTAGTACTTCACGCATGGCTTTCGTATCGTCGGGAACCATCACCAAAATTCCAATTGCAATTACTACGTTGAATGTATCATTGTCAAATTTAATGTCATCAATCGACATTATATGGTCGGGTTTGACGGTAATACTACTCGTAAAAGACGTCATGTAGTCGGCCGTGACGTAGTCGATGTACGGTGACGCTTTAATGCTGGAAATCAGGCAGATGTCTGGTGCAAAGTGCAGCACTTTTTTGCCGGGAGCTGAGAAAAAACCAAGACGGTCGCGGAGGGCTAAAAAAATGTATCGATGCCTTTCAAGCGACTTACAATTGGGGCAATAGGCATTTGTCCGATACCGAAAAGGCATAAAAGCCCGATAATGGCTCTGGCAAATAGGGCATTCCACCCCATCCCCAAGCCGATAGGGAATACTCTGCCACTGCAATCGTAGCTGATTGAGCTGATAAATGAGGTTTTTCCGAAGCAGGGTTTTTAATTTTTCTTTCACAGGGTGGTAAGTAAGGTAAGGTCGCGGTAATTGGTTGAATCAGCAATGGCAAAATTTTTGTCGCCAATCGTTTCGAGGGGCAACTCGGGCGCGATTTTTAGACAAGTGGGGAGTTGGGAGGGTGTTTCAAACAGAAGTGTGGATTGGTGCGCCAACATCCGAGCGGTGGCGTCGGTTTTTAGCGTAACAATGGGTTTACGAAACGAGAGTGTCAAGTCGATCGAACCAGAATGGTCGATGCGAATAAACGGCAGCGTGACCACGTCGGCAGCGTTGAAAAATATTTGGACTTCGTCGTCTTGAATGAAACGGTGGTGAAGAAGTATAGAAGAGTTGGCTTGGGCGGCCTTTTCAATAGGCGCAAAAAAAGTGGAGTCGTAGCTTTTGCCTGCAATCACTAAGCGGTCGTTGGGACGAGCTATTTTAGAAAAGGCATCAATCAAATCGCTGACACCTTTGTAGGGTTTGATTTCACCAAAAAACAAATACACAAACTCATCGTCTTTAAGGCTCAGCCGTTTTCGGCATTCGTTTCTGGAGAGAGTGTTGGGGTAGTACAAATGATAAGGCAAATCCTGAATCACCTTTATGCGCTCGGGCAGCAGAGAAAATTGTTCGATGGCCGTTTGGCGCGTTTCTTCCGAATACACTCTGATTTTGTGGCATTTTTTGAGAAAAAATCCATACATAAAACGTTCCCAACGAAGCCAAAGCCCTGCGTGGTTTTGGAGGTTGTGAAGTGTATGAACAATACGAATTTTGAACAAATAGCGTGTGGCCAAAATTTCAACTACAAAAATCAACGATTTGAGGTAGGTCCATAAGCGCGATTTACCCAAAATAAAACTATGCACCCAATCGTAGTAGAGTACCGTAGGGCGATGCGTCAAAATGCCTTTCCAAGTAGAGCCGATGGTATATTTTTTCCCAACTACAACATCTAACCCTTGGCTTTGTAGATAGCGAACTAGCTCGTACTGAAAAGGGTTTTCAGAGCCAGCATCTGGTAAAACAACGACTTTTTGTGGGGCAGAGGTCAAGATAAACGCTAGATTAGACCTTTTAAGGAGCAAAAATACAAAATGTGCATAGAAAAAGAGGCAAGTGTCCTTTTGTATACGTCTTCTTTTTACATTTTATAGTATTCAAACCTTAATCTCTACCACATGAAAAAGAGCTTTTTTGTGTCCATTTACCTTTTTATTAGTTGGGTGGCACTTGGGCAACCTGCCGAACGATTTTACAAAGTAGTAGTGGCTCCCGATCACTTCGACTGGACGTACAAGGCGGGCGAAAATGTGAAGTTTACCATCTCGGTACTCCAAAATGGCAATTTGGTGAAAAATGCCCGTATTCGTTACGAAGTTGGCCCTGAAAAAATGGAGCCGACAAAAAAAGAAACCCTTTCACTCCCAACAGGCTCGCTGACGGTAGATGCTGGTACCATGAAAATGGCTGGTTTTCTGCGCTGTATCGCATTTGCAGAAATCGATGGGAAAGAATACAAAGGGCTAGCTACGGCGGGCTTTGACCCATTGAGTATTCAGCCGACGGTTGATAACCCCTCAGACTTTGATACATTTTGGACTAATGCAAAGGCAGATTTAGCCAAAATTCCTTTGGACGCAAAAATGACGCTCTTGCCCGAACGTTGTACAGAAAAGGTAAACGTTTATCACGTCAATATCCAGAATTTTCGCGTAGGAGCGCGCCTCTACGGGATTTTGTGCGTTCCCAAAAAAGAAGGAAAATACCCTGCCTTGCTTCACGTACCAGGGGCGGGCGTGCGCCCGTACGGGGGAGATATTGCTAATGCCGAAAAAGGAATCATTACGTTGCAAATCGGAATCCACGGTATTCCAGTGACGATGGAAACTTCGGTATATGCCGACTTGGGGGCAGGAGCTTTCAACGGTTATTGGGCGTATAATATGGACGACCGCGACCGCTTTTATTACAAACGGGTGTACTTAGGCTGTTTGCGTGCCAACGATTTCTTGACGAGTTTGCCGCAATACGACGGCACAAATCTGGCCGTAACGGGAGGAAGCCAAGGCGGAGCATTGTCGATTATAACGGCAGGGTTAGACAGTCGCGTCAAGTGGCTGGGGGCGTTTTATCCAGCCCTATCAGATGTGACGGGGTACTTGAAAGGGCGTGCAGGAGGATGGCCGCATTATTTTGACAAAAACACGATTGCATTTGGCAATAAACCCGACAAAGTGGCAACGATTGGCTACTATGATGTGGTAAATTTTGCACGGAGAGTTAAAGTTCCAGGGTACTACTCGTGGGGCTTCAACGATGAAACCTGTCCGCCAACGTCGATGTACGCCTCTTATAACGTTATTTCAGCCCCTAAAGAGTTGTTTTTAGCGCTTGAAACGGGGCACTGGACATACCCCGAACAAAACGAACGAATGACGGGCTGGCTAGTTAATAAATTGACTGGGAAATAGTAGCTGAGTTTTGGTACAATATAAAAACGGCTTCGAGTTACCCCGAAGCCGTTTGCTGTTTGTTAGAGAGATGTTTATTTATTAAGTAGCTCGTCGAAAGTCAACGAAACATAGTACATCGAGCCAATGGCTGGACTTCCAAAGGCTTGGATGTAAGGCTTTCCACCAATGTTAGTCCCACCGATTTTCAAGAGAGATTTTAAGCTAGCCAGTTTGTAGCTTACTTGAGCGTCTAAGTTGGTAAAAGCAGGAACGTCGGTGTTCGAGAACAAAGGTACTCCAGTAGTTGTTGGAATAACAAAGCTTGATTGCCAGATAAACCCTTGTTGGTGCTTGAGAGCGATGTTAAACCCAAATTTTTCACCACTACCAGCGCGCTTGCCAAAATTAACGTTAAAACGATTTTGAGGCGTATTGAATCCAGAATAAGGAAGCTCAGGCGTAGGGGTAAAATCTTTCAATACGTTGTTGGCAAAGTTTCCTCCCATAAAATAGCCTTTTGGAAGCGAGTAGTTAAGTGCGATAGAGAAACCTGTTACGACGATGTCCTTATCACTATTGGCTGGCCGAGAGAAGCCTGCACGGGTGCTACCACTAGCTAGCCCCGAAGCGATTGGTAAGCCAGGCCCTACGGCAGCGGTTGGTACTACAATAGTTACTCCTCCGATAAAGTTTTGATATACACTATAGTAATACGAAGCGTCTAACATCAATTTTTTGCTAATAAGACCTTTGTACCCAATTTCAAACGATTTTACACGTTCTGGGCGAAGAGCTTTGGCTTGATATTTAGGCAATGTTGCGAGCGCAAAAGCTGGAGCAACCTGTGTTGTCACGGCAGTTACTTGCTTTACTACCTCATTTTGTACATTAGTAGCAATCGACTGCTTCACTGCGTCGGTAGCCATCTGAGTAGCTACCCCTGCCTGAACTGCTGCTGCTGCGTTTGCGGCAGGAATTTGCCCTGCAGCAACGGCTGCACTTACTTGTGCCTGAACGGCCGCGGTCACTTGAGCTTGAACAGCCGCCGTTACGCCCGCTTGAATTGCTGAAAGTTGGGCCGTAACCGCTGCTGTTGCGTAAGCTCTAGCTTGGTCAATCACTGCTTGAGTGACGTACTTTGATGGATTAATAGAAAAATCTACGAGTGTTTCACGAAGTACTCCCGTGCCAAGGTTGTAGCGTTTGTCAAATTCAGGCAGACCACCCACCAATGTTCCTCCAGGTGTTTGTAGGTCAATGTACTGGTTTTGTGTGGTTGGGATTCGGAAGCCTGTTTGGTAAGAAAGACGGATGTTTTGGTCGCCAAATGTCGTTACAGCCGAAACCCTTGGTGAGAACTGTCCTTCAAAGTTTTGGTTTTTGTCATAACGGAGCGAGGCCGATAACTTGAGGTGATCACCAAAGAGTTTTTTACCAGCTTGTACAAAAGCACCGTATTCATTGATAGGAATGGTTCCATCACGGCCATCTTTTAAATCAGCAAAAAGTGTTCCTTCAGAGCGAAGTTGATACTGACGATAATTGGCACCTACTAATAGGTCAACAAATTTAACTTGGTTTTTGAAGTTATAGACCCCTTCAAGGTGATACAAGTTAGTTTTATCTAGGAAGCCTCCCCCCCCTTGAGCAATAGACATATTTCTGTATTTGTCTAATAAAGAGTTGAACTCAGCTGTACCAGCAGTAGGAAGACCTTTGTCTGCATTTTGGCGAGCTACTAGGTGGGCTTGTTCTTCGGCCATGCCTGCGCCACGAGCGGCTGCAAAGGCTCCTACGTATTCTCCAAACCAATTAGCGTGAGGTTTTACAGAGTTAAGCATTGATACAGCCGTTAAACCAGCCGTATATGAATCTCCTGAGCGCTCTTGGGTTGTGTAAGCTCTCAACGTAAAGTTATCCCCTCTGAGTTCTAATTTGGCTTGCGTCAAATTAAAATTACGAAGCGAGTATTTACCAGTACCTGTGTAAAGAGTCGTCCCGAAACCATAATTTACTTGACCAACCGCCTCTACTTTTTCTGAGAGCCGATAATGAAGCGCTCCATTAAATTTGAAGCTCTTCACGTTGTTATCCACCAAGCTATTTTCCAAAAGCCCAGTACGGCTCACGTTCGTATTAGGAATTAACGCTAATGCAGCAGAGGGCAATAATTTGGCTGCAATAAGCGAGTTAGCCACCGTTTGCATGTTAGCCTGTATTTCGTCGCCGTAGATATTCGTTCCGTCATAGTCTGTTCTTGTACCGGCTCCTCTAAGCGGATTTGCATTTCCACCAACGTTTAGGTTGCTATAATCTGTCGATTGCCAATCTTTAGCTTGGATGTAGCTAAGGTTGATTTTAAACGCTACTTTGTTGTTGAATGCTTTGGCATAACGAATCGAAACATCACCAAATGGAGAAGAAACTTGTGTACGATTGCTGGCAGACATTACCCCAGTTTTTACCGCAGCGCTAAGGCCTTGGTATAAGAAGGGGCTCTTGCTATTCATCAAAATCAAGCCGTTAAGAGCATTGGGGCCGTAGAGAGCTGATGCTGCACCAGGGAGGATTTCAACGCTTTCCACGTCTAGTTCAGGCATCCCCACGATGTTATCGATTGGGAAATTAAGACCCGGAGCTGAGTTATCCATCCCGTCAATCATCTGAACTGTACGCGGGTTTCCTGTAGAGCCAAATCCACGCATATTAATAGACTTGAACAACAAACTTTGCGTAGCCATATCTACCCCTTTCATGGTAGCTAATCCATCGTAGAAAGACGGAGAGGCGTTATCGCGAATGGCACGGATGTCCATTTTTTCAACAGTCACAGGTGATTGCATCACACTTTCTTCCACCCGCGAAGCAGATACTACCACTTCTTGGCCAAGCATTATTTGTTCTTTAAGCGATACTTTGATGTCGGAGCGGTTGCCAGTAACTTGTATCTCTTGCGTTTCAAATCCTACCGAAGATACTATCAAGGCAAAAGGGGTAGGCGTGGTGGTGGTCAAAGAAAAGTTCCCTTTTGAGTCGGTGATAGTACCAATTACTTTTCCTTTTACCTGAATGCTTACTCCGACTAAACCCTCACGCGTGTTTGCATCGGTAATGTTACCCGATAGTTTGGTTTGAGCCAGTAACGCGCCTGCACTGACTAGCCATGCCGTTAGGTACAATACGGCATTACGTAGTGATTTACTCATAGGTTTTAATTGGTTTTAGTTGCTCTTATAATAATTTTACTGCGTAATATTCGCTCTTTTAAAGATAATTTACAATTTGCGCTTTGTATATTCATATTATAAAACTATTAGGCACGCATAATTGTTAGAAAAATACAAAATGAAATTTTCGAAAAAACGTTTATTTTGGACTATTAGTGGGATAATAGGACTGTATCTCAGTGGAAGTTCACAGGTGGTATTGCGGAATTCGTATAACATCGGGACCGCCCCTGCTGCACCAGATTATTCTCATACAACGAGTTGGGCCGCATTACCTACTAAAAAGGATGCCGCTGACAGTTTACCTCGAAAAGCTCCAGAGTTGAAAGATCGACAGGCGGAAGCAACAGTGGACGTATTCTTCGTTCACCCCACCATTTACACGGAGCAACCTCCAGAAGGAGCATTTGAATGGAATGCGGATATTAACGATGCTGCCCTCAATAAAAAAGTAGATGAGTCAACGATTTTAAACCAAGCCTCGGTTTTCAATGGTTCGTGCCGAGTCTATGCACCGAGGTATCGGCAGGCGCATTATTATTCGTTCGTCACACCAAATCAAGGAGATAGACAACAAGCGCTTGACTTGGCTTACAGCGATGTCAAGAAGGCATTTGAATATTATTTGAGCCATTATCAAGAAGGACGACCGGTTGTCATTGCGTCGCATAGCCAAGGTACGTTACACGCCAAACGGCTTCTCAAAGAGTTCTTTGACGGAAAACTGTTGCAACAAAAACTGGTTTTTGCTTATCTGGTAGGTGATATAGCAGGGCCGCCTGCCCAACCAGACGAGTTTCAATTTATTAAACCTGCTCGCGATCCCGAGGAAACGGGAGGCTTTGCATCTTGGCACACCTATCTACGAAACTATTTCCCCGAAAAGTACCAAACCTATCATTTTTCGACGGCTGTATGTACTAATCCCCTAACGTGGCGTTTAGATGAAGAGTATGCGCCTAAAAAACTCAATAAAGGAGGGGTGGGATTGCGGTTTACTTTTTATCCTCAGTTGGCCGATGCCCAAGTACACCAAGGTCTCTTGTGGATACACAAACCCTACGTCAAAGGGCGTATCTTCCTTCGTACCAAGGTCTGGCATAGCGCAGATTTTAATCTTTTTTGGCAGAGCATCCGAGAAAACGTAGCTTTGCGTATAGAAAATTACTGGAAAAATGTGGAGAGAATCACGCGCTAACGAGTTCAATTACACCTATTCATCTATTTTGACCTTAGATTAATGAATCAACATACATACGTAATCATCATGGCAGGGGGAGTCGGAACTCGCTTCTGGCCATTTAGTCGTAACAATAATCCGAAACAATTTCATGATGTATTAGGAACTGGGAAAACATTACTTCAACAAACTGCGGGTCGATTCGAAGGTATTTGTCCTGACGAAAATATTTATGTGGTAACGAGTTCGGAGTACTATCAGTTAGTAAAAACGCAGTTACCTTTCCTGACCGATGATCAAATATTGCTGGAACCTAACCGCCGTAATACCGCTCCGTGTATTGCATATGCCTGTTATAAAATTGCGGCTAAAGACCCTCAGGCAACGGTAGTGGTAGCTCCCGCCGATCATATTATTTTAAAAGAAGAGATATTTAAAGAAAAAATTGGAGTGGCAATTGAGACTGCTTCTCAAGAGGAGGTCTTGATTACGTTGGGTATCCAACCCACTCGACCTGATACGGGTTACGGGTACATTCAGTATTTGCCTTCTGAAGGGTTGGTCAAAAAAGTAAAAACATTTACCGAAAAGCCTCAACTCGAAATTGCCATTAAGTTTTTGGAAAGTGGTGATTTTGTGTGGAACGCAGGTATCTTTATCTGGAGTGTCAATACTATTATTAAGGCGTTTGAGGCACATTTGCCCGAAGTAGCTGAGGTATTTGCCGAAGGTAAAAGCGATTACTATACTGAAACTGAAAAAGAGTTCATCGAAAAAGCATACATGCTTTGCAAAAATATTTCCATTGACTTTGGTATCATGGAAAAAGCAGAAAATGTATTTGTTGTTTTGAGCGATTTGGGTTGGTCCGATTTGGGAACTTGGAAGTCGATGTATGATATTTCGACCAAAGATGAAGAACGAAATGCAACGGATGGTAAGCTGATGCTTTACGATACCAAAAATTGCATTATCAAAATGCCTAAAGACAAGCTAGTGGTAGTACAGGGGTTGGAAGGGTACATTGTCGCTGAAAACGATGGGGTACTTATGATTTGTAAAATTGATGAAGAACAGCGCGTGCGAGATTTTGTGGCAGATGCTAAAGCGCTTGGAAATCAATATATTTAATAATAAAAAAACCTCCCGAGAGTTTTGGACTTTCGGGAGGTTGAATAAATGAATGAATTTTAGGCTCCTTGTAAAATAGCCGTTACTTCAATTTCAATGAGGTATTCGGGAGAAATGAGTTTGCTTATTTCGACGATTGTCGTACAAGGACGAATCTCTCCAAAAAACTCTCCGTGTGCGCGTCCGTACGTTTCCCATTGCGCAATATCTGTCACAAATAGACGCGTTCTTACGACATCTTTGAGCGAGGCGCCTGCTTGAACGAGCACTTTCTCGATTTTCTCAATGATAAATTTGGTTTGGCCATAGGCGTCTCCGACGGCTACGGGGCCATTTTCATCGGCAGCGACTGTACCTGTGACTTCAATAATGTTGCCGATACGGACTGCGCGGGAATAACCAATAATAGCTTCCCAGGGGGCTCCAGTGGAGAGATTGACTCGTTGTGACATTCGTTTATGTATGATTGATGGGTAAAAAAATTACTCGTTTTTAGCGCCTCCCTGCTGCCCTGCCTTCGGCGGCTGAGCTTGTTGGGCTTCACGCATCGGGTTAGAGCCACCACGTTGGAAACCGCCACCTTTAAACATCTGGAAACGCGTTGGTTGCGTCGGCTGACGTGGGAAACTGTTGCTCTCTTCGTCGATGTCGGCAATCTCACGGTAGGGGTCTAATG
>JALQYJ010000132.1 GCA_023254175.1 Runella sp. | reverse complement strand
AAAACACCGTCGTTCGACGAATGGTTTGGTCGGTGCCTTCACTGGCTCAACACCTCAGGTTTCTGAACCTCTCATCCCTTATCGCTCAACTCTTTTTACTTATTTTTTTCTCTCATTCCAACCTTCTCTCTTTGTAGTTGAATGTGCCACTCATGACTGAAAAAGAACTGATTCAACGCTGCATCCAACACGACCGCTCTGCTCAACCGGCTGCTTTATGACCGCTAAAAAACGGCCATGTACACTCTCGCATATCGGATGACAGGTGACTTTGACCAAGCCAATAGTGTATTGCAGATACGTTTTTAGCCGTTTTTTAGAACTTGAGTCAGTACCGTAGTAAAGCAATACTAAGAGCGTGGATAGAAGCGATTTTGGTACGTAAAGCGCACCGAAGTTCGTAGCAAACACCTGCTTATTTGTTGATGGAAACGCTCCCTACCAACACCTCATCGGTCGATTGGGGCAACGATGCCATTGACGCCGCCTACCTCGAAAAACCCATTTTGAACCCACCCGAAGGCGCACGAGCGATATTTGTGCTGATTGAAGTGGAAGGCTACACCCATCGAGAAGTAGCGGCTTGGAAGATGAAGTTTATAAGAACTACTTGCATTTTACCCAAGAGCTTTTTTATTGTCTTTCCTTCGACAATAATTAGCAAACTATTTCTTCCAATATAGCTTGCAGAAAATCTTTTGAGGAAGATAGAGAGTTTCTAAAATAGGCACTATCTTATTTTCATGCAGTTTTACTCCTACGTTCATCAATGCAAGGTTACTGCTAGGCTACCAACGAAAATTATTTAAAAATGGCTTTGTTGACCTAAACCTTACAAAGGGATTATTAGACAAAAAGCCAACGTTTTGGGTATTAATAACTTCCTTCTCAAACTCAAACTCGGCTTCGCCCTCTGATTCGCATTTACCTCTATTTTACTCCCCACGGCACGGCTTTTGAAGTCGTGCTGTTTTTTTAGGTTTTTATGTACTTTTGTCAAATTATCACTCCGCCTTATCATCTCATTGAAACATGGATTACATTAAAGCATTTGCCCCAGCTACTGTTGCCAACGTAGCCTGTGGGTTTGATATTTTTGGATTTGCCCTCGACCAACCTGGCGACATTGTCGAACTTCGCAAACGCGACGAACCAGGGGTGGTTATCAAAGATATTATCGGCGACAACGGCCGCCTGCCCCGCGCCCCTGAACGCAACGCTGTGACGGTGGTCATGCTCAAATTTTTACAACATATCGGGTCTACCCAAGGCGTAGAGGTAACTCTACACAAAAATATGCCATTGGGTAGCGGCATGGGCTCAAGTTCAGCAAGTTCGGTTGTAGGTGTATTTGCCATCAATGAATTATTGGGGAGTCCGCTTTCCCGCCAAGAACTCCTACCGTTTGCCATGGAAGGCGAGCGCATTGCCTGCGGAGCCGCCCACGCCGACAACGTAGGGCCTTCGCTTTTGGGAGGATTTGTCGTTATTCGTAGTTATAACCCTTTGGATGTGTTTAAGGTAAAAGTCCCCAACGAACTTTACTGCACCCTTGTCCATCCCGATGTGGAGGTCAATACCAAAGACGCGCGCTACATCCTTCGCAACGAGGTTTCGCTCAAAAACACCATTTCGCAAATGGGCAACGTGGCGGGGCTAATTGCGGGCTTGATGCAAGAAGATTACGACTTGGTCAGTCGCTCTATGGTCGATGTCATCATCGAGCCTGTACGTTCGATTTTGATTCCTGAGTTTGACCACGTAAAACAAGCCGCCCTCAACAACGGCGCTTTGGGTTGCAGCATTTCGGGAGCGGGGCCTTCGATGTTTGCCTTGAGCCGTGGTCGCGAAACCGCCGACCGCGTCGCCAAAGCCATGAGCGAAGCCTTTGGCAGTGTGGGCATTACTACCAAGCGCTATGTTTCACAAATCAACCAAGACGGCCCCAAGATTTTGGAGAGCGCTTAATCCCAGTCACCATAAACCAATCATCAACATTTTCATGCGTTTCATCGTCCAAAAAACAGCCATTGCTTTGATCCTCGCATCGCAATTTGCGATAGGACAAGCCCCTAACAAATTACCCGAAACCCAACACCCTCGTGCCGAAGTAGAAATGCACATGCGCTTTTTAGCATCGGACGAATTGCAAGGACGCCGCACGGGCGAACAGGGGAATTTGGTGGCATCGCGCTACATCGCCGAACAATTCCGCGTATTAGGCATTAAGCCCGCACCAGGCCAAACGGATTATTTACAATCGGTTCCTTTTGCCATCCAAAAATCGGCCAAAGAGGGCGTACTCATTGCTAACAACGATACGCTCCAGGTCAACAAAGAATTTGTGATTTTAGGAAGTGGTACAGCCAACCTAACTGCTGATATCGTCTTTGTAGGATATGGATTGGCCGATGATTATAAAACGGATGTAAAGGGAAAAATTGTGGTAGCTCAAATTGGCACCCCCGAATCCAAAACGCCCCAAGAGCTATTTACTGCCTCCAACGAAAAGCGTAAAATCGCCACGCAAAAAGGAGCGGCGTTATTGATAGAACTGTTTACGGCTCAAATTCCGTGGTCCTTTGCTTCTCGCTATTTTGGAGGAGAAAAAACAAGCTTAGACAACGGCTTGGGCGATGCCGTGGCGCACGTGTGGGTCAATGGACAACAGAAAAAATACGTCGCTTTGTTTAAAAGTGGCGCTACGCAGGCTACCTTCAAAACCACTGGCCGCGAGCAAACTTCCGTCAAATCGCACAATGTAGTGGGGATAATTGAGGGTACCGACCCTATCCTTAAAAACGAGTACGTAGTCGTAACCGCGCACTTCGACCATGTAGGAATGGGTAAAAAAGGTGGTAATACCTACACCGCTGCCGATAGTATTTTCAACGGTGCACGCGACAACGCCTTCGGAACGGTGGCCATGCTTACGGCGGCCAAAACCCTTTCGCTCAAACCCACTAAACGTTCGATTTTACTCATTGCTTATACGGGCGAAGAAGTAGGTTTGTTGGGAAGTAAATATTACGCCGACCATCCACTAGTTCCACTCAATCAATGCGTTTTTAACCTCAACAGCGACGGTGCAGGCTATGCCGACAAAACCCTTGTGTCAGTCATTGGGCTTGACCGCACCAACTGCAAAGCCGAAATTGAAGCCGGTTGCAAAGCGTTTGGGCTAGGCGTTTTTGGAGACCCATCGCCCGAGCAAGGGTTATTTGACCGCTCAGACAACGTTAGTTTGGCCGTCAAAGGTATCCCCGCCCCTGATTTCGCCCCAGGTTTTAAGAGTTTTGACGGAGAAATTGCCAAGTATTACCACCAAGCCACCGACAATCCTGACTCGGTCGATTTTGATTACTTATTGAAATTCTGCCAATCGTTTGCCTATACGGCTCGCCTCATTGGCAACAAACCCGTAAAGCCTTACTGGACCGCAGGCGACAAATACGAACCTGCTGCCAAAACATTGTATGGCAAATAAGTAGTTGTTTTTTTTATTAAAAACTAATATAGACTACGTTCTATTTTTTAATTACCACAATGATTCGTAAAGCCGTTATACCCGCCGCAGGTCTAGGTACTCGATTCTTACCTGCTACCAAATCTCAACCCAAGGAAATGCTTCCTATCATCGACACGCCGACCATTCAGTACGTGGTGCAAGAAGCTGTCGATTCGGGAATTGAAGATATTCTTATCATCACAGGCCGTGGCAAACGCGCCATCGAAGACCACTTTGACCGCAATGTAGAGTTGGAGGCGAAGTTGGAAGAAAAACAAGATGAGTTGCTTTGGAACGAAATGCGCCGCTTATCCGATATGGCCAACATCCATTACGTCCGTCAGCGCGAAACCAACGGCCTCGGAGATGCCATTTATTACGCCAAGCAACACGTTGGTAACGAGCCATTTGCGGTACTTTTGGGCGATACTATCATGGACTCGGTGATTCCTGTTACCCAGCAGCTCATCGATACTTATGAGCAGTACCAAAGCACAGTCATTGCCGTAGAAACCGTTCCTCGCGAAAAAGTTAACCGTTACGGAATTGTGGGTGGCGACGCTTTGAGCGAAACCATTATGAAACTCGACAGCCTCGTCGAAAAACCTTCTATTGAAGCAGCACCGTCGAACCTTGCGATTGCGGGACGTTATATTCTTTCTCCCGAAATTTTTACGGCGATTGAGCAAACAGGCAAGGGAAAAGGTGGCGAAATTCAGTTGACGGATTCTTTCCAAATCTTACTTCGTCGTGAAAATATCTACGCCCACCGCATCGAAGGCGAGCGCCACGACATTGGCAACAAACTTGATTTCTTGAAAACAACCGTCAAATTTGCCCTCAAGCGCAAAGAATTTTCAGCTCCTTTCTTGAAGTTCTTACGTGAGACATTGGCGGAGTACGAAGGTAAATAAAATATTAATTGTTATCCGTTAACTGTTATCAGAAGTCAAAACGATAAGCCAACTACAGTTAACGGATAAACCTACCTATGACAAACCTCATCATCATCGACGATGAAGTCAAATTACGTGGGTTGCTCAAACGCATCTTAGAACTAGAAGGATACCACGTCAGCGAAGCAGGTGATGCGCGTTCGGCTTTTGCTACTTTTAGAAAAACAAGATATTCAAGCAGTTATTTGCGACATAAAACTACCCGACGCCCACAGAGTTGAATTGACAAAGCAAGTCTCCCGCTCGTGGAGTTTATTCTACTCACTGCTTACGTCACGATTACTAACGGAGTATAAGCCGTAAAAAATGACCCTTTTGAATACCTCACTAAAGGGCAGCCACTCGCTTTTAACACAGTAATATCGATGACAAGATGAAGGGCATTATCCTTAGAAGGAACTGGGGTTGAAAAAGCTACTACTTTGGCCTATCGGCGACATAATTGAGTGTAGCTTGGCTCTTTTAGATGCTCTTCACAGTAGCTAACACACTCTGAATCAACTATTTCGTTTTTCTAAATGCAAGTTAAAAAACGGCTTTGAGAGCCAAAACAGCTTGAATGCACCAGTCAGCATAGCGAAACTGGTTGCCAGCAGCACATAGACGTTGATAATACCAATTCGCCAGCGTATCTTCGCTCACCCAAAGCGCAACAAATCCTCTGGATATCAATGCTTTTCTTCTACAAACTCTCTTACTTCGTTCCCCACCGTATTAAAATTATTTATCCAACTTATTTCCATAATTCGGTTAAACAAACCCAAATTAGGCTTGATTTCGTCTACCGCAAAATCCTCAACTTAGCGAAACTCAACAAAAGGGTCTTCTCCCCCGCACCGTCGAAGTCGATGATGGCTTTGCGGTCGGTGCCATTGATGTCCATTTTCTTAACCGTTCCTTTCCCAAATTTCGGGTGCTCTACGCGGTTACCTTCTTCTAAGTTTGAGGTATCGCTCGGGACAAAATCGCCCGAAGGAATCGAATTTTGGGGAACGGGTGCTGATTTTGCTTGAGCATTACCCAGCGCCCGCGCAGGCGTAGCTCCTTGCTGCGATGGTGCTTCTGAAGTTTTTTTTGCCCAAGCCGTTGGTTCTTTTCGAATAAAATTCATCGACGACGGCTCCGCATTGTTTCGGTAGTCGTCCATACCTCCCGAACGACGCCCTTTGGCCATCATCAAGTATCGCTGGTCGACTTCAAACAAAAAGCGGCTGGGTTCGCACATATTAAGACGCCCCCAATTGTAGCGACTTTCGGCGTACGAAAACGTCAGTTTAGTTTCGGCACGGGTAATGGCCACGTAAAACAGTCGCCGCTCTTCTTCCAAATCTTCGCGTTTTTCAAGCATCATTTGGCTTGGGAATAGACCTTCTTCTAGACCTACGACATATACATTTTTAAATTCAAGCCCCTTCGCTCCGTGAATCGTCATTAGCGTCACACGGTCGGTATCGCCATCGTCTTCGGTTTCGTCGGCAGTGGTCAAAAGGGATACCGTTTGCAAGAACGAACTTAACGTTTTGTCTTCGTTATCGGCATTATCCACAAACTCCTTTATGGCATTGAGCAATTCTTGTACGTTTTCGTAGCGGCTCAAGCCCTCCACTGTTTTGTCTTCGTACAATTCCCGCAAAATCCCCGAAGCTTTGGCTACGTGAGAGGCAACAGTGTAAGCATCTTTGCCTTCTTCCAGCAAAATTTTGAAACTCTTTATCAGAGTAGCAAAACTCTCAATGGGCAACGTAGCACGCCCCGCCACGTACCGAGAGATATTGGAAACAATTTCCCAAATTGGTACGCGGTGTTCAGCGGCAGAGACGGAAATTTTGGCCACTGTAGTATCACCAATGCCACGTTTGGGCAGGTTGATAATCCGTTTGAAGGCTTCTTCGTCGTTTTGGTTTACGATAAAACGCAAGTACGCCAACAAGTCCTTGATTTCTTTACGTTGGTAAAACGACACCCCCCCAATGATTCGGTACTTGATATTAAGTCGGCGGAGGGCTTCTTCAAATGCCCGCGATTGGGCATTGGTGCGGTATAAAATTGCAAAATCGGTGTTCCGTAAGCTTTTGTTTACTTTTTCTTCAAAAATCGCCGTGGCAATCAATCGCCCTTCTTCGTTGTCCGAACTTGCCTTCACCACGTCAATCAATCCTCCTTCGTCGTTGGTCGTAAAAACGTTCTTTTTCAATTGCGACTTGTTACGCGCAATCACCGAATTAGCCGCGTTAACAATAGTTTGGGTTGAACGGTAATTTTGTTCCAACTTCACCACCCGTACTTCGGGAAAATCGCGTTCAAAATTGAGAATATTCTGAATATTGGCTCCACGGAAGGCGTAGATACTTTGGGCATCGTCGCCCACTACGGCAATGTTACGATGCACCGCCGATAACTTTTTGGTAATCAGGTACTGCGCCACGTTGGTATCCTGAAACTCATCCACCATCACATACTGAAATTTGTGCTGGTACTTGTTCAAAACTTCAGGAAAATCGCGAAAAAGCACGTTGGTATTGAACAACAAATCGTCAAAATCCATCGCATTGGCCTGAAAACAGCGCGTGGTGTAGGCTTTGTACAAACGGCCGATTTCGGGGAGTTTGGCCGCTTCGTCGTCGGCCCGAAACAACGGGTTCGCCAAGTAGTCATCAGCCGAAATAAGGTTGTTTTTTGCCCCCGAAATACGGTTAAAAACGACGTTGGCCTTGTAGGTTTTGTCGTCGAGGTTAAGTTCTTTGACAATGCTCTTAATCAACGACTTAGAATCGTCAGTATCATAAATGGAGAAATCGGAAGTATACCCCAAAAAACGCGCCTCAATGCGGAGAATTTTGGCAAATACCGCGTGAAAGGTACCCATCCAGATATTACGGGCTTCGTACCCTACTACTTTTTCGATACGCGCCCGCATTTCACCTGCGGCTTTATTGGTAAATGTCAACGACAAAATTCGAAACGGATCTACGCCATTTTCTATCAAATGGGCAATTCTGAAGGTCAGCACGCGTGTCTTACCCGAACCCGCTCCCGCAATAATCATCAAAGGCCCAGGGCCATGCGTAACGGCTTGCGCTTGGGGTTCGTTGAGGCCACTTAAATAATCAATCATCTACGTCATTTTTTTACACTACCACAAAGTTAGGGGAAAAGTTTGGGAGTCACCTACAAATCAATAACTACTATCGCCTCCGCGAGCATCATGCTCACTTACTTAAAGGCTTCAAGTATTATTAACGTTGGGAAGTAAAAAGAAAGGGCACGAGCGGGAAAGGAGCGTTATCAAAATGAGCAAAATTAGCCGCATAACGTGGAGTTATCTTTATGAACATTTTCGTCAAAACGGGGGTATAACATAAACTCTGTCTAGTGGTTAATTTTGGCCAAATTTAGTTTTTTCTTTCGATTTCAAATGCTCTTTGGGTTGGTTATTAGTCTAGTCAAGGGCGGCTGAGGAACGAAATCGCTTTTAAATCTAAACTTACTAATTTACGCTAGTAACTACTTCCTCCCCTCCCCCAACTTCTTATACTTCAAATACGTATAGCGCGCGTTTTCTTTGGCAATAAATAAGCCGTAATAGCCGTCTAAAAAGCCCAATTTGAATACATACTCTACCAAAAACCGAAAAGCTGGACTCAGGTATATTTTGACAAAATTTGCTCTTTTTCCCACTTTTATTCCTTTTTCGGCAAATAGCGTACTATAACGGTCGGTTTTTTGGGCAAACTGCTCCAAAGTATCTACCGTGTAATGATACACGTAGCCCGAGAGTTTTTGAACTGAATATTCGGGGCGAATGGTGAGTCCCTCGTGGACAGCATCGGTATTCCAATGGATTTTTTTCTTGTTAAAAATCCGAATGTGGGTTTCGGGATTCCAGCCGCCAAAACGGACGAGTTTTCCCGCAAAAACGGTTCGGAAAGGTAAATTAAACGCATCGGCTTTCGGCTCCGAAGCAAACGCTGCGCGAATACTTTTTGCAAGTTCATCGCTGACAACCTCATCATCATCCACCGACAAAATCCAGTCGTACTTAGCTTGATCGTTTCCAAAATTTTTTTGTTCCGAATACCCAGACCACGGCCGCTCAAAAACGCACGCGCCCAAGGCTGCGGCCACAGTGCGCGTGGCATCTTTGCTGCCCGAGTCCACCACCACGATGTCGTCGGTCAGGGTTTTGAGGGCTTCAATCGTTTTAGCGATTTTTTTCTCTTGATTTACGGTAATAATCACCGCCGAAAGGGGAAGTAACACAGGCTTCGTTTGGTTGAAATAGTTACGAAACGGTAATGAGGCCTGCCAAGGGCAACGTAAGTACAATCACCGTTCCTTCATCAATGACCGAACGCACCAGTAAGTTCCCATCCCGTTCTTCTATTTGAACACTTGCCCCAAGCGTGCTAGCGTATTTGGCCACGTTATTAATGGCTTCTTTAAAAATCAAATAGAAATTATACTATTGGTTCGACGGGGGGGTGTACTCTTCTAGGTCGTTCGCGACACAAAATTTGTATTTTATCCCTTTGGGGTCGAGCATTTCGGACGCAAAAATTTTTATTGTCGCTTGACTCGGTATAGTCAATAAAGCCCACCAACAACTTTTAGACCAAAATCGCCTTACTTATGAGCGATAAAATAGGCATCTTTCCACGCATAAGCTTCTTTTTCAAGAATTTGACTGAGAGTGAGTCCATTACGTACCATTAACAATCGAAGTTCTTCTCCTAAAAAAGCCCGTAGCGTTACCTCATCTCGACCAATAAATATCTCATTTTCGTAATAATCCGACGCCCAGTCCCACGTCCAGCCCGTAGTCAAATTGGGCGTGCTTCGGCTCAGCCGTCGGTAAGGAGATACAATAATTTCGTCGGTTCGGGTTTGATGAAAATCACTGAAAAGGGGGCCAGCATCAATAGCATCAAAAATAAACTTTCCTTGGGGCGATAGATGACGCAAGACCGACGAAAAACATTGCTCTATCGCTTGGTTATGAACCAAATAACTTATACTTCGACCTGTGATACAAATCATATCGAAGGTACGTCCTAGCTCGAAACTGCACATATTAGCCGCATGAATAGTGGCTTTTGGAACGCGTTGACGAGCCAATGTGACCATAGATTCGCTCAAGTCGATGCCCCAATAATCATAGCCTGTGTCACAGAAGCGTTGGGCAAGATTACCTGTACCGCAGCCCAGTTCGAGAACCGACTGGGCTGCGGAGTTTTGTAATTGCTGATGATAAAAGGCAAACTCTCGGTCATAATCGAAGAGTTGCTGGTACATTTGGTCGTAGACCTTAGCAAGTTCGTTGTATAGAGCACTCATCGGAGTTCAAAAACCCTAACCTAAGGCATTTAGGCTGAACAAGATATAAACTATTTCAACCCACCCACCATGTCTTCGGGGCGAACCCATGCGTCGAACTGTGCTTCGGTCATATGCGTAAAATCCAAGCCTTTAAGTTCAAACTCAAGAGCAGCTTGTTTAAGAGTAATACCACGCTTGTGGGCATCTTGCGCTATGGCCGCTGCATTGTAATAACCAATTTTAGGGTTCAAGGCCGTCACTAACATCAATGAGTTATTGACGTGCTTACGGATATTTTCTGTCAATGGTTCGATACCTACCGCACACTTATCGTTGAAAGCCACGCACACATCACCAATCAAACGGGCTGAGTGCAAGAAATTGTAAATCATCACAGGCTTAAACACGTTCAACTCAAAGTGGCCGTTTGAGCCCCCGATGTTGATAGCCACGTCGTTACCCAATACTTGACAAGCTACCATGGTCATGGCTTCGCACTGCGTAGGATTTACTTTTCCTGGCATGATAGAGCTCCCAGGTTCGTTGTCAGGAATGAAGATTTCGCCGATACCCGCGCGCGGTCCCGACGAAAGCATACGGATGTCGTTGGCGATTTTCATCAAGCTAACAGCCACTGTTTTAAGTGCACCGTGGGCTTCTACTACCGCATCGTGGGCTGCCAAGGCTTCAAACTTGTTTTCGGCCGTGATGAATGGAAGTCCCGTCAACGCTGCGATGTGTCCCGCTACGTTTTCAGAATAGCCTTTCGGTGTATTGATACCCGTTCCTACGGCCGTTCCACCCAACGCCAATTCTGACAAATGCGCCAAGGTATTATTGATGGCGCGCAAGCCGTGGTCAAGTTGAGAAACATAGCCCGAAAACTCTTGCCCGAGGGTCAGTGGCGTGGCATCCATGAAGTGCGTACGACCAATTTTTACCACATCTTTAAACGCCTCCGATTTGGCTTTGAGCGTATCGCGGAGTTTTTGGATGCCAGGAATAGTGACTTCGATTAAAATTTTATAGGCAGCAATGTGCATCGCTGTCGGGAACGTATCGTTGGAAGACTGCGACTTATTGACGTCGTCGTTGGGGTTTAAGTATTTTTTTTCGTCCAACAACGAGCCACCGTTGATTACGTGGGCACGGTAGGCAATCACCTCGTTGCAGTTCATGTTTGACTGCGTGCCTGAGCCCGTTTGCCAAACGACCAACGGAAACTGGTCATCGAGCTGACCTGCCAAAATTTCGTCGCACACCTGTGCAATCAAATTCTTTTTGTCTTCTGGAAGGATACCTGCCTCAAAGTTGGTGATAGCAGCCGCTTTTTTCAAGTAAGCAAACGCCCGAATGATTTCCTTCGGCATTTTGTTGATGTCTTGGGCAATCGGGAAGTTCATGATGGAGCGTTGTGTTTGTGCTCCCCAATACACGTGTGCAGGTACTTCTACCTTTCCCATCGTGTCTTTTTCTATACGGAATTCCATTGGATGAATGACGGGGCCGCCCGCGCGGTGAATTTGAATGAATGATTGAGTCGATGGATGAGGCAATTACGATAATTGTTCAGCCATCTTGCAAAAGTAAACACAAATCGCATACCCGCTTTTGATAGAAATCATAATCTCTCTAATTTTACCAAAAAAATAAGACCAATGAGTGCATCTTCCACGATTCGCAAACAGCGTTTGAGGCTGGACGTTAAGATGACTCGTAAGCAGAAGCAAGCACTTCTGAGCGTGCTCAAGGCGCTTAATATTGAAATCAAGCCACGAGAATCGCTTTTTTCCTTAAAAGTTAGTAGTCACACAAAGTAGATTAAGAGTAGAAGAGACACACCCTTTGTAGAACCTACAAGATTAACCAATAATTAATAACTGTGGCCACGCCACCCATCTCAATTTGTTAAAATGCTTCACAAAGTATTAAAAGTAAACCCAAGTGACAACGTAATCGTAGCTTTGCGCGACCTACCAGCGGGTGAAGTTGTTGATTTTGAAGGAGAATCTTATCTCTTGCCCCACACCGTTTATGCCAAGCATAAGTTTGTAACCCACGATTTGGAAACGGGCGATGCTGTCACCATGTATGGCGTTTTGGTAGGGCGTGCTTCGCAGCCTATCAAACGCGGCGAACCCGTTACCACTTATAACCTCAAGCACGACTCTGAGCCATACAGTACAGCAAAACGCCAACCTTACAGCTGGACCCCGCCCGACGTAAGTAAGTGGGTGGGACGGACGTTTAAAGGCTACCGCCGCTCCGACGGAAAAGTAGGAACCTACAACTACTGGTTGGTGATTCCGTTGGTATTTTGCGAAAACCGCAACGTAATGACTCTCAAAACCGCTTTTGAGCGTGAATTGGGCTATGCACAACCTGAACTTTACCGCGACCAAGTACGCGAAATGCTGCATTTGTACCAAAGTGGTCAGTTAGAAACAGTTCAAAAATTAGCACCTTTCACCGATTCTTCAGCACCTCGCCCGTGGTCGAGTGACTTAAATCGGCCTTTCAAAAACGTAGATGGTATTAAGTTTTTGACCCACGAAGGTGGCTGCGGAGGTACACGCCAAGACGCCCACACGCTTTGCTCGTTGTTTGCGGCTTATGCCGTTCACCCCAACGTGGCAGGTGTGACGGTGTTGAGTTTGGGCTGCCAAAACTCGGAAGAAAAAATCTTGATGGACGAAATCCACAAGCGCAGTCCTAAGTTTGATAAACCGTTGTATATTTTTGAACAACAGCAAGGAACGGAGGCGGCGATGATGTCGGCGGCGATTAAGCAAACGTTTTTAGGACTAATCAAAGCCAACGAATGTGAGCGCGAAGACGTACCTATTACCGAACTGGTAGTTGGGCTAAAATGCGGCGGTTCGGATGGTTTCTCGGGAATTTCGGCAAATCCCGTTTTGGGACAAGTATCGGACATTTTAGTGACATTAGGTGGAAAAACCTTGTTGGCCGAGTTTCCAGAATTGCACGGCGTAGAGCAAGAACTTCTCAACCGCTGCGTGACGGAAGAAAAAGCCACCAAGTTTGAAAAACTCATGCGCGACTATTCGGGCAAGGCCGATGCCGTAGGTTCGGCTTTTGCTTTCAACCCTTCGCCTGGAAACATCAAAGATGGCTTAATTACGGATGCCATTAAATCGGCAGGGGCAGCCAAAAAAGGAGGCTCCGCACCGATTCAAGATGTGACCAACTACACCGAAATTTCCCACGAAAAAGGCTTACAGTTGGTGTGTACGCCAGGCAACGACGTAGAAGCCACCACAGGGAAAACCGCCGCAGGAGCCACCGTGATTTTGTTTACGACGGGCTTAGGAACGCCCACAGGAAACCCGATTTGCCCCGTAATGAAAGTGTCAACCAACTCCAAACTAGCCGAAAAAATGGCGGATGTAATTGACTTCAATTGCGGTACGGTCGTAACAGGAGAGGAAACCATCGCCGAAAATGCCGATGCCTTACTCGAAGAAATCATCGCCGTAGCAAGTGGTAAATTGACCCACGCCCAGCGCCTCGGCCAAGACGATTTCATCCCGTGGAAACGCGGCGTATCGTTGTAGACTGGTAAAAGCACAATAGATTCAAAAGGGTCAGTCGAAAAATTACCGACTGACCCTTTTTCGTTTTATGCATCCTTGGGCTTGTTCCGAACACCTTTTCGGGACACTACGCTCTGGCGTCTCTGACGCACTTAATCACAGCTAAAAACATGATACAAAAAACAGCCACACTTTATCGGAACGCGTACGGCGGGATGTCGCGCGAAATATGGTTGCTTGCCGCCGTGATGCTCATCAACCGCTCCGGGACGATGGTGATTCCCTTCATGAGCGTTTACCTGACCCAATCGCTGCATTTTACCCTGTCGGACGCTGGTTTAGTGGTAAGTTGTGCGGGAGCAGGAGGAATTTTGGGCGTCTATTTGGGTGGAAAACTTACCGACAAACTCGGCCATTATTACGTACAATTGTGCAGTTTGGCCTTGGGAGGAATGACATTTTTTGTGTTGATGCACATGCAGACAATTCCTACACTTTGCGCGACGGCTTTTTTTCTCAATTTGGTGGGCGAAGGGTTTCGTCCTGCCAATTCTACTTCGATTGCCTATTACAGCACGCCCGAAAATCGAACGCGGGCGTACGCGCTCAACCGTTTGGCCATCAACATCGGGTGGGCGATAGGGCCTGCATTAGGGGGAATTTTTGCTACCATTGGGTACAAGTACCTCTTCATCGCCGATGGCCTTACCAACGTGTCGGCAGCCTTATTTTTATTGTTATTGGTAAAAAACAGAGATAATTCTACCGAAAAGCACAAGCATCCCGAACAAGAAGTAACCAGTGCGCAATCGGCCTTTCGCGACGGAGTTTTTATGCGAATGCTGGTATTTACAGTACTTTTTGCAATTTGCTTTATGACATTTTTTACCATTGTCCCTGTGTTTTGGCGTTCTGAATTGAAAATCAAGGAAATCTATATTGGGCTATTACTCGGCATGAACGGGGTGTTGGTAGCTGCCGTCGAAATGCTGTTGATTTATCGAATTGAGCAACTCCGTTCCAAACTGACCTTCATTGGCTGGGGAGTGTTATTGTGCGGCTTGGCTTACTTGCTTTTCGTACTCTTCCCTGGAATGATATGGATTCTGCCTGTTGCCGTCGTGACTATCACCTTCAGCGAAATGCTGGCAATGCCATTCTTAAACTCCCTCACAATCGAGCGTTCAACTCCCCAAAATCGCGGACAATATTCGGCTTTGTACTCGATGTGCTACTCCGTGGCGCAAGTGGTAGCACCTGTATTGAGCGGCCAAATTGCCACCCGTTTTGGATTTTATACGCTTTGGGGCGTATTGGTAGCTGTTTCGGTAGTGAGTTACGTTGGTTTTCGGTGGGTGGAATCAACAAAGCAAGAATATCCCCGTAAAATCGGGGTGTGAGCAAGCCTCAGCACACTAAAAAAGCGGTTGACATCACGCCAACCGCTTTTGAACTTATTATTCGTTCCCTAAAATCGGGTTCCTATTTTATTGCGTTTTAGAAACGATACCTCCTTTACGGCTATCGACTTCTACCGTCCATTTATCGGCTTTGCCTTTTACAATCCAGCGAACTTTCACGGCATTATTACCACCGAAGCCGCCTACTCCAAAGCCACCTCCGCCACCAAAGCCGCCACCAACAGTACCAGGAATATTGGCTACTTCAATGGTCTGAGGCGTGTATTTTTGCTCACGCGTAAGTCCCAAATCATCATTTTCCACAATCATACCTGCAACAACTTGCGCATTTTTTAAAGTAACGTAGTCAGGGCGTTCGATTTTGAAACGAAGGTCATGCGCCGAGTGCGTTGGGATAGCCCGCTGGTTTTGAATCGTAGCTGTTACTTCAGTCAATCCGTTGGCCAAAGGACGCGACTTGATGTCCACAATTTCGATTTTAGGCATATGGTACGCGTGGAGAAGAGTAAAGGCCATGTTACGGTGCCCTTCTTCTTCCAACAAAAAGCCTGGAGTGTTACGGATGTAGTTCTTTTTCACACCCCCAATTTCGATGTCACCAAACTGTGGGTGTTTAAAAGGCTTCCATTTTACGTATCCGTCATTCATTAGCAACAACTTATCAAAATCCTCAAATTCAGGATTTTGGTTTCTATTCTCTGCCGATGTTTTATTGAACAAGCGATAAGAGGTATTGATTTCGTTAGAGAACATGAAAATTCCACGGCCTAATCCAATCCAGTCGATTTCACCACCGTACACAGTGTATAAATCTTTCCAAAGGACAAAATAACGGTAGCCAGGAATCATCTTTTCGCCCGTTTTTCCGATAACATCATACACCGCAACGTCTGCTTGTGGTACGTACATCGCATCTTCTTCCGCCCCTGGAGGACGCAAGAACATCCCGCCTGTATTGTGGTAACTTTGCGCTCCCGCAATGTTAGGGTGTGAATAGAAAAATTTCTTAACGTTCTGGGTTTCGGGCAAACTTCCAGGATAGAACAACGCGCCACCTTGGATATAATCTGGCTGCCAACCCCATCCCCAGTCGCGGTTAGGGTCATAGGCACCAGGGTTATCTTCGTTAACACGCCCATCGCCGTCATTATCAATCCCTTCTGTTCCTAAAAGTTCGTACTCGCCTTGTTCGTCGGGTTTGGCCAAAATCAGTCTTCCTGGAAAATCAGGATCTACTTTGTAGCGGCCGGTTGGTGACTTACGACGCATCGTAACGATGTTTCCGTCACCATCCAAATCATCGTACGAATCTTCGTCCACCAAGCCGTCGCCGTCATCATCCAACGGCATCATGCCCGAACGAGACGAACTTGTAGTATTGGCTTTGTGAATAAAATTCTCGTGCGCATCTGGGTTTAACGATGGTATAATGTAAAACGTACGGCCTTTGAGCATGTCTGTTACAAAATCCATTTTACCAAAGCTTTCGGCCAAATACCAAGCCGTGTACATCGCAAACTGCGTTCCTTGAAGCTCGTTGGCATGGATGTTCCCGTCAATCCAGAACGCAGGTTTAGACTCGGGGCGGCCGCTCTTAAAATCGGTGATGGTGATGACATACATTTCGCGACCTTGGTACGACTTTCCGATAGATTCGTATTTGACCAAATCAGGATACGCTTTGGCCAGCTCTTGGGTGAGTTTGTTGAAACCAGCGTAGTCCATGTAATAATTCCACGCCCATTTTACTTTCGGATTGGCAGGCGAACCAATCGCCCGCATTCCCGTCAGGTCGGCGTCGATATTGGGAGCTGTTTGCGCCATTACGCCCATGTACATAGGAGCGCAAAGCGTAAGCGTAGCAGTTATGATTGATTTTATATATTTTTTCATTGGAAATTTCGATTAACGATTTGCGGAACAAATTTACTTCAACGTCACTTCGGTCGATTGTACGCCTGCCGTTGGGCATCCAGCCTCAATCGTCAGTTTGCCAGTACCCGACACAAGCCACGTATATTCTTCTGACTCATCCACGCCCAACGCACCTCTGAGGTTGAGGCGCTTACCCGAAACAATCGCTTGGCCGCTACCCAATTTAAGTTCCGTTTTTACTTTTTGAACAAAACGAACGCGGTCGCCAATTTCGGCATACGTTGGCAATAGTCCTTTGTTGATAACCGTCGCCGTGATGCGCGTTAGGTTATTTCCAAGAGATTCAGTTTTTACGTTTACCAACTGAATTTCTGGCATTTGAGCACCCAATCCCGACAAAAACTTGAGGTGTTTGTCAGACGCTGCTTCCAAATACGACATAGGAGGATTCAACTTGGCAAAGGGGACAATACCACCTACTTCTACTTTTTGGTTAGGGAAATCAGGGTGTTGAACGGCTTTCCAAGCTACATACATACCTGTTAACTTCTCTTTGTCCGCCCATTTCAAGAAACGAGTGTCGTCCTCGCTGGTATTGGGAGCACTCGCAGCGGCTGCCGCTGCGCCCGCTCCACCACCACCCATCATACCGCCCATGCGGCCACCTCCGCCACCACCTGCTGCGGGAGCTACGGCACCAGCACCTGATGGAGCAGCCCCTGCGCCCGAAGGAGCAACAGCGCCACCACCACGACG
>JALQYJ010000153.1 GCA_023254175.1 Runella sp. | reverse complement strand
CACGCGAATCATGTCACCAAAAGAACATAAAATGACTCCCTTCTCTTCGGCCAAGTAAACGGCCTTGTCGATGAGGTTTAGCGGAGTCACGCACACGGGGCAGCCTGGGCCGTGTACCATGGTGATTGGTTTGGGTAATAAATTTAACAGACCGTTTTTGACTAAACTATGGGTTTGTCCGCCGCAAATTTCCATAATTGTCCACGGGCGGGTGGCTACTTTGTGCAGTTCTTCGAGGTAGTGTTCGACTACTTCGGGGTCGCGAAATTCTGATAAGTATTTCATGGGAATTAGAGGGGGGTAGGACGGTCTAATTGGGAAGATTCTACCAACTCATCTATTTCTCCGATTTCCTCCAAATACGCGAAGGTTTTTTGGGCTTCTTCTTCATCGACGATGCTGATGGCCACTCCTACGTGTACCAGCACATAATCGCCTTCTTTGGCATCGGGTACCATTTCCAAACTAGCTTCTTTGGTGATGCCGCCAAAGAGCACTTTGGCCATGCGTACTGTACCGTCGTACTGGAATTCTATGGATTTTATTTTACCTGGAATTGCTAAACACATAAGAGAAAAATTGAGAGTGGGTGATACATTGGTTTTTGACACAAAGTTTCACAGAGTGGTACTGTGCAAAATTAAGCTAGTAAACGGTTATCTCTATTTTAGTCCCAGCCTAGAAGCATCGGGTTTAAGGAGTTGCATATTATTGATGATGTTTAACTTAATTTTGCATCATTACTTACTTTGTGCGCGTGGCCATAGAGGAATTTTAATTCAGTACAGCCTGTCCAAACGAAATACATTCGTCGTTAGGTGAAAATTGTTGGTGGAAAAACAGCTCATGGGTATCTCCCAAGACCGCAATGCAAAGGTCTACCAACAACGCATTTTGGAAAACTCCACCGCTGAAAGCTACTTTTTGAACCCCTGTTTTCTGGGTGATTTTTTCTATAATTTTGATTAATGTTACATGAAATTTGGCCGCGATTTCATCCAGTGGAACGCCCGTTAGAACATCGTCGACTACCTTTTGTAGCAGTTCTTTGGAAGGAATAAGCGCTGGTTCCAACGTTTTCAATGAATAAAACTGCGTGGTGATGAGTCCATGTTGTACAAAATAGCTTTCGGCTAGTTCTTCCAATTTGAGAGCAGTCTCCCCCTCGTAACTCGTTTTATCAACACCCATTAAAACACTGGCGACGGCGTCAAACAGCCTTCCAACAGATGAGGTTTTAAAGGTATTTTTCGCTAAAAGTTTGGTATAAAAATTACGTTCTTTCTCCGAAAACTTGCTGGTGAGTAATTCTTTTTTGTTAGGAAAAAGCAATGAAAATGCCGACAAACGAGGTTCTAATGCCATTTTATCCCCCGCCAACGAGTCGAAATATTCAAAATGCGCTATTCGTTTGATGTTTTCTCGCAAGGGTTGCGATGGATTGGAATAATATAAAAAAAACTCTCCACCCCAGCTGTGGCCGTCGGAGCCTAATCCTGTGCCGTCCCACACTACTCCAAGAATTTGGGCAGAACATTGGGTGAGTCGGTTATCAGCTAACACAGCGGCAAAATGAGCGGCGTGATGTTGAATTTTTTGAGGAATTGTTTCTTTCTCGACAGCTAATTCGTGGGCCAATTGTGTAGAAAAATAGCCTGGGTGGGCATCGACCAAAAAACAGCTGGGCTCTACATCAAACACCCTGACAAAGTGCTGGAGGGTGTGTTTGAAATGTTCTTGGGTTTCCCAATCTTCCAAATTACCGAGGTATTGGCTTGTGTGTAAATTGTTGGCCGCAAGTAGCGTAAATGTACTTTTTTGAGAAGCTCCAAACGACAACTGAACCGATATGTCGATGTTTAAGTCCTCTGTTGAAACACTTCCTGTTAAGCCACGACTGCGGCGGAGTATCATTTGATTACCATAAAAAGGTGAAAATCGTAGCACCGAATCGTCTTGGGGAAGTATAATTTCGCGGTTGTGCGTTAAGATGAAATCGGCGATTTGACTGAGTTCGGTTAAGGCGTCAGTGTCTTTAAAAACGATAGGGCTGCCACTCCGATTTCCGCTCGTGGCTATCAACGGTTTTCCAAAATCATGTGCTATCAACTCCAGCAGAGGAGTATAGGGTAACATAACCCCCAAATGATTTAAACCAGGATTGACCGAGGAGGTAATGGATGACGTTGGAGCTTGTCGGACTAGCACAATGGGAGAAGCAGTACTTTGAAGAACCCCAACCTCTTGGGGAGTTACTAAAGCCTCCTGCTGTAATAAATCAAGGGTAGGATAAAGTACTGCAAAGGGCTTGGCAGGGCGGTATTTTCGCTCGCGAAGGGTAGTTACTGCACTTTCGTTGGTGGCATCACAAAGCAAAAGATACCCTCCAATTCCTTTTATTGCTACAATTTTTCCTGCCTTCAAAGCTCGATGGGCGCGGTCTAAAATCCAATGGGTATCGTGTAACAAAGAGGAAGGATACGCAGTGGATTGTCGGCAAGTGTACCAACCCAATTGAACGCCGCAGGTAGGACAAGAATTGGTTTGAGAGTAAAAACGACGATTATTTGTGTCGTTGTATTCGTCCAAACAAGCGGGACACATCTCAAAAGCTTGCATAGTCGTTTGGACGCGGTCGTAGGGAACTCTTCGCTGAATTGAAAAGCGTGGCCCGCACTGTGTACAGGTAATAAATGGATACCGAAAACGACGATTTTGTGGATCATGTAGTTCTTCGCGGCACGATGAACACATTGCAAAATCGGGAGTAAGTTTGAACCCATTGGTGAGTTTACCTATGTGACTTTCAATGATTTTGAACGCCTGAAAGGAGTGAAATGGAAGCTGCGTTAACTCGTATTTTTCTACCAAAGCTTGGGGAGGAGTATTGGCCAAAAGGGTATCTAAAAAACGGTTTGCCGTAATTTCGTCGGTATTAACAACCACTGTTACGCCTTCAGGGCCATTGCTTACGGTTCCCGTTAGTCCCCATTTGTGGGCTAGTTGGTGCACCAATGGCCGAAATCCAACCCCCTGTACGATACCCGTGAGCCGAATACAATACGTTTGTACTTCAAAAGAAACTGACTTTTGAGAAACAACAGGTTGCATTGTATTTTCAATAGCCTCTACCCACATAATTGCTTTACGCTACTTTTTCGGTGTTTTTTTCTTTTTTTGCATGAACGCGCTCGGTCAACCAATCGCACCATTCTTCCATGCCGTCGCCTTTCAAGCTCGAAATGCTAAGTACTTCGATGTCAGGATTTACGTCGCGGGCGTCTTTGGTGACCGCTTCCACCGAAAAAGGAACGTAAGGCAACAAGTCAGACTTGGAAACGATAAGTAGTTCGCTGGTCAAAAACATGCGAGGGTATTTTTTTGGCTTATCGTCGCCTTCAGTGCAAGCCAAAACAGTCACTCGGTAATCCTCTCCCAAATCGAAAGCCGCAGGACAAACCAAATTGCCCACGTTTTCGATAAACAAAACATCCGTACCTGTGAGGTCGATGTGGTCGAGGGCTTGGTAAATCATTTGCGCCTCGATGTGGCACATGCCGCCCGTTACAATTTGAAGGGCGTTGATACCCACATCGCGCATACGGATGGCGTCGCGTTCGGTTTCGGGGTCACCTACCAAAACAGCCATGTTTAACTTATCTCGGAGCCGTCTGCCAGTTTCTTGCATGAGGGTAGTTTTGCCACTTCCAGGCGAAGAACAAACGTTGATGACCAAGATGTTCGGCAGCCGCTCACGGATGGCTTTGGCTACAAAATCGTTTACTTTTAGCAAGTTAAGCGTCGTGTTCTCGCACTGTACCGACCCGACAGACGCTTGGTTGGATTTAGGTTTTTGCATAGCTATTAGTCAAACTCTACTTTACTGATGAGTAATTCTTCTCCTTGTATCACGTTTCGACTTGGCTTACCGCAGTGTTTACACACGAAGCGATATTGTTCAACTTTTGAGGTTTGTCCACAAAGGTCGCATTGAATCAAAATAGGCAAAACTTCAACGTGCAAGCTGGTTTGGTTGTATTTGGGTTGGTCTTCTAGCACCGCCTCAAACGCATTTTGCATTAAAATAGGCTGTACGTTAGATAAAAGCCCTGCTTTCAAGTAAATTCCACGGATACGCTGCATGTCGTTGGGGAATTCCTCCTCCAATGTTCTAAATATGTTCCGTACCAAAGATATTTCGTGCATTTATTAAGACATTTTATAGACCAATTACTGCTCTTAATTTCTCCAATTTTTCTTGATGTTGTGCTACTTCTACAAGTAAAGACGAATCATTAGTCAACTGGAGTAATTCCGTGATATAGCCTTCCATTTCTTGTAAAAGGGCTTTTTCACTGGCTTCGTTTTCGTGGTGAACAAACCAGCCTATTTCCAAAAAATTGAGCAAGGTCAGTGCCCGTTCTTGTGGGTAGTCTCCCGCCGTTCGGACGTCTAGCGCTTCCCGATAAAACGATAGTGCCTTGGCGTGGTTGTCACTGATAGCGGCTTCAGGGTATTTTGTGAGTGCATTGGCGTAACTATTGCAAATGCGGGCGTATTCGTACGGATTGGTTTCGCGGGTATAATAACGGAGTGCTTCCTTGAAGGAACTGACGGATATGGCCGCCCAAATTCCTTTTTTCTTGGCTTCGTCAGGAATTTCGGAATAAATCACGCCCAAATGGTGATGAATTTCGGCAAAAATCTCGGGGGCATTATCACGGGTAAATAGTTTGAGCGCTTCTTGATAAGCTTCCATCGCAGGTTTCAAAAACTGCGGATTGCCGTTTTGAGCCCACGTATATAACAGTGTTCCTTTTCTGTAATAAGCATTGGCTATCAGTTCGGGAATGTCTTCTTGTCGCAACAACGCAATCGCTCGATTGATGTATCCCAATGATTCCGCAAAATTATCCGTCAAGTTAGTTATTTGGGAAGCATCAGTGAGTAACAAAGCTGCTTGTGCCCCGTTTTTTCGTTGTTCATAATAGGAGACAAGAGTCGCCAACGTAGTTTTGATTTGTTGGAGCAGTACCGCGTCGTAAGGTACCTGTATTTTCTTCATCCAAATCGCACAAAGAATCGCCAATAATTCAAACTGTGCATCCTCGGAAATGACCGTATCTCGGCATTGATTTACAAGATATTCGGCTTCACTAAGTTCGTCAGCGTCTAACAAAAGCGAAGCGTAATGTTTACCCGTAAATGCCTTCCATTCGTCGTCGGGAGCAGTTTCTAGCGCTTTTTGGTAGTATTTTTTTACGGTTACATAATGCACAAAATGCGTCAATTCGCCATAGTGAGCCATGACGGCGGTATTGTGCCAAAAACGAAAGGTTTCAAACGAAGATATCTCCGTAAGTGGTTCATCAAACAAACTAACCTGAACCCCATGTTGTAGGCAATTTAGTATATCTATGTCACGAAGCAGGTACGGATTAGCTTCAGCAAAGGTGTAGGCTTTTTCATAATTGTTGAGTTTGGTATAAACAACGGCCAGCAGATTTGGCGTACTGAGTTCTAATGGATAGGGAAGAAGGAAAGGCGGGGCTTCGTTAAGCCAATCAATAGGAATGTAAATTTCATTGTCGCGGATAACCAAAAAACGATTGGTGATTTCCTCCCCAATTGAGGGCATAGCTCTAACAGCTACAACTTCGTTTAATCGAAATTCGCTATCAATAATAGCCTGTAAAGCAGAGAGTTGGTCAGTTGAGGCAAATATCGAAAACATGTAAAGCGTTTGATTTAAGGTTTCCTCGGGCGTCGCGCTGTATTCCGCGTCGGAACAGTTGTGCGTATAATTTAGCTTTTTCCTCGGTGTCGTAATGGTCGAGTTTACGGCATAAGAATTGGAAAGGGGTGTTGACAAACACGTAGACCATGATCAAGTACCAGCGCCCATTTCGGGCTTCGATGCGGGGGCTCACTTCGGTCGAATGAAGCCAACGGTCGTTGATAACTACTTCTAAATCTTTGTATAAGCCTCGGATATTGAGGGTAAATCCGGCGCGAGAATCGGGATAGTTAGTCACAATTGTACGTTTATGATACCTACCTGTGTTATGTTGTATGTTAGTTCGCGGTCGTGTTCGTCTAATTCAAAATCAATCAATAATCCACGGAGGTAAAAGGCTTTGTCCCCAAGTAAGTTTTTGTCTTTGAGGGTTTGCCAATTTGTTTTGTGGAGTTTCTCAAAAAACTGTTTGGATTTCCCTGCCAACAATAGGGCTTGACGTTCGGGATAATACACCCAATTAACTTGGGTTTCGCTTTCCAAGACCGCCTGAACCAATGTGGAGGGCAGAATCAAATGGCCGTTTTTAAGCTGGAGTTTCATACAACGCCAATTCTTTCAAAATCAATTTCACAACTCGTTCTCCCGCGTTTTGAACTGTTTCGCTTAGACCAATCTCCAAACGAATATTTTCAATGGCAATCAAATACACTTGAATATCGTCGGGGTAAGTTTCGCGCAAGATTTTCTTTGCGTACGAGAGAGCTTGGTCCCATTTTAAACTGTGTAAAAACACCATAGGGTCGTCTTGAATGTGCGCGTCGATTTCTGAGGCAGGCAACCGATACAATGTTCCAGGAATCTCTCCAGAATTGACAACGGCATCTACGACGATGATTCGTTCGTGACCCTGCAAGTGGAAAAGTACCTCAAACGCCGAAGTGCCCATGTCAAACAAGCTTACCCTTTTGGAATCAGCAAATTGAGGTTTGAGTTGATCAATTACAAAGCATCCGACCCCGTCGTCGCTTCGGCATGGGTTCCCAAACCCCATTATCGCTGTTTTTTTCATGTATTATGTCAAACAAGTTAATCACAAAGGAATCAATGATGCAGTTTCAAGAACACTAATGTTATTTTGCTCTTTGCGAACTTTGTGCGATTCTTTGAGTCCTTTGTGGTTAAAAAATAAATTACAATTTAAACTTCGCTAGTTCTTGACCGCTTTTGCCGTCATGGGCGTGAACAGTACACACCAAGCACGAGTCAAAAGACCGAGCCACTAAGCCTACTTCTACGGGGTCGTGCGGGTCTTCGATTTCGGTTCCTTCCAAGGCGGCTTCAATCGGCCCAGGGTTGCCTGTTTCGTCGTTAGGGCCTACGTTCCAAGTGGTTGGAGCCATTACTTGGTAATTTTTGATGACACCGTTTTCAATTTCAATCCAGTGCGCCAATGCCCCACGTGCTGCTTCGGTTGCACCCCAGCCTTTGCCGTCGCGCTCGGTGGGTTTGATGTAAAAATCACCGTTAAGGTCGACTTGGCGTAGCCATTCGTCAATCATTAAGTATAAACGAGGCGCTTCGTGCAAACGTGCCAACGTCCGAGTAAATACACTAGGCCCCATTTTCTCCATAATATCCATGAAGAGCGGGTCTTGGAATTGGTGCGATTTATTGGCAGGATTCGCATTCATAATCACACGTGACAAGGGCCCAGCTTCTGCCGCAAAATTCATGTAGCGTGGTGCTTTTGACCAGCTGTATTTATCGTTAAAATTTGTTTCGGCCAAGTTTTGCGATGGCAGTGGTGTTGGCAGTGGCTCGTCCCAAGGGTGGGCGGCAGGTACATCGGTATACCATGCGTGCTTGACGTGCTCCTGAACCTGCAAATGGTCTAATTCATGGTACTTTTTGCCATCCCAGAATCCCCCAGGGCTAATCACAGCGTTATTGCGGGTTTCAATTTTGGGCTGGTTCCACAAATCTTTGTGAATATAGGTACCAAACGCCACAAATTTACCTACCCCTTGTCCAAATTTATGAAGCCCAAACTCAATACCTGCTCGAATGTACAAGCCTAAATCGGAGTTACGTTGCGATTCGTTTTCTTCGACCCACTCCATCAAATCGTCCCAAGTTTTAATTTGCATGTAGCGTTCAATGGAACAGCCCAAAAAGATGCTTTCGAGCCAATCTTTGCGGAATTGATTCATGATAGCGTGAGCTCGCGTAATGTCTTTGAGGGTAGGCGCGCTCATTACCCCACCTGGTACCATGTAACTAGAGTGTGGCCATTGTCCTCCAAAAAGGGCATACACTTGTACAGGAAGTGCACTGGCAGTAACTCCTTTCTGAAAAGAAGTGCCCACGTAGGCTGCCCAGCGTTTTACGACTTCGGCATAGAGAGGCTTGTTAGCAAATTTTTTATTGGCTAAATCAGTCGCAAAAATGGCGTAAAACCAACGAGGAATACTTTGAATGGTTTCGGTGGCTTGTCCCAAGGCACGAAGCAAGAGGGCATTGGGTGGTAGGGTCGTTCCCCAAGCGGTATCTAAGGCCGAGGACGCACAGTACAGGTGCGAGCCACCGCAAATACCGCAAATACGAGGGGTGACAATCAAGCCCGATTGGGGGTCTTTGCCTGCCATAATCTGTTCAAAACCACGGAACATGGCAGCTTGGGTGTGAGCACGAGTCACTACGCCATCTTCCATGTACACTTTTACGTCGAGGTCACCTTCTACCCGACCTACGGGGGATATGTTTAGTTCTTTGGTGATTGCCATTGGAATTTGTTCAAATTGAAGTGATAAAAATGCGATCTGAGGTAACTATTTAGAACCTTGGCTGTGGGCTTTCTCGATACCAAGTCCCACTTCCATGGCGTGCATTGTTTTTTCAAAGCCAGCACGCATGTAGTAGCCAAGTTTGGAGTTGCCTGCGGGTACGTCTTGGGGTAAAAAGCCCAAATATTTCAAGGTTTTAAATACACTACCTTTGGCCAAATCGTGGTGAGGGAAACCTGGTTCGGTACAGCCCAAGCAGGGGTGATTGGCGCGGGTTTTACTCGATTGACGATTCCATAAAATTCTGTTACAACTTGCACGGGTCATAGGTCCACGGCACCCTACTTCGTAGAACAAGCAGCCATTGCCTCGTTTTCCAAAACCTCCATCAACCTTATTGGCAAAGTTCACAACATTGGTACAGCCCGTTTGCACAAAATCAGTAAAGAAGGTTTTGGGACGGTGGTAGTCGTCTAGTAAAACATCTCCGATACGACCTGTGGCGATTGCTACCAAAATTTGTGTAATCCAGTCGGGGTGCGCAGGACAGCCAGGAATGTTAATAACGGGTAACCCACCTTTTGATTTGTAATTTGCCCCCAAAAATCCCCCTTTTTCTTTTTTCAAAAACTGTACTCCTGTTGACTCGCTAGGGTTAGGGGCAACGGCGGGAATTCCTCCCCACGTGGCGCAATCACCGATGGCAACCACAAAACCAGCGACCTCTGATAACTCTCGCACCCAATCCTTCATTGGACGGTCGCAGAAGTAGTTCATCGTTCCTGTGTTTTTGGGGCCTTGGATGATGCTACCTTCGTAGACTAAAATGTCACATTGCACTTTCCCTTTGATGATGTCATTGAGCAACTCAGTTACTTGGTGACCGATTTCGAGCCCAATGGAGGGGTGCCAAAGAATATTTACGCCAAAATCGGTGACGAGGTCGACCACCGTGGGCTCTTCGGCGTTGAGAAATGACATGGTATTGCCACTGCACGCGCCTCCTTGAAGCCATAGTACATTTGCCATAAGAAAAACTAGCTTAAGGGTTTTGGTTTGCTAAAATTGTACTAAAATGTGAACAAATATAACTACTTTGAATATATTAGAAAATATTTTCTAATATATTTTAGAAATTTTTTTCTAATTTAGAGCAGACCTAAATATCAGAAGAAAGGTGAGGTGGTCTAAATTAGACACTACCTTATGATAGATATATGACTTTGGTCAGTATTAGGAGTTAATTTTGAGAAAGTAAGGGAGAAATAAGCTCGAAAGTATCTAACCCTTTTTGGGTAAAATATGGTTTTAAAAGGTTCCAGACCGCTGTACGATACCGTGGTTGAGTAATGGGTTTGCGGCGCATGGTTTGCTGAGGAATCCAAAAAACGAGTGTCATCCAAATGGATTCTGCGATGAGGTGATATGTGCCTTGTGATGATTCGGGAAGAAGCTCGCCACGGTTGATGTGAAAGTCGATACGGTTTCTGATTTGCAGGATCATTTTACTCATAAACATCTCCCATTCCGACTGAATTTCGGGAAGAGGGTGCTCGGTAGAAAATAAATCAGTGATGTAGAAGCGATACGTTTTGAAAAATTCAAAATATCCCGACATCTGTGCGTCGAAATCGGCAAAAGAAGGCGTGAGAAGATATAAGCTGAGAAGTTGACGAAACTCGTCGAAAAGCTTCTCGTATACCGATGAAACGATGGCTTCTTTATTGCGAAAATGATAGGCTAAATTCCCCACACTAATACCCGTTTCGTCGGCTATCTGCTGGAGCCTGACACTTGCCACCCCATGCTCATTAAAGAGTTTGATGGAAGCTAAAACGATTTTCTCTTTGGTATTGTGCATAATAACCCTTGCGATAATGCTCAGTTCTGTGGTACAAATATATCATTTATACTGATTTCTTGCGTACCTCGTTGGTCTTTCGCGGCCAATCGGCGCATTAATGACGCAAACAACGACGCCTTACGCGGACAAGAATACGAAGTGATTTGGCGGCGGATAAACCGCATCGGGTTGTTGGTATGGGCAAAGACCAAATTCACTTGCCACTCGCCTTTGTGTCGCGTGAGTTCTTCGATAACGGCTGTGTCGGCGAGCCATTCGTCTTTATGAAAAAAGGTAAAGTCAGGCAACGAACCACGTTTGTCAGTCAGGTACAAATCATTGAGCCGCCCCAATAAGTTGAAATATGTAACTTCATCTATGCGAAAATAAACTTTCATTTTTTACACCTTGTTGAGTCAAAGATATAAAAATTTTTGACTTAAAAACGGTACTGCATTCGACACGTCAGGACATTATCTTTGAAATCGTTTTCGTAGTTTTTAAGTCCACTCTTTTCGTTTCGAATAATATCGTACCAAATCAGCCACCTCAAGTTTTCATTGATGTAATAATTATACCCAATCGAAAAGGTATCAAAACGGAGGTCTGCGGTGGTAAAACCCGTACTAAGTTTGGAACCTGCAATTCCACGATTGGGGTCGTAATAATCATATTTAAAGCCAAGTTGGTGTTTTGGACTTCCGATATGTTGTAAAAAATAAAAATATCCGCCACTGAACGGACGAACATAGAGAGAGGCAAAGGTACCGTTGGCGGTCGGAATACTTCCAGGGGTTTCGGTCGTGTTTTGAGTACCCGTTTGTTGTCCTGAAATATACTCTGCTCGAAACTCCGTAGCCATTCCTTTTTTACGAAGAGGGAATTTGAGTTGGGCATCGAACCCATAATAGTGCCTGGGGGCAATGGTTCCGATATTTTTGGTGGAGGAGTCACGTTGAAATTGCTCTCCCTTCATGGTATATCGCTGGGAAGTAAATTGTTCCATTCCACCATAAAGAACGGAAGCGCCAAAGGAGAGAATAGCTCTTTTCTTGAAAATTTGTAATGAACGCGCATTGATGCGTGCTATCAGGTCTTTGTGGCTGTCGAAGTCAGCTGTACCAGCAAGTCCTTGTCCATTAAAAAGCCCGATGTCAATTTTCAACCAACTCAAAGGATGGCCAGAGGCTAGGGGTTCAAACGAAGCCATAAATCCTAAATCACGTTCGGTTCGCATCAGTATTTGTGACATTCTACCGCGTTCGGGCGATTCACGGTCGGCCGAACCCAAATTGACTTCAAAACCAAACGGTCGGGGAAACATTCCTGTCGTGATGTTGAACAGGTTCCAACGGGTATCGAAGAAGCGCCCAAAAAAATCGCGTATAAACACCCCTCGCTCAGTACCATCAAACTGAAATACAAAAAAAACAGAACGATTGCCAGCTTTGTTGAGGTGAGTATAATCAAGTCGTAAACGGCCACGGCGTAGCATGAAACGATTAGTAGCTCCTGCTTGAAAGTCTCCACCGCTGAAGTTGGCCGCCCCTTTGGTTTGGATGGTTTGAAATTGGGGTTGAATGTACCCCGTGAAGCGAAGGCGATTAAATTTTTGATAGAGGCCAATCATGGCCTGTTGGTATTTGGTGGTATCGGTTAGGTCATCGGTGATAAATTGAGCATGAGATACCGTCGTCATACAACAAAATAAAATCACACCTACTAAGAGGCTTGTCCTCGAAATTTTTATACTCATGAAGTAATGTGGGCAATTAATTGGTGTCATCAATTAAGCCCACAAAGCTAGAGAATTAATGTAAACTATGCCAAACCAAATCGCTTACCAGGTAGACTCCTTATAAATCCTTGTAGCTCTAAATTTAACAGTAGAGTGGCCAATTTTCCTGCTGAAATATTACTTTCCCAACCTAATTCATCAATCAGCATTTCTCCTTTTTGGCGCAAAAGTGCAACAACGGTACTTTCGTCTTGAGTAAAATGTTCTGGCAACGGTGGAGGAACGGAGGGGGTGCTGCTGCTGGGAAGCCAGCTAAGTGCGTCTAATAAATCATCTACGCCCGTAAAAATTTGTGCCTTGTGTGTACGAATGAGCTGATTACAGCCTGTGGAGTACGAATTTGTCAGGTTTCCTGGAACGGCAAATACGTCTCGGTTGTAATTGTTGGCATATTCGGCGGTGATGAGTGCGCCCCCTTTGTCGGCTGCTTCTACCACAATGATAGCATCGGACAACCCTGCGATGATGCGATTTCGGGCGGGGAAACGCATAAAATCAGGCTTAGTACCTAACGGATACTCGGTTAAAATCCCCCCATTGGCTTGCATTTCTTGGGCTGTTTTAGCGTGGGTCGACGGGTAAATAAGGTCTATTCCAGTAGCCATGACTCCAAGCGTTGGAACGCGATTCTTGAGGCAAGCTCGGTGCGTAGCGATGTCGATGCCATAGGCCAAACCACTCACAATGGTTACTCCTTGGTTGGCCAAGCCCTCTACAATTTGTTCACAGGTGTTTTTGCCATAATCGGTTGCTTTTCGTGTGCCTACGATCCCCACAAATCGACCTTCGTTGAGATTGAAGTCGCCTTTGCCATAAATTAAGGCCGGAGCATCATACAGTGATTTGAAACGAGAAGGAAATTCGGGGTCAGTATAAAAAAGCAGTTGGCCACCCGTTGTTTCGAGCTTTTTGAGTTCTTTTTCAGCTTCAATGAATCCTTTTTTTTGTAAAATAATCCGTGCAGTAGCTTCCCCAATACCATTGACCCTTGTTAGACTTTTAAGGTTGGCTTGAAATATTTTTTGCGCACTTCCGAAATGGGCAATCAACTGTCGAACCAGAACGCTGCCGAGGCCATTGGTGAGATGAAGGGCAAGTTGGTAGATTTTTTCGTCAGACATGAAAGAAAATGGGTTACCTATTTTTTATTGGACGAATGGGGAATTATTGAGGTAGTTTTTGTAGGAATGATTTTTATTTAAATGGCTGAAATATAACATGAAATGGCTTTAATATTCTATATAGTGGTGTGTTTGTTTAATAAAAAAGCGGGTCGCTTACAACCCACTTCATTGATTTCCTAATTAGTTGTGTCCGCCTAAGTGTGAACAATTGACGAGCTGGTCGATGCCGTTATAAGTTACGGGGACTTTTTCGTAATCGTACGCAATTTTGAGTGGGCGGGTATGGTTGTTGTCACCCATTGCCACGTCGACGTCATCCATAGTAAATTGACAAGGATGTTCGTATCCGCAGGCAATCGAAATCTCTAATATTTCTTTGGTGAGCGTTTTGGCATAATTATAAAATCGCTCGCTTTTTAAAGTAGGGTCAATTCCTGCCTGTAACCATTTATTTTGGGTAGCCACTCCCGTCGGGCAGCGGTTGGTATGACAAATTTGGGCTTGAATACACCCAATAGAAATCATGGCTTCACGGGCAATATTGATGACATCGACCCCCATCGAAAAGGCCATAATGGCTTGGGCGGGTAGCCCTAATTTTCCCGAGCCAACGAACGTAACACGGTCGGTAAGTTGGTGTTTTTTAAATATTTTGTACACGCTCGAAAACGCATAGACCCACGGCAACGAAACATGGTCGGCAAACGACGGTGGCGCAGCGCCCGTTCCTCCCTCTCCACCATCAACCGTAATGAAATCGGGGCCTTTGCCCGTTTTTACCATCAATTTGGCCAATTCTTCCCACATTTCAAGTTTCCCAACCGCCGCTTTGATACCTACGGGAAGCCCCGTAGCTTCGGCCATGCTTTCGATGAAGTCAATCATTTCGGGAATGTTCGAAAAAGCACTGTGTGCGGCAGGTGAAATGACGTCTTTCCCCTGTGGGATGTGACGAATATCGGCAATCTCTTTCGTGATTTTGGACGCTGGTAATACGCCTCCTTTTCCAGGTTTTGCCCCTTGTGAAAGTTTTAATTCTAGCATCCGAATCGACGGGTTGGTGTTGGTTAAGTCCACCAGTTTTTGCAAAACAAAATTCCCATCATCGTCACGGATGCCAAAATAAGCCGTCCCAATGTTAAGTACCACGTCTCCGCCATTGTTGTGATAGGGAGAAAAACCACCCTCGCCCGTGTTGTGATAACAGCCAAATTTGGCCGCACCTTTGTTTAAAGATTCAATGGCCGTAGCCGATAACGACCCAAAGCTCATTCCCGAAATATTAATGACTTGTTTGGGGCGGTAGGGTTTACGACGCCCATGAGGTAGCCCAATTACCTTGGCTGAGGGCAAAACGTACGGATTTTCGCGGTAAGGGTGGTCTTTGGGTAGGCGTTTGGTGAGTAAAGCGGGTTTGATAAAAATATATCCTGCTCCATTCACGTCTTGGTCGGTGCCAAAGCCCTGAAAATTATTCTCACGTTTGGACGAAGCATAAATCCATGACCTCTGCCGACGGTTGAACGGAAGCTCTTCGCGGTTGTTGGCCACGATATACTGCCGAAATTCAGGCCCCACGGTTTCTATCCAGTAGCGCAAATGCCCCACAATAGGGAAATTGTGCTTGATAGTGTGCTTTTTCTGAGAAATATCCCGAATCGCAATGATAATCAGGACAATAATTAGCCAACTCAACCAAGGGGAAGGGGTTTGGCTTAAAATGTCAAAAAAAGTAGTCATGAAAAAGGGGGGTGTTAGGGTTGATGAATAAACGCTATTTCAGGACTTCGTAACAAATTTTACCAACCTCACCAATGATTCTTTCGGCTTGGGTTTGTGGAACACCCCGTACAAAAACCGAAATGGCGAACGGTTTTTGGGTAAAAATAATTCCTGCATCGCCCCGAATGTACGTCAATGTGCCTGTTTTATGGGCAATGCCAATTTGCGGAGGAATAAGCGAAGGAAGGGTAGTAGTATCATGGTTGTCAAGCAAAAAAGCAACCATCAAATCGCACAGGGCAGGAGTGACAACTTTACGCTGGTAAATAAGACTCAGTAGACGATTGATATCGGTGGCATTCACGTAGTTTTCGATACCTCGAGCTACGGCGGCCGTATCCATCATTACTCGATTGAGTTGGAGATTCGAAAAACCCATCAATTTCATTCGCCCATTGACTGCTTCGCGGCCTACTTTTCGAATCAGAACATTGGTGGCCGTATTATCGCTTGAAATCATCATTTGGCGGGCAAGTTCTTCGTAAGTATAGGCTTTTCCTTCGGCTTGCTGAGAAATAGTGCCAGCACCTCCCACTTTGTCGGTGTTTTGGAGGGTATAATAATCGGTAAGTTCAAAATGTTGTGCCTTCACCTGTTCCATTACCTCGACCAAAATGGGGATTTTGATGATACTCGCCGACGGCACCCGTTCGTCGGGAGAGCGACTAGCGTATAGGTTGCCATCGAGTGACTCAATACGGTAATTGAGGTTTACTGAGGAAGGCAATTGAGACAAGTAATCGGCCAGACGTTGCTCCAAAACGGGATGTTGAGCAAAAGCCGATGAGAAATGGGTAAAGAGCACAAAAAAAATAAGTTGTCGCATTTGAAGAACTGATTCAGGCGACAACTTACACAGACCTCCCAAAAAAATCAAGCCTTAGGCTATTTATTGTAGAGAAGTAACTTCTTTAAGGGAGAAATGATTCTCTAAATCTTTTCCAATGAACAGCCGAAATTCGGTTTTGAATTTGCGGTAATTGTCGTGGTAGAAGTCCATTTTTTCGCGTAAATACACTTGAGTTGCCCAAATATCGTCGTTGTATTGAACCGTTTCATTTTTTAAAGCGACTGCCATGACGTTTTCTTGGGCGTGAATTTCACTTTTGAGGGTATTGTTGATACGTTTAAAATGCTCCATTTCCCTTGAAATACGCTGTATCGTTTCGGCAAAGTGAGTATTTAAGTCCGTAGGTAAAATAACCTTCATTTCGTCGAGCAAATGCGCAAAAATGGTCACTTCTTCGTTGACAAAATCTATTTCTTTTTCCCAAAGGCGATGTTCAAAATGAAATCGTTGGAGGTCAAATTTTGGATTCTTGGCCATGGTTCTTGTTGAGATTAAATTTTATCAAAATCACTCATTTTTAATAAAATTATTAATGAGAAAAATCATAGAAATCGTTGAGAAATGTCAACTCTTGACAAGAGAATGAAATAAACCTACTCATTGATGCTCTGGGAAACAAGAAATCCTGCTAGATTTACGTTGACTCAAAAATCAAAACCTCTTTTTGGATACCATGTTTCGAACACTTCTTTTCACTTTGCTTGCGGGCTGTGTATCCGTCGCCGTAGTTTCGCAAAATACCAGTAATGGTATGAGCAACGTCACACGGGATATGATGAATACCGAAGGATTGAAAGTATCACTCAATGCCAACGTAGGGCTTTTTGGTATCAAAGGGCCACGTGGTGAGGTAGTGGGTAATCCGTACCTTGATTCAACTTGGCAGGAAGGAAGTATTAAATTGTTTCAAAAAATTGGGCCTCCTGGCCGCGAGGGTGATAGCATTTCCAATGTTCCGATTCGCCTCGATTTGTATGCCAACGAATTAGAAATCAAAACACCTGCCAACGAAGTTCGGGCGGTAAGCGGCAGCATGGTACGTTTTTTTGCCATCGAAGGCGCAGAGCGTCGGGTGTTTATGAATGCTAGGCAGTTTCGGGCCGAGGAACCCGTGCAAGGGTTTATGGAGTTGATTGCAGCAGGACGGATTTCGTTGGTCGAATACACAAAACTCAATATCATTAAACCTACCTTCAACGAGGCACTTGGTACAGGAAGTAAGGATACAAAAATATCCAAAAGTCTTCAGTATTATGCCGTAAAAGGAAACACCCTTTTTCAGATTGGTACTTCTAAAAAGAAACTATTGGAAGCCCTAGGCGACCGTGCCGATGACGTTGAAAAATACATAAAAACCAACGACCTAAGCATGAAATCGCGGGCGGATATGGCCAAGGTTTTTGCGTATTACAACAGCCTGTAACGTCCAATGACGGGGTAGTGATCGGAATAAGGAATATCTCTTCGGGTCTGGAAGTCGATGACTTCCAGCTTTTTTTTGTCAAAAAACTGGTTATCAATTCGAATAAAACGAGGAGTATTTCGAAACGAAAATCCAAACCCGTGTCCAGCTTCTTCGAAGGCATTGGAAAGAAGATTACGAATTTCTCCGTAGACATAACCGTACGGAGTTTCATTAAAATCGCCACAAACCAACACAGGATAGGGGCTTTCCTGTATCCATTCGCGCAACACCTGGGTTTCTTCGGAATGGTGGACAAACCCCATTTTGAGGCGTTGAGCTACTTTTTTTGCTTCTTTTTTAGCTACGCGATAATTATTGTTTTTGAAAGCTTCTTTTAGTCTGCCAAACCGTAAAATCATGGAGCGTAAGTGTAGATTTATCACTCGAATAGTGTCTTTGCGAACCACAATATCGGCGAAAAGTAACCCATTTTGGTCATGAAATTCAATTTCTCCACGGTCGATGATGGGGTATTTTGAAAGAATAGCTAAACCTACGCAATGCTGCTCGCGCGGAGCTACTTTAGGATGAAGAACCGTGCAGTGAGGGTATCTGGTATTTTTAAGTTGTTGCAAAGTGTTCAGATTCGGGCGGGTGTCTAGGTTATAAAATTCTTGGTAACATTGAATATCAGTATCCAAGTTTTTTACCCACTTTATCATAGATTGACAATTTTCGGGACGAATACCCTGAATAAAATTGTATCCGTCAAAAGACATAACATTGTAGGAAAGAACGCTAAGTTCGAGCGCTTCGGGGGGAAGAGGGGAACTCAACGAAAATTGGTAAGTACGGTTCCAAAATGGAAAACTTAGCAACAAAGCAGTGCCCGAAAGAGTTATTTTTGACGATTTGCGAAGAGCGAAATAAACAAAAAATACCAGATGAATGACCAATAAAATGGGTAAACTCATCATCAAAAAACCCGCTATCCAATGGCCCGAGAGGGTAAAATAAGAAAGCACATATACCAATAGCGTAAAAATAAAGAATAACTGGTGTAGACGCCAAATGAGAGAAGATGTGGATTTCATTGCGTAATTTTAGGGCCGTTTTTCGCTTTTGACTACAAAGTAAATACTTCCTATGAGAAAAATCGTTACCTTAGGTTCACTTATCGTTCTAATCAATGCCTGTAATTTTGGTTCGAAGTCAGAAGAAGAGCAACTTGCACAGAGATATTGCGGAGGTTGTCATGAGATGCCCTCTCCGAGTTTATTGGACAAAAAGACGTGGAAAGAGGGAGTTTTGCCTAAAATGGCTCTTAGATTAGGCATGGAGCCTGCTCCTACGATGAGCCTAGATGGGCAGTTGTCGCCTGATGAAATCATCGCACTTTCGCAGGCCAATATATACCCCGATGCTCCTATTCTTTCCAAAGTAGAATGGGAAAAAATTATAAAATTTTACCTAGACAAAGCCCCCGAAAAACTACCCGATTCGTCTAAAAATTACCCAATTTCAAACGATTTAGCTTTGTTTTCTCCCAAAGTAGAGGTGCCTGACGTAGAAAAACTGCCGATGGTATCGATGCTCAAATTTGATGATAAAGCACAAAAACTTTATGTCGGTAGCCGAACGGGTAATATCTATATTTTAAACAATAAATTTAAGCAAATAGACTCGATTTCGGTAGGTTCTGCGCCTTCTGAAGTACATTTTAACAACGATGGAAGCCTTGAAGCTCTGGTGATGGGAATCATGGACCCAAATGATAAAATGACAGGGTCGATGGTGAAATTTCAAAAATCAGCCGACGGCAAAAAATGGGATTCAAAAACGCTAATTTCTAACCTTCGTCGACCAGTAAATCACTACTTTTCAGACGTAGATGGAGATGGATTAGAAGATGTAATGATGTGTGAATTTGGATTTCATTTAGGGCAGTTCTCGTGGTATAAACAACTTTCTAATCATACTTATCAAGCTTTTCAGTTAGAGGGGATTCCTGGGGCACGGGTTGTTCACCCCTACGATTTTAATCGTGATGGCAAGTTAGATTATTTTGTATTGCTGGCGCAAGGAGACGAACAAATGACCGTCTATTACAACCGTGGCGGTGGTCGTTTTGAAAAAAAAGTGCTGCTTCGTTTTCCACCCGTGTACGGCTCTAGTTATGCTGAATTGGCCGACATTAACAAGGATGGAAACATTGATATTCTTTATACCAACGGCGATAATGCTGATTATTCGATGATTTTGAAGCCCTACCATGGTGTTCGGATATTTTTAAATGATGGACATTTGCACTTCAAAGAATCGTACTTCTTTGGCTTAAATGGTGCAGCGAAGGCCTTTGCAGAAGATTTCGACAAAGATGGAGACGTGGACATTGCCGCAATCTCTTATTTTCCTGCCAAACCTCAAGAAGGGTTTGTATTTTTGGAAAATCAAGGGAATTTGAAATTTAAAGCCAAAACATTTGCCCAACCCCGCCAAGACAAGTGGATGCTCATGGAAAAGGCAGATTACGACCGCGACGGCGACACCGACCTTCTACTGGGCTACCTTGAGCGTCCTCCTTATCATCACCCTATCAATCAGTCGTTAAGGGGATTTTGGGTGCTAGAGAATAAAAAACAAAAATGACCTATATCATTATTTATTTAGCATAATAGTGCTGTAAATGTGACGGTTATCCTGTGATTCGTAGTGGAATGGTTTGTACATTTGGGATGATTATTCATTTCTCTGTTTGATTATTTCGTCATTGTTATTAACCATTAACTTCCTCTTATGAGCACTTCATTCAACCTTCTCCAGTACGGTATTAAAAATAAAGAGACGATTCGAAACGCCTCACCTGCCCAGTTGTATAAAATGGCTATTTTGTTCGAAAAAGTGGCGGCTATTTCGGACAAAGGGGCTTTAATGCTCGATTCGGGTGAAAAAACAGGGCGTAGCCCCAAAGATAAACGTATCATTGAACGTCCTGAAAGTGTCAATGATATTTGGTGGGGAAGTGTGAACATCAAAATGGATGAACATACGTTTGATATCAACCTTCAACGGGCGATTGACTACCTCAATACCCGTACGAGAATGTACGTGGTGGATGGCTTTGCAGGCTGGGATCCTAAGTACCGCATCAAGGTTCGGGTGATTTGTACACGCCCTTACCATGCCTTGTTTATGAACAATATGCTCATTCGTCCTACAGCAGAGGAATTGGCAACGTTTGGTGAACCCGATTATGTGATTTATAACGCGGGCGAATTTCCTGCTAATCCGTTTACGACCCACATGAATTCGCGGACGAGCATCGACTTGTGTTTTGAGCGAAAACAATTTGTGATTTTGGGAACGGAGTACGCTGGTGAAATGAAAAAAGGCGTATTCACGATTATGAACTACATCATGCCCAAAATCGGGGTATTGTCGATGCATTGCTCAGCCAACGAAGGGGTGAAGGGAGATGTGTCGCTGTTTTTTGGCTTAAGTGGAACAGGAAAAACGACCCTTTCTGCAGACCCACATCGCCAATTGATTGGTGACGATGAACACTGCTGGTCGACCGATGGCGTGTTTAACATCGAAGGAGGATGCTACGCTAAAGCTGTTAATTTAAGTGCTGAAAAAGAGCCCGAAATTTTCCAAGCCATCAAGTTTGGAACGGTGTTGGAAAACGTAGTGTATGACCCAACAACGCACGAAGTTGATTACGATGATACTTCAATTACGGAAAATACCCGCGCCTCGTATCCAATTGAGTTTATTCCAAACGCCAAAATACCGTGCGTAGGAGGACATCCCAAAAATATTATCTTCTTGACGTGTGATGCCTACGGGGTGCTGCCTCCCGTATCCAAACTAACGCCTTCCCAAGCGATGTATCATTTTATCAGCGGCTATACAGCCAAGGTTGCTGGTACAGAAATGGGCGTCACGGAGCCTACCGCCACGTTCTCAGCTTGTTTTGGGGCAGCATTTATGGTATGGCACCCGAGCAAATACGCGGAGTTATTGGCTCAAAAAATCCAAGAAAACGACACGAAAGTTTGGTTGGTGAATACGGGCTGGACGGGCGGTTCCTATGGGGTTGGTTCTCGGATAAAATTGCGTTACACCCGCGCTATCTTAGACGCGATTCATAACGGTGAGTTAGTGAATGCTTCTACAGTGGTCGATGAAATTTTTGGCCTCGAAATTCCTACCACCTGTGCCGATGTACCTAGCGAATTGCTGATTCCGCAAAATACGTGGGAGAGCCAAGAAGACTATGTAGCGACGGCAAAAAAACTGGCTGCTTTGTTCAATAAAAACTTTGAGACGTATAAAGACGGCTGTTCTGAAGAAATCATCAAGGCGGGGCCATCGGAGAATGTTGAGGGAAGAATGGAGAGCGTCGAATAATGTAACACAGTGGGAGCTCGTGCGTCGGGATGTCCATATCCCGACGAGTGCGTACTGTAGAGAGGGGTGCTTATACCCCGATGATTGCGACGCGGGATATGGGTAACCCGCGTCATAATTCCCAAAATCAATGACTTACATTCGGGAACGTTTGCGTAAATTTTATGAAATTTTGGCTAGGAATTTTGGCCTTTTAGAAAGTAAATAGCTAAAAATATAACTTTCTTTAAGTACATACTAAACAAAGTTTTCGCTCATGCAACGCAGAGAATTTATACAAAAGTCCATTTTAGCCAGTGCTGCAACAGCCATGTCGGCGAGCAGTTATGCCAAAATCATTGGCGCCAATGATCGTGTACGGGTCGGAGTTGTCGGTTTTTCAGACCGTCACCGTTCGTCACACGTAGGGCCATTTAAGGAACTTTCAAAGCAGATGAACTTTGAAATGACAGCTATTTCTGATATTTGGAATCGCCGCCGCGACGAAGGGAAAGCTTATTTAGATAAGCAGTTAGGGAGTAATGTAAAGGCATTCCGTAACAACGAAGAAATGTATGACGCCAAAGTGGTGGATGCCGTTTTTATGAGTACTGCCGACTTCCAACACGCCATTCATACCATCGAAGCCGTACAAGCAGGCTGTGATGTATATGCTGAAAAACCACTTTCAGAAACCATGGAAGATAACCGCGCGGTGCTGAAAGCTGTGAAGGCTTCGGGCAAAATTGTTCAGATTGGTTCGCAGCGCCGTAGCGGTGAAAACTATTGGGCAGCGGCTGATTTTATCAAATCGGGCAAGTTTGGCCCTATCGTCATGGTGGAATTGATGTGGAACGTCAATCAACCCGGTCGCTGGCGCCGCCCCGACTTGGTAGCAAGCCTCAAAGAATCAGATATTGACTGGATGCGTTATCAACTCAATCGTCCTAAAACCGCTTTTGACCCACGCAAATACCTCGAATACCGTTTGTTTTGGCCGTATTCATCAGGGATTCCAGGTCAGTGGATGAGTCACCAAATTGATACGGTACACTGGTTCAGTGGGTTGCCACACCCACGTTCGGCTGTAGCCAACGGAGGAATTTATCAGTGGAAAGATGGGCGTACGAACCCAGATACGTTAACGGTTGTATTTGATTATGGCCCATTGGACGATCCTAAAACAGGCTTCCAAGTGCAGTTTACAAGTCGTTTTTCTAATGCTGCGGGAGATACGAAAGAATTGTACTACTCCAACGGTGGGATGATCAACCTTGATACCAACGAAATCAGCCCAATGGGTGGATTGCGGGAGCGCGAAGCCAAAGCAATGGGATTACAAGCCAACTTGCTACCAACCATGAAGTTGGAAGGGGCAAAAGTTGAAACCAGTGCCAATACAGGTAACGACCCACTTACGTTCAATCACATTAAAAATTGGATGGAGTGCGTTCGTAGCCGCAAGCAACCTAATGCACCGATTGAAGCAGGCTACCAGCACTCAATCGCGACTATTATGGCCAACGCAGCCTACCGTACAGGCCAACGTGTGACGTTTGATGCCAAATCACAAGAAGTATTGGCGGGAGGAAAACCGTTTAAATACTAGCAACAATAGAATCTTTTCAACAAAAAAGTCGCTGATAATCAGCGACTTTTTTGTTGAAAGTTGGTTGTGTTTTATTCTCCTACAATGAGACGAATACCGTCGAGTTCTTTAATAACGACCGACTTGCCTTTGTGAATACGCTCGTGCGATTTCGAGAGAGCAATCCATTCGGTTCCTCGGTAAAAAACCTTCCCTTCGCCATCGGCAGGAATATCTATCACTACCGTTGCTTTATCCCCCACGTATTCAGAATACTCAAGAGATTTGTTAGACGATTTTTTGGTAAGCGCTTGGAGCGGTTTTCGAAACGCAAATAGCGACAAAACAGACACGACTGAGAAGCAAAATAGTTGCGCATTAATCATGGGTAACACGCCAATCCACGTTAATAAAGCAGTAAAAAGTGCCCCCACACCAATAAACGCAAATACGAACGAGACAGAAAGTAGTTCGGCTATGAACATTACTACTCCGACGATAATCCAAATTTGTGTGGATGAAATTTCCATTTCGGGTAAAAATTAAATGTTAAACACTGCATCTGATTTTGGAACTACCAGCAACGTTTATTTTTGCTGTTGTTTGACGACACTCATAGCCGTGGCAATCATCGAAGACATGTCTCCAAAATTGGCAGGAAGAATCATCGTATTGGTACTCTTCGCTAAGTTACCGAACTGTTGTACCATTTGTTCGGCTACTTTTAGTTGAACGGCATCCATACCTCCTTTTTCTTGAAGGGCAGCAGCAATCACCCGAATACTGTCGGCAGTTGCATCGGCTACTGATTTAATGGCCGCGGCTTGCCCTTCCGATTCGTTGATTTGACGCATTTTTAATGCCTCTGATTCTAGGACAACTTTTTGCTTTTGCCCTTCGGCTTGGTTGATAGCAGCCATTTTTTCACCGTCTGATTGTAAAATCAACGCACGACGTTCCCGTTCGGCTTGCATTTGTTTTTCCATCGCATGAAGGACGCTTTGTGGAGGCGTAATATTTTTAATCTCGTAACGGAGCATTTTTACCCCCCAACCAATGGCTGCTTCGTCGATGGCTTGCACGACGGCATGGTTCACCGTTGTACGTTCTTCAAACGTTTTATCAAGGTCGATTTTCCCAATCTCCGAACGCATGGTAGTTTGGGCTAATTGAGTTACCGCAAAAACATAATCGCTAATTCCATAAGAGGCCCTCTGAGGATCAACTACTTGCAAAAACAGTACGCCGTCTACACGTACCTGAACATTGTCGCGAGTAATACAAATTTGTTCTGGTATATCAATTGCCTTTTCTTTTAGGCTATGTTTATAGGCGACACGGTCAAAAAAAGGTACGACCCAGTTGATACCAGGCTGTAGCACACCGTGAAACTTACCTAGGCGTTCAATGACAAATGCGGTCTGTTGAGGTACGACCTTAACGGTTACCCAAACAAGCAAAAAAGCTAGTACAGCAATTACTCCAAACGTAATCATATCAGTAGTTAAGGTTAAATTGTTGAAACGAAAATAGTTGCTTCTCTTAAAGGAGTCAAGCGTTCTTGGATGAAGGTCGAAAAATCAGATAGGAACGGTAAAATAAAAGGTGCTTAGAAATTTCTAAGCACCTTTTATTTTACCTATTGCCCTTTGTTAGTTGTTACTTGCAATTTGCTTCTTGTCTTTGTTTATTACTTCTCCCAATTTCCGTTTACCATTCTCCAAATTCCTAATGGGTTGTCGTCTTTGAGCTCGGCGGGTAATAAGTGTTGTGGGAAATTTTGGTAAGCTAATGGACGAACAAAACGTTTGAGGGCGTGAGCACCTACGGATCCAAAGCGGCCGTCGGTGCTGGCAGGGAAAGGCCCGCCATGTTGCATTGCTGCGCAAACTTCAACACCTGTCGGAACGCCGTTGAGAAGTACCCGACCGCATAAGAGGCTTACGGAAGCAATCAATTCGGCGGAGTTGGCGAGGTCAGCATCTGTTCCAATGACGGTGCAGGTCAGTTGTCCTTCCAAATGGCTTATAATATTATTCATTTCAGCCGTATCTTTGCATTTGATAATCAATGAGAAAGGGCCAAAAACTTCTTGATGAAGACTAGTGTTTTCTAAAAAGCTCCCACCGCTTACCGAGGCTACCGAAGGAATCCCGTCTAAATCTTGGTAATTTCCTTCCGTTTCGGCCTCTACTGTGACAGTTTCGTGACCAATCACTTCGCTACGTTTGGCACGGAAGGCGTTTGCAATTCCAGGGTGTAACATGGCAACTGGAGCGATTTGACGGATTTCATTGGCTAATATTTTGCTAAAGTTTTCAAGTCCTTCGCTAGCTACTCCTATAATCAAACCAGGTTTTGTACAAAATTGTCCCATGCCCCCTGTGATAGACCCCGCGTAAAGCTTTGCGTATTTTTCGGCTTCTTTTTCAAGGGCATCAGGTAGAAGGAAAACGGGATTGGTACTGCCCATTTCTGCAAAGACAGGGATTGGTACTGGGCGTTGATTCGCCAAATCGAATAAAGCTTTTCCTCCCACGTATGAACCAGTGAAACCTACTGCCGCTGTTTTGGGATGTAAAACGAGGGCTTTTCCTACTTCAAAGTTAGCGCCTTGCAGGTGTTCAAAAAGTCCTTGGGGCATAGCTGTTTTTTCAACTGCTTTACGAACGGCTCCCGCAACCATCTCCGAGGTTTCGGGGTGCGCTGGGTGAGCTTTGAGCACAACAGGACAGCCTGCGCCCCACGCTGCTGCTGGGTCAACTCCTGCGGTTGAGTAGGCAAACGGAAAGTTACTTGCTCCAAAGACTACGACTGGGCCGATAGGCACAAGCATGTTGCGTATATCAGGTTTGGGTAGCGGCTGGCGGTCAGGAATGGCGGTATCAATGGTGGCATCTACCCATGAGCCTTCAGCGACTACATCGGCAATGTTGCGAAGTTGGTTACAAGTACGTCCGCGCTCGCCCGTTAGGCGAACCGAAGGTAGGTGTGTTTCGCGCATGGCTACTTCAATGACCGCCTCCCCTAATGCCTCTATCTCATCCGCAACGGCTCGAATGAACGTTGCTTTCTCTCGACCGCTTTTATGGCGGTATTCCAAAAATGCCGCGTAAGCACGCTGCATGGCATCATTAATTTCTGAAATTGTGGCGTCTTGGTACATAAAATTGAAAATATAGATGTTTAGGTGGTTTGATTAGGTTTCGATTAGTTTGGTTTTCAACCCTGCCCATGTTTCATTGGCAGTTTGTCCTAGTAAATACAGGTCTATTTCGGTTTGTCCTACTCTAAATGCTTGAAAATTTTTTAACTGGCTTTCGACTAAGCTTTTCAAGTGTAAAAATTGTTCAACGTGTTGTTTCTCTTCCTCTTCATACCAATCTTCGATTGTTACTACTGGCAACCAAAAATTTTCTACTAAAATCTCTTCAATTAATATTCCTTCAGGAAATGAAAAATATTCCATCAAATCGCTGATTTTCAAAGGAAAAATGTAGGGTTGAGGGATTTTAATCCATTCTAAAGGCTCGTCAGATTCGCTAGGATACAATAAATTAGGCAAAAGAGTTGTGATTTCTGTTTGCCACTGCGTCTCAATGCCAGAAGTGCTCTGAGGGATATTTTCAAGATTCTCTTTTTTGATGTTTCCCATTTTAAAATTATCTCTAAATTTGAGCCAAACTTAAAACTTTTTCAAGACAATGTTAGAGCAATTAATGAGTCTTATTCAAGACAATTCTCAGGATGCTATTGTTAATAACCCCGCTGTTCCTAATCAATATAATAACGATGTCATGCAATCTATCTTCCAGTCAGTAGTGGGAGGTTTGCAAAACGAGGCTCAAGGCGGAAATTTAAGTGGTTTGATGGGTCTTTTAGCAGGCCAAGGTGGCCAAGGTGGAAGTCTAATGAACAACCCTATTGTAGCGGGGATTGCCCAAAATGCCATTGGCAGTTTGATGGAAAAGTTTGGACTTTCAAATAGTGCAGCTGTAAACATCATTGCTCAAGTACTTCCTGGTGTTCTTAGCTCAATGATTGCTAGAACAAGCAACCCTAACGACAACAGTATGGACTTTGGTGGTATCATGGGGTCGTTATTAGGTGGTCAAGCTCCTCAGCAACAACAGCAAGGCGGGTTTGATTTCAACCAAATTGGCTATGCCCTTGCCGATGGGAAATTGGATATGAATGATGTAATGCGCATTGGTGGTAGCCTGTTGGGTGGAAATTCAGGCAACGCTGGTGGTGCAGGTGGCCTTGGTGGGTTGTTAGGTGGACTTTTTGGTAAATAAAAATAGAAGTTTATGCCACGGTATTGTCTCGCCCTTGATTTAAAAGATAACCCCGCACTGATCGCTGAATACGAAAAGTACCACGAAAAAATTCAGCCTGCTATTACCGAAAGCATTGTCTCGTCTGGGGTAACAGACATGGAGATTTATAGAGTTGGAAACCGTCTTTTTATGATAATGGAAACCACCGATGACTTTTCATTTGAAGCAAAAGACGCTGCCGACGCAGTAAATACAGCAGTACAAGAGTGGGAAACATTGATGTGGAACTATCAGCAAGCGTTGCCCATGGCCAAAGAAGGCGAAAAATGGATGCTGATGAAGCAGATATTTAAGTTAGAAAATAACCAATAATCAAAAAACACCCCTGCTAACAATGAGGGTGTTTTTTGATGTTCAGTGGCTTATAAGTCAGTATCAACCCTAGTAACTACAATAATAGATTCTTGGCTGGGCTTCTGAAGTTCGTAGGCTACCAGCAACCCCTGTGATGTAGGTAAAAGTACGGGATAAGAGGCATTATCGAAGTTGGCGGTGAGGTACGTCGTTTTTTCTGTTCCGTTTTTTTGAATAAAACGAAGAGCTATTTTGGAAAAATAGTGGTCGTTTTTCTCCGTTGACTCGTCCCAGACAACAGCTAAGCTTCCTTCATAAGCTGCTAATTGTGGGTGCTTAGCGCGGACACTTAGCTCCGAAGAATACAATTTCTCTTGCCCAAGTTTGGCAATCCGAATGCCCGCTTCATGGTTGGCAGAGGTTCCACTAAACCATGATACAAACAAGTCGTTGCCTACTTGCGCCATACTAGGGCCTGTGTGTGGACAAGCATTGATTTTCCATAAGTCGGTGTGAACTAGTTTCGGAATAGAAAATGTATGACCACCATCGTTGGAGATACTATGGCTCATGTCTCTGGTGCCATCGGCATTTAGGTCGCGGTAAGTGATATGAATGTGCCCCGAATGATCAACAAACACGACCGTTCGACAGCATTGACAGGCGTTTGAATCGACCACTACTTCTTTCGAAAACCCGCCGTTGGGAAGAGTTTGTGCAAATTTTACGCTTCTTCCATCATACTTCCCCAGTTTATCGTCTAACCATACAAATCCTAGTTCACCATTTGGTAAACGCGTTACATCGCTAAACGAATGCCCTTTTCCTGGCGTGGTATCGCGGTGAAGCGCTTTTGGGGTCGACCACGTTTGACCATTATCGTTGGAAGTAATATACATCAAATCAGAGGCTCGAGCTGCTTCTTTGGTTGGTTTTTTTAGCTCAAAAGTCGCGAAAATAGTTCCATCGGATTTGAAGGAAATTCGGGGCATTCCTTCGGCGTGAACTGAACAATTGATTGGGGCTCCGATGCTAATTTTATCATCGAATGTTTTCCCATTATCATTTGATACTGCAAAAAAGAACTGATTTTTCTCCCCTTCTTTTTCCACCCAACTCAATACTGGTCGACCACGATGGTCGGTAGTAAAACGAGGGGTAGCCCCTGTTTTTTTAGGGTCAGAAAGCTGAATCGTTTTTGGAATGATTCGTTCTAAGCCGCTGATCATCACAAGAAGCAATGCAAAATATTTCATAGGAGATGTATGGTTGGTTATGAGGTTTACTATTTCTTTCCAGTAAAACTATATTGCACCCCAAGTACAAAGGTACGAGGAGCTGCGGGGGTAAATGTAGTACGGTCGGTTGAGGCATTGCCACGAGTAGCGTTGGTGGCGTAAAGAGCATCAGTAAGGTTCATAATGTTGGTAAACAACTCGATACCCTTCCACTGATAACCTGCGCGGAAATTAACCAAGTCATAACCGTTGTAAGCGATGGTGTTTACTTGATTTTGGTACCATTTACTCACGTGCTGCCATTCAACAGAGGTGCGAAAATTCCTAAACCATTGTGGATAATAGCTAATTTCGCCGTTCCAGACCCATCGAGGAGCCGAAGGCATATCTTTGCCATTTACGTCTTTAAGGGCATCTGAGGCTTTTTGACTAAGAATAAACTCCACAAAACGGTGAATAGAATAAGTACCACCTAGTCGGGCAAAAACTTGTTTAGAGGGTTTGTAAGTAATTCCTAGCTCTACTCCTTTATGCAACGTTTTGCCTGCTGCCTGATAATCTGTTGAATTGTCAGGCTGGCGAATATTGAGGAGCTCGTTGTTGCCTTTCATTTGGTACAAAGATGCATCAATGTATATTTTATTTTTCAACAAAGACACCCATCCCCCCACTTCAGCGTTGGTGAACGTCGCTGGAATCAGGTTATAATAGAACAAGTCGCCATTGGCGGCAGGAGTAGGACGTTTACGGAAAATAGCGGTCAGTCCCGATGGGGCAAAACCTTTGGAGAAATTTGCATATAGCCCCTTCCCTTTACCCAAATCATACGTCAGGCCAAGTTTAGGAGTGGTTTTTGTGTAGGTTTTAGAACCACCAATTGACTCACCCGTAGTTTTGTCTATATCAAGGTTATTTACAAAATCAAACGACATGTTATCATAACGCAAGCCTGCCGACACTCGAAGGTTTTTGATTGGTTCAAAATCATATTGAAGATATACGGCTGTATTACGAATATCAGCATTGTAATCTGCAATTTTAATATCCGGACGTTCTTTGGTAATGGTGTATTTTTCAACAGATTTCTTGTCGGCTCTTAGTTGTGCTGCTAAATCAATCTGATAAGACCAATAATCGTTGGGTGAGAAATCAACGGTTGTACCAATGGTAGCTTTGGAGTTTAAGAACTTAAACCTTTGGCTGTGTTGAGCAATAACCCCTAAACTTTTGAAGTCATTGGAATTGATTTCACCGCGGGCAGTTGCTGCACCGGAAGTCCAACGAATACCATAGCTTGGGTTTTGACCGTGTTTGTTATCTCTTGCAAATACTGTAATGAACGATTGTGAACCGTTATTCCAATCTTTCTCGAAGGTCAAACGGGTACGAAGTGAGTATGATTTGCGATAAGTAAAATCGGTAGTACTCACATATTGGCGGCTATAAAATGCTACACTATCTATACTACCGCTGGTTTGCGAATTGTACTTTGCATAAGAAAGGGTATAAATCAGGCGTGCTTTTGGCGAAAAATGATATTCTAAACGTGCATATTGCGCATTTTTAGTATAGTCAGAACTGGCCATCCAAGCGTCTTTTTGTTCGGCAACTAAGCCTCCTAAATAGATGCCGAATTTTCTGGTAGTTGCACCTGTACCATACTGTACCCGGCGGTAGCCCCACTGGTCAAACTGCACACCTATCCGAGCGGTAGGCAAGGCCGTTGGGCGTTGAGAAATAAAATTAATAGCACCACCAACAGCCTCCGGACCATAAATCGAAGATACAGGGCCTTTTACGACCTCAATCGAACTGACCGTAAACTGATTCATTTCGAGTAATGAGTTGTGGTTGAAAATCCCCATTGGGCGAATCGGCACACCGTCTTCCAAATATAAATAATAAGCGTTGGTTGTCATTGGCTGCCGAATCGACATCGAGTGCTGCTCGTTGTTGAGGTTGACCATCATCACCCCTGGGGTTTTGTTGATGACCTCATAAATCGCGGTTGGTTTTGCTTCTTCAATCATTTTGGGTGATAGCTTCGAAATTGCGATGGGTGTTTCGGTACGAAGTGCCGCCTCGCGATTCCCCGTCACGACAATCGTTTGTAGGTTTTCAACGGCGGGTTCTAACACAATGCTCAACGATGTCTCCGACGTTACTTCAATTTCCTGAGAAACATATCCAATCGTAGAAATACGAATTTTGGTACCTTTGCCTACATTGTGAAGCGCAAAAGAGCCGTGGTTGTCGCTGGCGACAACCGTGTTGGTATTGATAATTTGAACAAAGGCTCCAATGACGGGTTCTTTGGTAGCGGCATCAAAAATCTTACCTTTTAGCGATTGAGCATGAAGTAGTTGAGAAATTGCTCCGCAGAAAACTAGGAGCGTGATATATAAATTTTTCATTGTTGTTTCAAAAATTTTTTGGCGTCTTCAATGCTTTTAAGCATGTCGTCGCTTACTTGTTCAATGTTGATTTTTTCGCGGGTCAGTGCTTTTATAGCCTCTTCGGGAGCGGTTTTTTTGAGCGAATCGCCCTTGTAGCGGTGCATCCAATCCATCATCCCGTCGTCTGCTTTTTTGAGCTGACTGCTTAGTAGAAGCGCATTTTTGAGTAAGGAATGAGAAAGCGAATCTGTAGGATTGCTTTGGGTAATGCTATCCAACTGCGCAATGCGCCTGCTAATGGCTGATTCTAGCGAAAGTAGCTCACCCATTTTGGGCATCACTGCATCGTGAATCATCATGACTTCTTTCTCAAGTTTTTCGGCTTGTTTTTTTTGTGGATTGCTGCAAGCAGACGTAATGCACCATCCGCACAAAAATATGTGCTTGATTTTCATCTGGTTTGACTAATGTTACTAGTATAAAACTAATTTCAGTTGCTCCTTGGAGGGAGCAAAAAGTACACTAAATACGTACCCGAAACCACTAGGCAATAGGAGGAAGAATCAGCTTGTCTAAAAAGCCTTGTTGAGGAGAGCACTGATACAAAAACAGCCGCTCTTTGTGAATGAAAGCAAAGGAAAGGGTTGAAATAGTCAAAGGAGTTTCATCAAAAACTTCTTGAAGGAGTTTTTTGACATTATCGCTCTGTTTTTGCGTTTCCTGGCGGGCGTTATCTTCGGCTACTTTCTGGAGTTGTTTGGCCAAATAGCATTTTCCGTCGCAGTGCAATTGAGGCTTAAAGCGGTTTTCGCAAAGGTGATGAACGATGTATTCTTTGCGTAACTCAAAATCAAGATACACAAACGGCACTACCAGCGTTTTGAAGCTGACGAGCAGAAGCAAAAAGAATGCTATGTGCCGTTTGGGATTCATTTGAATGTTTGAAATTTCTACAAAAGTACGAAATTTATCTAAAAATAAGCATCTTAAAATCAGTAAGTGCGTTGACTGAATGTTCAGCATGTGCTTTGAACGATAACCCATCTCCAGGCGAAAGAAAATGGGCAACTCCCTCCAAATTAAAATTGGCATTTCCTTCTAACACATAAATGAAAGCATCGGTAGGAGAGGTGTGTTTATCGAGACGTTGTCCCTGTTGGAGGCTAATGAGCACTACTCTAAAGTGCTCATTAGCCTCAATTGTTTTAGTTTTAATGCCGTTGTAGGGCAATAATTCGGGGATATTGTGGGTGGTCATGGTAAATTTTATTTAGGAACAACAACACCATCTATTACGTGAACATAACCATTGGAGGCGCGTATTGAAGCCAGAATTTTGGCATTACCGATATATACATCTTTGCCTTTAATGTAGAAGGTGGCGTTGGTTCCATCGACCATACCCATGCTTTGTCCTTCTTGAAAAAAGTCGGCTGCCAGTGCAGAAGTCATGACATGATGCTCCAAAATGGCCTTGAGTTTGTCTTTGTTTTCTGGTTTCAATAAGTCTTCGATGGTTCCTGCGGGAAGTTTGTCAAAGGCGGCATTGGTGGGTGCAAACACCGTAAAAGGCCCTGCGTTGGAAAGCGCATCAACAAGTCCTGCGGCTTGAACTGCTTTGACGAGCGTGGTATGGTCGGGCGACCCTACGGCGACCTTTACGACGTCTTTTTGTGAATCATTGTCTTCTACGCCCGACTGCCCAGCAGCGAGCGCACTTTCGACAGTAGCGGCACTTGATTGGTTTTGTGATTCTTGAGACGATTGGCAAGCCGCAAAAATGGCTATAAATGAAATAGAAAGGAGTTGATTTTTCATTTTTGTAAGAGGTTTGTTTAAAAGGATAATCAATCAAATGTCCAATGATAGTCAGTCTAAAACAGGTCTGACCTAGTTAAAGGTCTTTTCTTTGAAAAATTTGGGAGGCAATAGTGATTGGAAGTACAACCCAACCCATAAGAATAAAGATGGCTACTAGTAACCCATAATTGGTGCTAAAAAAATCTTGAAAAACAGCACCCGTAAAGCCCATCAAGGCCGAAATGTCCATTTTCATCAGTACCATGATTCGTGCTAAATCGGTAGGATTGAGAGCAGTCAGTAGAAGCATGGCTTTTTCGAGTGGATAGTCGTTGAAGGAGAATAAAATACTTAGAACCAATCCGTCATATACCAATGAAAAATAAAACCATATCACCAGTGCGAGGCCAATGCCTTTTGCTTTGTCGCGGGTAATGACGGAAGCTAGAAATGCTAGAGAGACAAAAGAAAGTGTGAGGAGAAACCCACTCATTATCAATATAAGGCTGCTTTCACCACCGCCGAAAGCGAGGGTAGGAAGACCAACACCGACTAAAAAAGCTAAACTCAAAGAAGTCGCAACGCCCATGTATTCGCTTAAAAAAATGGCTTTGCGACTCATTGGTTGTGCCGACATCAGCTCAATAAATTCGTATGAATTATAAAAATGAATGGTCGAAAAAATGATGCTAACCAACGGCACGACCATCAAAATGATGTTTAGTAAACTCAAAAGCCCTTTGTTGGGGTCGGACTCGAAGCTAAAAAAGCTCATGCCTATGACCAATAGTAGTAAGGTATAACCCATCACGAAACGGTTTCGGATGATGTCGTATAAGACGTATTTGGTGATTTTATTCATGACATTTGGGGGATTTTTGACATCAGTTGGGCAATCACGCGGCCAAGTTTACTTTCGCCCGTTTCAAGTTTGAGTTCGGTGATAGTTTTATAAAATTGTACGCTTCCGTCTTGCAGATACAGTACATCGGTAGCGAGTTCGTCTAAGTCTGACATCACGTGGGAAGTAATCAAAATGAGTTTCCCTTTTTGGTATTCTTTCTGAATTTTTTTCTTCAAGACTTCACTTGATAGCGGGTCTAAACCAGCCGTAGGTTCGTCCAAAATCAATACAGAAGGGTTAAATAAAAATGCCAATGCCGCACTTACTTTTTGTTTGGTTCCTCCTGATAATGTTCCTAATGGTTTTTCAAATAATGCTTTTAACTGAAAAGCTGCTACCAAATCTTCGTCTAACTGCATAGTGGCATCTTTGCGTATATCAATCATCATTTCAAACAACTGCTTGATTTTCAGGTTGACTGGATAATGCCCAATTTGAGGCATATAGCCAATCTGTGAGCGATAAGTATGTTGTTTTGTAATGGTCTGATTATTAAACAACACCCTTCCTCGGTCAGGAATAACCATTCCGAGCAGTGTTTTGATAAAGGTGGTTTTGCCCGAACCATTGGGCCCTATGACCGCTACTACCCGCCCTGCCTCAAGCTGCACGCTGAGTTCACGGAGTACGTTGAGTTTACCAAAGGATTTTGAAATAGCTTCTGTGCGAATCATGGGTTTATAATTTTAGGGGTTTCAGCAATGGTTTTTCATCTTTCATTCCTTCAGGAGTAAGGGTTGGAATAATCTTTTCGATGCGATCGAGAAGTGAAACGGTAAAACTCCTAAGCAACATCATGGCCTGAGGAATACGCTCTATGACGGTAGCGTACAGGCTTACTGGGCGAAAAGGCACATCGCCAATGCCGTCGCGGTTGAGGTCATAGCCTTCGTATTTATCCCAATAGTTGTGCGAAACATGGTTTAAAACAACCTCTCCGTTCGTAGCTACATCAAAAGTGTTTCCACAAAAGTTGCTGTAGGTAAGCGAGTTGTCGTCGCAATTGGCCTGCACACGGAGAGCGTAACCGTTTTCGATAAACTGATTTTTAGTAAATACCGATCTACTACACCCTTCCATATATACGCCGACGGTGTTGGTTTTGAAAATATTGTGTTCGATGTGGCTGTCCGAAATATCTTTAAGCAAAAGTCCGTAGGCTGCCCCCCCCCAATTTTGCTCAAAAACGTTGTGTTTCATAGTCACAAACTTGGTGTACATCACGGCTACTCCTGCGCCGTTTCTGTGAAAATGATTGTAGAAATAACCGTTGTTATGCGAAAACATAAAATGCAATCCATAACGAATATTGCCTTGACTATCATTGTGTTGGATGGTAGAATTCGTCACAAACTCAAAATAAATACCGTCGCGGTGCCCTTGGGTATGATTACGTTGGATAAGTATGCTATCACATTTCCACGCGTGGATACCGTTGCCAGTATTTTGTTCTTCTTTGGGGTTGCCTTCGATGTCATTACCTTGTACCAAACAATGGTCGGAGGCTGATAAATAAATGCCGAAATAACAGTTTCGAATGCGATTGTTTACAATTCGAACGTTGCTTGCTTCCAGTACTTTGATAGCTGCCCAGTCAATCATACTGGTCATACCCACGTTCCTAAATTCGATACCTTTGATGATAACGTCACTTGATTTTACGGTAAAAATTTCATTTTTAAACTGAATATCTAAAACAGGATAATGTTGCCCAATCAGGGTTAAGGGCTTGTCAATGATGATGTTTTCAGTTCGGTATAATCCTTTCTGAATCAGAAGCGTATCATGGGCATTGGCTTGAATAATGACTTGTTTGAGGTTTTGAGTTGGGGTGACTTTCCACATTTTTGCTTGTAAATTGAGAGCAAGAGCGAAAACAATCGCACACAGATTGACACAGATAAGACACGGATTAACACGGATAAATCTGTGTCTTATCTCTCCAATCCGTGTTTTATATTTAATTGTCATTTTCATCTTTAGAAATTGTCAAAAACCTCTTTCCACGTAAGTAATTTTGCTTCTGAAAATTTTGCTTTTACTGCATCGGCAGAGGCTTTATTGGAGAATGCCGCTACATCGCCCCGCATCGGACTACGCAAATCGTGACTACCGACAAAAATGGCTGTGCGTGCATCAATTAATTCCCCTGGATTATTGTAATCATTGACAACGATAAAAGACAGAGATGCTTCTTGTAACTTATTGACTTTTAGGTATTTTGATAGGCAACTCAGGTCGTCGAACTTGAATACTTTGCCTTTGTCAGTCACAATTTCAGCCGCAAATTTTTTGTCTATAATCGTCATTTTACAAAACACACAGGCCTCTTGTCCGTAGCGAATAGGCTCAGGCTGTTGAGCACAGCTTTGGAGGGTTATAATCGTTCCCAACAAAAACACTATCAAAATGGGTGAAATGCTGTTTTTGGGCGTTAAACTGCGTTTTGGCTGACAAAAATAGGTTTCGCAGGCGACCAAAAGAATGATGATAACGCCCACGGCCACAAATACCCATCCTCCCGCATCAGGAATAGAATATGCTCCAAAATTGAGAAGTTCTTTGTAGCCTATTAATGGGGGCTGGTACGACATACCTGGTACTTTAATAGCGGCATCTGGACTCAAATTATGACCGTATTCGTAGCCCCAGCTCCAAAAATCGTATAGAGCAGCAACTCCCGCTAAAATGAGCAGTACCAAATAGCTGATGAGCATTTTACGGTTTTTCAAAAAAGCAGTTAATAACCCGAAAGCAATGTAAAAAGCAACGATGTAAGAAAGAAACTTAAATTCAGGAAACATTTCTTCCTTGATGTGCGCCATGCCAATGTAGTGATTGAGGCCGTTGATAATTTCGACTTGCCCCGAAAGTTTGTTGAGCCAGATTTGCATCGAAAGTCCTTCGGGGTATTGTGGTGCCCACAGGTCGATGCGCCAAAGTGGGAGAAAATAGGTAGCAATGAGCGACAATGACGCCACATATAAACTACCAATGGTAAACGGACGGAGGGGTTTCATAAAAATAGTTTTTGAAATCCGACAGAGGGGAGCAAACGAGGTGCTTGCCCCCTTATCAGTAGTGGAAACCTTATTTCATTGCCACTTTAGGTGTATTCAGTTTGGGTTTTGCACTTGCTGTTTTCTTTTCAGCTTCGGCGGTTGGCGTTTTGCCCGTTCCCCACGTCAGCGGAACGTTACTACTCGCTGGAGACACTCGTACGTAGCCTTGCATTTCTTGGTGAAGTGCCGAACAAAAATCGGTACAGTACATAGGAGTCACGCCGACCTTAGTAGGCCTCCAACGAAGCGTCGAAGTTTCGCCTGGCATGATGAGAATTTCGGCATTTTGAGCGCCGCGTACCGCAAATCCGTGCGGAACGTCCCAGTCTTGTTCGAGGTTGGTGACATGGAAGAATACTTCATCGCCCATTTTTACTCCTTCAATATTGTCAGGTGTAAAGTGTGAACGAATCGACGTCATATAGACGTGGACCTCATTGCCCTTGCGTACTACTTTGGTTTCTTTTTCGCCTTTAGCAACGTAAGGGTGATTATTTTCTTCTAGTTTGAATATTTTCTTAGTATTTTTCTCGACCAACGATGCTGGTATAGCTTCGGCGTAGTGGGGTTCTCCTATGGTTGGAAAATCGAGTAAGAGCTTCATTTTGTCGCCCGATATGTCGTACAACTGTGCCGACTGAGTCAATTCTGGACCAGTTGGCAAGTAGCGGTCTTTGGTGATTTTATTGTAAGCAATCACGTATTTGCCATGAGGCTTGGCAGTAGGGCCACCAGGGATACACAAGTGACCTACCGAATAGTAAGTAGGAACGCGGTCAAGAACTTCCAATTTTTCGATGTTCCATTTGACCAATTCTGAGGATACAAAAAACGAAGTGATGGCATTTCCTTGTCCGTCAAATTCGGTGTGGAGAGGGCCTAAGCCTGGTTTTTTCACTTCTCCATGCAATACCGCATCATATTTCAATACCGGAATGCCGTCAAAATCTCCATCAAAGGTTTTGGAAGCAATCGCTTTTTGCATTTTGTCAAACGAAAATACAGGAATAACCGCTGCCAATTTACCCGAACCCACAATGTAACTTCCTGTGGGGTCAACGTCGCAGCCGTGGGGTGATTTGGGACAAGGCATAAAGTACAACATCCCTGGGCACTCTTTAGGGTCGAGGGTCATCACCTCCGTCAAGATGGTTGAGGTGGCCGAATGTATTTTTTCGTCGTACACATTGTGGGCATACTTGGCTGCTTCTTTTTTTCCTTTGCCCTGGGCTAAGTACTCCTCTGCCTTTTTCCAATTGACAGCCAAAATAAAGTCTTTGTCTTTTTGAGAAGCATTTACTTCTAACAAAGAAGCCGCCTGTTCGGTGTTGTAGCATGAGAAAAAGAACCACCCGTCCGACTTACCCTTACCAGCCCGTGCCAAGTCGAAACTTACCCCAGGGGTTTTTAATTGAAACTTAACGCCCATGTGGCCTGTGGTTTTGTCGATGCTTACAAAACTGATATACCCTTTGAAGTTTTGTTTAAAACTACTGATGGGAACATCAGCGTTGGCATCGGGTGGTACCGAAAAACGGGTTCCTGCCACGGCATATTCAGTGTTGGCTGTGATAAATGGTGAAGAGTGGTTTCCACCAGAATTAGGCAGTTCGATAATTTCATCGGTGCGGAACGTCGAAAGGCTCACGCGGGCAATACGTGGGGTGTTGTTACCATTGATGAACGCCCAGCGCCCATCGTGCTCGCCGTTGGTGGTCGATAGCGCTACGTGGTGAGAGTCATCCCAAGGAACAAAACCGTGCGAGGTGTTGAGCATTGGTTTGGTTTCTTCGCTGTAGCCCCAGCCGTTTTCGGCAAATTGGGAAAAGACAGGAATAATCCGAAACACCCGTCCTGAAGGGAGTCCCACGACCGAAAGTTGGCCGTTGAATCCTCCCGAAACAATGTTGTAAAACTCGTCATGTTTTCCTGGAGCAACGTACACTTTTTGGGCAGCGTCGCCTGCGATTTCCGAACCGCCGTTTTTGCCAGCGTTGTCGGGTTTACAGGCAAAAAAGCCTCCAGCAAGCACCGCTACTGCGATGCCTTTGATAATATTGGTTTTCATTGAAATATGGTTTAAAGTGATTTATGTTTATTCTTCCCCCTAGGTCAGAGGATAGTCAGACCTAGGGGGGATGGCCTGTTTTATAGGCCTGACTGTCGTCTGACCTAGTCGTTATTTTTCACCGTCGTTTTTACGCATAAATTCTAACACGCTGCGGGCTTCTTCGGCAGTAATGTTCTGATTCGGCATTCGAACTAGACATTGTTCCAACAGTTTTTGAGCTTCGGCATCTTCGGCGAGCATCATGTCCACGTTAGTAATCATGTTGATAATCCAAGTGGGTTTACGTTTTTTAGTAACGCCTTTCCATCCTGGCCCAACCAGTTTTTCGTCGGTGAGTTTGTGGCACGACATACATTTTAGGTCGTAAATGTCATTTCCTTTTTTGACCGAAGTGGGGTCGAGTGGAGTGGTAAGGGCTACCTCTTTTACTTCCGTTCCATGTGTTTCGGGTTGTTCTAAAATCTCTTTTGGATTTGTTTCTGGAGATTCGGCTCGTTGCTCGGCTCCTTTTCCAGAACACCCGTACCAAAGAAAGGGGGTGAGTGCGAGCAAATAGATGAGTACACGTTTCATTAGGGAATTTGTTTTTGGTTAACAACTGTACAAACGTACAGCCGTTGAGAACCAAAAACTTATGGTTTGAATCATAACACTTTCCTAATCTTTGGCAGGATTGTGAAATAGATAAGGCACAAAAAAAGCCCCTGTGTGGGGCTTTAAATGACCATTGAGACACCTACCAAGGTCGCAAAATTTTATGATTATTGAGGCTCAAATCGCCAGAGTCTGCTAATTGAATTACTTTTTTGATGACAGTTTCCACTCGAAGTCCTGTCATATCTGCGATGGCCTGGCGCGTTAATGGTACTTCAAAACAACTGCCCGAACGTGTCGATTTTTGCTTAAAAAAATCAATGATGGTCAAAATACGCTGCTCGGGGCTTTGCGTATTCATAGCTTTGAGTAGCTTGGTTTTATGACAAAGCCGCTTGGCTAGTACTTTGGTAAGTTCAAAGTGAATATCGGGGTTTTCGCGTAGTAAACGCAAATAATCCACTTTTTTTAGCACCCATATTTTGCAGTTTGACACTGCGCGTGCATCTGCTGGATAGGGGAAGTCTCCCAAAAGTGGTGGCTCTCCAAAGCTTTCTCCGTGTGCAAAGTAACTTTGTATATAATCATTATTTTCGCCTGCATTAAACATCTTGACGGTTCCTTCTTCTACTTGAAAATAGAAGTGAGCGGGCCAGCCTTCGTAAAAAAGATACTCTCCTTTAACAAATCGGTTTAATGACGCACCATATTGTTGTAGTGTAGTAGATGAAGTCCCTGCCATTTGTCTGTCAGTTTAAGTAAATGATGGACAACGAACTGTTCGTTATCAGCATTTATCATGAAGAAGCAACCAAACATAACCTCAGTATTTTTGTACTAATAAGTAATTGGTTTGACTCCTTCATGACCAAATATTATTTTGCAAAGGTAAATCTACAATGAGTAAAAGTAAATTATCGGTTGGATTCTGGGAATTACTCATCTTTTTACCCACAAATCGAAAAGTCACATTTTTGATAATGATGAGGGTATCGACTTAACAAAGAAAATAGCTGTCGCCAACCGCTTGATAAACAGCACTGAGCGTTCATTTTGTCCAGCAATTAGCGAAAGCATCTATCAAGGTCTCAATCACTATTGAGTAGTACCATTCTAAATCCCCACTACACTCCTTAATGTTTTTTTGAAAAGTCGGGCAACTCCCAATCACAAGCAGGGGTTAACCAGTCATAGCCCGATTCGATGGGTTGACCATCGGGAGGAGTCATGGTGGTAGTAGTGGTTACTTCTGACGGATTGTTTTTGACCATTTCGATTTGGTAAATAGCGAATAAATTATGCGCTTTTTGCTTGGTTTCTGAAACACCACGATTTTGTAACCAAACGTTTAAGTCTCTCAATTTGAGCATGATGACGGCCCGTACTTGTGGTGTAACCTCTTTGTTGTTAGATAATTCAATGAGCTTTTCTAACATCATTTTATCTACCAAACGAGCGATTTCACCTTCGTAGCCCGCCCGCGAGGCGTTTGATTTCCAAGTGGCACCGATGAGTTTATCGAGGGTTTCTTCCAAACTCAACAACGACGGATAGAACGAGGACTGAATCACCAAGCGGCTCAAACGCTCTGGATTGAGCAACATTCGTAAAGTCAATCCAGCTGAGGCTTCGGGTGGGCCAAGTGGGTCAAAAACCAGCCCCGTACGGCGTTTGAAGGTTTCGCGAGGGTTAGCGTCGTAGCCAAAGGCCCGTGGAGGGGTGAGTTTCAATACCGTTTCAGGTACTCTTAAGAAACTAGGTTGAAGGGTTTGGAGAAGGGCTTCCAAGGCTTCGCGTTGTTCTTGACCGCTGACGGGCGTGGTGGTGAGGTCTTTGTCGCCTTTTACAGTAAACTTATAATTGACTCCACCGACAACTTTGGCTGTGGCCTCTACCTGAAAACGGTGAAACATATACATTGGGACAAATACCTCTTCCAACGAACTCATCGGGGTCCCCGTTCGTAGTTTACGTTCGTCAAAATTATTCAATGTTACTCTTCTGACTTCCGATACCCGCTTCAATTCGGCCGTAGCACTTACACCGTTGTCCCACAGGTGGGTTTGAGGGTGGGCACTTCCTTCGGGACGAGCGTCTTGGTCGGTCAAGAAATACAAGCCTTTGCCGTACATTTGGTCCACAATGCTATTAAGTGCTTTTTTCTCGTCTGTTCCCTTAGGAAAATCTTGGTAGCCCCAGATGATAGACCACTTGTCGTAATCGCCAATTTTTTTGTCATACGCATTGGACAAGTCTACTTTTCCATTTTTCAACTCGGCCAGCATGTGCGGATAGTCCATCACCGAAGCGCGGTTGTGAATGCTCGAAACATAGTTGTGCGGGAGCCCTAAGGTATGTCCAATTTCGTGTGCCGAAAGTTGTTTCAAACGGTCAATCGACATTCCTAGCATATCTTCTACGTTGCTCGTATCGGTTTGGAAATTACCCACCAAACCCTGCGCAATCAAATAATCTTGACGTACTCGCAGCGAACCTAGCGTCACTTTTCCTTTCAAAATCTCGCCCGTGCGAGGATCGACAATACTCGCCCCGTACGACCAGCCGCGCGTGGAACGGTGCACCCATTGAACGAGGTTGTAGCGAATATCCATCGGGTCGGCGTCGGCAGGGAGCAATTTTACTTGAAAAGCATCTTTGTAACCTGCCGCTTCAAACGCTTGATTCCACCATTTGGCACCCTCTACCAACGCCGAACGGATGGGTTCAGGAGCGCCTGGGTCGATGTAATACACAATTGGCTTCACGGGCTCGCTGAGGGCGGCGCTAGGGTCTTTTTTCTTTAAACGGTGACGAACGATGTAGCGCTTTTCAATAGGCTCACTGATGGGTGTCGCATAATCGTAGTATGACGTCGAAATGTACCCTATGCGCGGATCAAATGCACGTGGTTGGTAACCGTTATCAGGAAGTTGTACAAATGAATGGTGCTGACGCATGGTCACGACCGAAGGGGTTGGAACAACTTCGCGTAGGTAGCTTCCTGGAGCATCACCCGTCAAGGTGATGGTTACTTCAAACTCCGTGTTTTGGGGAAAGTTTTTGGTGTTGGGCAGATACATGGCCGAACGTGAAACATCCAATCGAAACGAACCTTGACGTGTACGCGAAATGCCTTGAATGGCTCCTACGGCGTCTTGCATCAAGAACGGTGTAAGATCTACGAGAGCAGCACCTGCATTTTCGGCCAAGACTTCAAATCCCCAATGTACCGACTGTGCAAATGATTCTTCTACCGCACGGCGTTCAAGGGGGTCTTTGCTAAGGGCGCGGTAGGCGTAGTTGGGTTCAAGCATCAGGATTTTGTTGCCTGTTCGCTGAAATTTAATGACGTGCTCTTGCCCCAAACGACCACGGTCGAGGCCGATGTCGTTTGAACCAATGCCTTGCGAAAGGGTGGGGTAGTACAGGAGCTCGGTGTCGAACTGCTTTACTTCAAGATAGATTTTGCCTTTTTTAGCGTCCCAGTAGTACGGCAAAAAACCGTCTTTCTTCTCCATTTCTTTGGTGAAGGTTTCAATGGGGTTTTGGGCGTACAGGGAGGTCGAAAACAACGCCAGTAATAGGAGTTTTTTCATAAATAATTGGGTAGATTAGGTTGTTGATTGGTTAGACTACTCCCTACGAAGGGTGTTCTACAAAGAAACCTAATTTTTGGCAAAAAGGAGGCATTTACGCCCAGAGAAATTCTCCCTCTTTGCCAATTTGCGTTACTTCTCCAACGCTACTACTTCTTTCAACGACACGCCCAAGAAGCGCTTGGCGATGGGTTCGAGTTGTGATTCTAACCCCTCAAAATGAAATGTGCGACTACGGTGGCCGAGAATTTCTCCCTTTTTGAGTTGACGAGCAGGCGAAGACGATTCCAATTCATAAAAAGGACCCATTTGCGTGCCGTCGGCTACAGGACCGTCGTTGTAGGAATTGGCGGCATCGCCTTTATAAGGCTCTTTTTGAAGTTCCCAGAGTGAGTTTACATAATCGCCGTTGGGGTCAAGGTCATAGGTGACGATGGTGAGCACCCCTTTTTCAGAATCGTAGCTGCCCATGACAGGCTCCGCAATGCTTGGGGGGAGGCCGATTTTGCTGCGGTATTTGCCGTCGGCAGCAAATAACAAAACGCTGTCTTTAATAATGAGCCTTTCGGCGGGGACTTTACCAAAATAACTGTCGTTGATTAAGCTTTTGGCATTAGTTGTATTTTTAAAAGGGACAATGACGGTAGTTTTGGGGGTGGGATTAAACATGCCCAAAATCCAAATGGAAAGTAGTCCTGTTTCTTTTTTCCAGTCGGTGCCCTCGTTGATAATCTGGTTTAGCGTTTCGTAGGCTACTACTTTTACGTCTTTGAGGGGGAGTTGGAGAATAGTTTCTACCGAAAACTTGCTCATTACTTCTACATTACGCAAAATCTCAATGTCAAAAGTGGTTCCAGAGTAGTTGGTCAAAGTGGCTTTTTTACGAAACGACGCTTTCGACTTTTCGGAGGAAACCAAATCAAACGGCTCCGAGTCAATGAAAGCAGGAACTTGCCAGTTGTCAAACAAAAACGCTTTGCCTTGTTCAAAATAAACCGAAAACTGCCCACCTTCGGGACCAACCCAAAATCGTTCTTCACCACCAAACGCACTCATATGGGGGGTAAATTTACCCGATTCTAACAGTTTGTAGTTGAGCCAGCCGTAGCTGTTACCAGACGCGCCGCCAGCAGTGGAAGTCATGACGCGGCCTTGTAAAGCAGTCACCACAGCCACTTGAGCCGAGTCATCGTCGGGGGAGGCGAGTACGAGGGTAGCTTGATGCTTCTTTAAAAAAGCAAGGTCTGAACCAAAATTATGATTGGAAGAAGACATAGTTTCTTGAGTGGAGGGGGAACAACTAATCTCTACCGCCCCCAATCCAAAAATGACTACTGCGGTGCGCAAAATGTAGGCGATTTTGTTTGAACTCATTGTAGTAGAGAGGTTTAGTTGATTGTAAAAACGGCTAATTTTACAAGTGAATGCTTAAAGGTAGGGCTTACCGTGAATTTATACTAAAAGCGTATAGGAAAGACGACTTACTCAAAACCTACAGAGGAGAAGGCTCGAAGGGGCTAAACTGAAATAAATATCGTCCACATTGGTTGAAATTCGCCAATTTTTTGTATAATTTTGCAAAATTTTTCTTCAAAACCAATCCAATCAAGCTTCACCAAAGCCTATGAGTAAACTACGGATTTTGTATGTAGCCAGCGAGATAAATCCTTTTCTCCAGATTACCGAGGTAGCAGAATACGTACGAAAACTACCCCAAGCAATGCAGGAGCGCGGCATGGAAATTCGCATTTTAGTGCCCCGCTTTGGACTCATCAACGAACGTAAGAATCGTCTTCATGAAGTAGTCCGTCTCTCTGGTATTAATATTTCGGTCGGCGACGACGAGAAACCCCTAATTATCAAGGTTGCCTCTATACCGAGCGCTAAACTACAAGTTTATTTTATAGACAACGAAGACTATTTTCATCGGAAGTCCGTTTTCTTAGATAAGGACAACAATTTTTTTGACGACAACGATGAGCGTGCTATCTTTTTCTGTAAGGGCGTACTCGAAACCGTCAAGAAGTTGGGCTGGGCGCCTGATGTTGTACATTGTAACGACTGGATGACGGCACTTATTCCGTTGTATCTGAAAACTACGTATAAAAACGACCCAATGTTTAAAGATACCAAGTGTGTCTTCACCATGTACAACAATGCCTTCAATTATAAATTTGAAGGAGCCATTTTAGAAAAAGCCAAAGCCATGGACGTGAGCGACGAGGCACTGGCGCATCTACGTTCGGCTGATTTTGAGGGTTTTGTCAAAATTGGATGTGCGTATGCCGATGCCGTAGTAAAAGCTGACGATGATTTTAGTGAAAGTTTAAACCAAATTTTTGATGAATTGCCCGAACGCAAGTTGGAACTGGTCGAAGAAGACGAAAACTTTACCGAGACGTATTATAACCTTTACAACGAATTGGCTGGCTAAGCTGAGCCTAAGTACCCTCACCTTATTGGTTATTTCATTGATTTCGTGTGAAGCCCCCAAAGAAATTGGGCTGCCTCCCGAGGTGATGGCTGAAGTAAAATTTACTGATACGCTGACTGTCCGTACAAGCACGGTATTGCTAGATTCGGTGAGAACTTCAAGTACCCAACGTATGTTGCTCGGGGCTTATCGTGATCCTGTATTTGGTAAAGTGACTGCTCAGCCCTACATGGAGTTTACAAGCACGCTTAACCTTAATCTTAATTCGGATGGTACAACCAATACTAATGTGTATGCTTTCGATTCGTTAACAATTAGCATGTCCTATAACTATTATTATGGAGACACGCTTAAGCCGTTTGATTTGGCAGTACACCGCATGAAAGATACGCTCCTGACGGGTAAAATGTATTATAACAATAATACTATGCCCTATGAAGCAGTTCCACTAGCAAATCATAGGTTCTATCTAGCACCGAGAACAACGTCTCTGGTAACTGTGAAGTTACCCAACACATTTGGACAAGAAATTTTTGCCTTAAACGGAAAGCCAGAAGCTAGTACTATCGCGAAATTTACTCAGACAATCAAAGGGTTAACTTTTGTACCTGCGGCTACCAATGGTTCTGTGATTGGTTTTTCTCCCCTGTCGAGCGGAATTACGTTGAATCTTTTTTACCACAACACCGCCGATACGATTGCGTTGGTAAAAACATTTTTTATCAATAAACGTTTCAACCACGTAGAAGCCGATCGCCAAGGTACGGCTTTGAGCAAACTCCAACCTTTAAAACCACTTCCTGCCAGCGAAACGGGTGGAATGAATTATCTTCAAGATGCTCTTGGGGTTGTAACAAAACTCGAAATCCCCTATCTTCAAGAACTATTCAAACTGAGAGGCATTGCGATAAATCGTGCTGAATTGTTTATTACTCCTACCTGGCCTGAAGGGGCAAACTCCATTTATACCTTGCCACTTGGGTTGGCATTGGGTGAAACGGATGCTTCTAATCGTTTATTGAGAACAAAAGGTGAAACGGAGCTTTTGGTACCTATTGATGCAACTACCTTCCAAAGTTACATTTTGCCACAGGTGGTACCCTATGCTACCAAAACCCGTAATTATAACTTTGTCTTGACTACCTATTTGCAAGCGTTGGCTGTCGGATTTAAGAAAAACCCAGGGTTACTGCTTATGCCAATTAGTGGGGCACGTGAAATACAGTCGTATTCAAGCAGTGGGCAGCCTGTAGGTAGTTATTATCCGCTGATGAACAATCAAGTGAATCGTTTGACGATTACGCCGAATAAAGAAAACATAAAATTGATGTTATTTTACACTACGGCTCAATAAGAATTAAGCAAAATAAAAATAAACAAAACGCGCAAGGGAAATCTTCTCTTGCGCGTTTTGTTTTTGTAATATTTCTTGACTTTTAAGGTTTTTTGTTAACTTTGATAGGATAAAACCAAGTTTTTTAAAAAAGTTTTTAGGGTTAAAACGTTTGATAATTTTTTTTAAAAATAAACCCTAAGTTCAACTCACCTTAAACATCAACCTGTATGTGTGGAATCGTAGCATACGTCGGACATCGAGAAGCCTGTCCTATCATTATTAAAGGCTTAAAACGACTGGAATACCGTGGGTACGACAGTGCAGGAATCGCTCTTTTAAACGGAGGCGATTTGACTATTTATAAAAAGAAAGGAAAGGTTGCGGCGTTAGAAGAAGAATTAAAAACGAAAGATACGACAGCGTCGATTGGAATTGGCCATACGCGCTGGGCAACCCACGGCGAACCCAACGACCGAAACGCGCACCCGCACTATTCTAACCACCAAAAATTGGCGATTATTCACAACGGAATCATTGAAAATTACGCTACTATAAAACAAAAACTTCTTCAAAAAGGGCACGAATTTCGCTCCGAAACCGATTCGGAAGTATTGATTCACTTCATTGAAGATATTCAGTCGGAAGTAAATTGTACGCTCGAAGAAGCCGTACGTTTGGCGTTGCAAGAGGTAGTGGGGGCTTATGCCATTGTGGTGATGTCGGAAGATGACCCAACACAACTTATTGCAGCGCGCAAAAGTAGCCCTTTGGTGATTGGGGTGGGAGAAAACGAGTTTTTCTTTGCCTCAGATGCAACTCCCATCATTGAATATACCAAAGATGTAGTGTACTTGGATGACAACCAAATTGCGTTGGTGCGTAGTAACGAGTTAAAAATTGTCAACCTCGAAAACGAACGACAATTGCCTTATGTCCAGAAACTTGAGCTAGAATTAGAGGCCATCGAAAAGGGAGGATACGACCATTTTATGTTGAAAGAAATCTTCGAACAGCCGCGTTCGATTGCAGATAGCATGCGTGGACGTGTAAATAGCGAAGAGGGAAGTCTACAATTGGGTGGCTTGAGCGAATACATGGGAAAATTGGCCGATGCCAAACGCATCATTATCGTAGGTTGTGGGACTTCTTGGCACGCGGGACTTGTAGCGGAATATATTTTTGAAGAACTTGCCCGTATTCCCGTTGAAGTCGAGTACGCGTCGGAGTTTCGGTATCGAAACCCAATTATTCGTGAGAAAGACTTTGTGATAGCGATTTCGCAGTCGGGTGAAACGGCCGATACCTTGGCGGCGATTCAATTGGCAAAATCCAAAGGAGCCACCATTTTTGGCGTGTGTAACGTCGTAGGTTCGTCGATTGCGCGCGAAACCCACGCAGGAGCTTACACCCACGCGGGGCCCGAAATTGGGGTGGCAAGTACCAAAGCATTTACGGCGCAAGTAACGGTACTTACCCAAATGGCCATTGCTGTGGCCAAAAAACGGGGGACGATTTCGGAGGGTTTGTACCGCCAATTGTTGATTGAATTGGAAAACATTCCGCGTAAGGTAGAACAGGTGTTGAAAGCGGCTGATAAAATCAAAGAGATTGCTTTTATCTTTACCTATGCCCGCAATTTTATTTATTTAGGACGTGGCTTAAACTTTCCTGTGGCGCTGGAAGGGGCGTTGAAACTTAAAGAGATCTCGTACATCCACGCGGAGGGCTATCCTGCCGCCGAGATGAAACATGGCCCGATTGCGCTTATCGACGAAGATATGCCTGTGGTATTTATTGCTACCAAAGACAGCTCGTACGAAAAAGTAGTTTCTAACATTCAGGAGGTAAAAGCACGGAAAGGGCGCGTTATTGCGATTGTGACCGAAGGCGACTCGTTGATTCATAGCATGGTGGATTTTGTGATTGAGATTCCAAAAACGCACGAAATCTTGATGCCACTCTTATCGTCGATTCCGTTGCAGTTACTGTCGTATTACATCGCTGTGATGCGAGGCCGAAACGTAGACCAACCTCGCAACTTGGCTAAATCGGTGACGGTAGAGTAGCGTATGCTAGTATTTTGTTGATAGAGAATAGAACTCGAAAGAAAAAAGATAGGTTGTCTAAAAAAGGGAGTTTATCTCCCTTTTTTAGTATTAATTTCATTAACTGCATTTTCTTTGGAATTACTCTTAGCTTCTTTTGCTGCCTTATTAGCTGGCTTTGTCGACTCGATTGTAGGTGGGGGAGGCCTGGTTCAAGCTCCCGCACTTTTTATCTTATATCCCCATTTTTCGGTAGTACAAGTGGTAGGTACCAACCGTTTTGCTTCTTTTTTAGGAACGAGCGTTGCGGGGTATCAATATGCTCGTAAAGTACCAGTTCCGTGGAAATTGGTCATGATTACAGCAGTAGGCACGGCCATCATGTCGTATTTGGGTGCGACCATCGCTAGTTACATGAAAACAGAAGTACTCAAACCACTCATTTTGGCTGTGATGAGTGCAATTGCCGTGTATTCGTATTCCAATAAAACCTTGGGGCAACACGACTCACAACGAGTAGCGGCAGTTCGACTGCCGTGGTATGGTTTATTGTTGGGGATGACAATGGGCTTTTATAATGGATTTGTTGGTCCAGGAACGGGAAGTTTATTGGTGTTTGGATTCGTAAGTGTGCTGGGTTTTGAGTTTTTGAAGGCGTCAGCAATTGCCAAAATCATTAACGTAGTGGCTGATTTATCGTCTTTAGTATTCTTGGTATGGAAGGGGTATGTTGAATTTGAAATCGCTATTCCGATGATGATTTGTAATGTGTTGGGGGCATATTTGGGGAGTAAAATGGCCCTTTTACGCGGAAATACATTTGTTCGGACGGTATTTTTGGTAGTTATTGTTGGCCTTATTGCCCGTTTTGGATATGACGTTATTCGAATGTTTTGATTACTTATCGTATACTAAGTAGAGCAGATTTTTTAAATTTGGGGTATAAATAATTGATAATCAGTGGTATTATAAACTTGGAAGGTCTTAATCAATTGTGCCT
>JALQYJ010000070.1 GCA_023254175.1 Runella sp. | reverse complement strand
GTCACAAAAACGATTAATTGGATTGTATGGGGTTAAAACACTTGAGACTGTTAAAGTGAGAATTAACCAAAAAATAGTATTTTTATGAAAAATTTAGCAGAAATTATAATTGACACAAAATTGAACGCTTACACTTCATGCCAAAAATTATTAGATACAATATCTGACTTGGCGAAAATTAATAGAAGTAAAAATGCTTACTATGACTGTTATACGACTGACATTATAGAAAATGTAGATTATTTTACTTTACATGAACTTGCTCAACTATTGAATGAACAAGTTAATTTACCTAATGGCTTACATAAAAATCCATTTATAAGATTAAAATTTGATTGGGGTATAATACTTATTTTAGAACAAGATAATTTGAATTAATGGAATATAAGGATTTAAAAGGAGATATAATTACTGATAAAATTAGTATTTATAATTGCGATTGTATGGAGTTATTAAAGCAAACGCCTGATAATTATTACTCACTTTCTTTGGTAGACCCGCCTTATGGGATTGGTGCAGGTATGGGAGTTGGATTACACTCAAAGAGGAAATTCCAAAAGGCAGCGAAAGATTGGGATAAGCAAACTCCTACTGCTGAATATTGGCAGGAACTTTTTAGAGTATCTAAAAATCAAATTGTGTGTGGGGCAAATTATTTTATGGAACACCTTTATTCAACTAAGAGTTTTGTATGTTGGGTTAAAAATAATCCCGCCCCGAATTTTGCGGAGGCAGAATATATATGGACTTCATTTGATGTGAACGGAAAAATTTATGACAGCAAAAAGCAAATACAGCATCAAATAATGTGGGAGGGCGGGAGTATTCATCCAACACAAAAACCGGTTGCACTTTATAAATGGATTCTTGAAAACTACGCAAACCCTGGCGATAAAATACTTGACACGCATCTTGGATCGATGTCAATAGCAATAGCATGCCACGATTATGGGTTTGAACTAACTGGATGTGAGTTAGACGAAGAGTATTATAAAAAAGGAATTGAAAGAGTGAAAAATCACGTTTCTCAACAAAGACTTTTTGATATATAAAATATTATAATGATATTTGCGTATCAATTAAAAATAAATAAAATAATGGAATTTGTAAAGATTAAGGGTCATGAAAGATATGAAATATCAAAATGCGGTATAATTAGAAACGTTTATAATAAAAATATTAAAAGTCAATATATAAGCAGTACTGGTTATTATATGGTATCACTTTCTTATGAAAATAAATCCAGACCACAAAGAGTACATAGACTGTTGGCGTGTACTTTTATTAATAACGAAAAAAATGAAAAATTCATAAATCATATTGATGGTAATAAATTAAACAACTCTTTGGATAATTTAGAGTGGTGCTCTCATTCTTATAATATGAAACACGCTTTTGATACTGGACTTATAAATAACACTGGAGAAAAGAATGGCATGAGTAAATTAGATTTTAAAAAAGTTTCTTATATAAAAGAGTTATTAAAAAAAGGCGTTAGTCAACAAAAGATAGCAGACAAATTTAACGTAAGTAGGTCCGCAATATTAAAGATACATTTAAAGAAGACTTGGAATCATGTATAGTATTGCCATCGCCTGCCACGATTACGGGTATGATTTAACAGCTTGCGAACTAGACCCCGATTATTATAACGCAGCAATGCAAAGAATAAAACAACACACAGACCAACTCAAAATATTTTAGTATGGCTAAAATCTATATTTCCGGTAAAATAACCGGCTTAGACAATTTCCGCTACCTATTCCTTTCGGCTGAAAATAGTCTTTCAAAACAAGGTTTCACTGTAATAAATCCCTGCAATTTGCCAGAATATCACGATAAAACCTGGAAATCATACATGAAGGAGGACTTAAAAGCATTAAAGGACTGCGAATACGTTTTTATGCTAAATAACTGGAAAGATAGCAGAGGCGCAAGAGTAGAGCATCGACTGGCTAAAATGTGGGGTAAAACAATAATTTACCAACCGTAATAATTTATAACCTAACAAATCATTTTTTTTCAATACATTTGTAATGTTATTGTCTCAGAATAACGGAAAGATATTAGTGGCAACGGAAACAATGCTACGACTAACGAACCCCGCCTTTGCTGAGACCACAGGCGGGGTTTTCGTTTTTAATAAAAAAAATTAATTATGGCTAATGAATTACCTTATTTCCGTTTTACCGTGCAGGCATGGCAAAATGGCAAGATAGGAGTAGAAAGATATGAGTTAAAAGGCCTCTTTATGGACATTTGCGGTTACTACTGGGTACAAGATTGTCACATGACTTTGCCGCTTTTAGAAAAGAAGTTTCCTAACGATAAAAACATGATAAAAGAACTTATTGATTTAGGAATTTTGAAGCATGAAAGGAGACACAATCGTATCGAAGTTGAGTTTCTTGTTAACCAGCGTTTACTTTTAAACGAGAAACGAAAAGTTAGACAGGACGCTGGTTCTAAAGGTGGCAAAGCTAAAGCAAAGCTAAAGCAAAACCTTAGCTATAAAGATAATAATAAAGATAAGATAGATATAGAGTTACGCAAAACAAGTTTTGCTTCCACGCTCGAACCTTTTTTAAAAACTTACGGCCGGGATATGCTCAATGAATTTTTTAAATACTGGACTGAGCCTAATAAATCAAATACAAAGTTTCGTGCTGAACTTGAAAAAACGTGGGACGTTGAGCGACGATTAGAAACCTGGGCTAGGAACGATAAAAACTTTAAACCTCCAACAAAACTAGGCTATTCACAACTCCCTAACGCAATCGTCTAATGGCAGAATATTTCAAACTGGAATCAAAATTAAAAGAGATTCAAAAATTCGCAGAGGTTGGTCTTGATGACTTAAAATCGGTTGGCATGGCTTCGCTTGAAGGGTGGTTATCAGTAAAAAAGGGTTATCCAATATTCATTGGTGGTGCACCGCATTCAGGCAAAACAGAGTTCACTTTTGAATTGCTTATCAACTGGTCAAGGCTTTACAAATGGAAGCATTTTGTGTACTGTGGTGAGGGTGGTAACGTTGAACACATCTACTACGAACTAATACATAAATTCCTTGAAAAGCCATACAAATGGGCTAACCAATCGGAAAGAATTTACGCAGAACAGTTTGTTAGCGAACATTTTGTAATCTGTAACCATGATTTAGATTTTACGATTGATGATTTTTATAAAACGGTTGAGAAAGCAGAAAAAGAATTAAACATAAAATTTGATACAACTGTTTTTGACCCGTTTAACGACATCAAAGATGAAACTGATATGTTTGGTGGTAGAGAGGACAAATATCTCGCCTACGCCCTCAAGAGGTGCCGAGTTTCATCGAAGAACAATAATCGAATAGACATCGTTGTAAATCACATTGCAGATGTTCGCGCAGTAACCGACAAAGATGGAAACCGTTACATGCCTCCTGCACTACCTAATGAGTGGGCTGGTGGACGTACTTGGTGGCGTAGAGCATTCTTGATGCTACTCATCTACAGGCCGCCAATGTGTTTGAAAGACGAAAACGGCCAACCTTATCAAGAAAATGAAACACATGTTTACATTCAAAAAGCAAAACCAAAGGGCGTTGCAAAATTAGGGGTTCGGTCTATTTTTTACGACTGGAAAAAGAATCGTTACTACTCTTACTCTGAATATGGGCAGCAGCTTTATAGTTGCGAAAACCCGCCCGAAGCTAACGAAAGTGCATTACTAACTTCACAAGGAGTATTCTAAAATGCTAACACAGAAACAATTTTATAGTTATTACACCGATTACGATGTGATAATTACTTCAATGAATGAAAAGTTGATGAAAGCGCAAAAGAACAATCCAACAATGGATTTTAGTTCTCAACTCGACACTATTTGTAAACTAAGAGGATTGCAAACGGTCTTTCACGGGATCCATAATGAACTGGTGACAAAGGAAAACGAAAGCGGCCGCGTGATGAGTGAACGAGAAAATTTACTACGTCGAATACAGCAACTCGAAAAAGAAAATTCAGAATTAAAGGAAAACATCCGCCTTTAACAGCCTATTTCATCCAGCTGATAGAAATGGATGAGGAACTAAAAAATATTATTTAAAATGGAAAACGAATTCAAAGCAGAAGATGCAAGACTTAATTTCGGGACAAAGGGGTGTATTGATGACGTCCTGACCGATATAAAAAGAATTTCAGCGTTCAACGACCACGCAAATGTTGTGGGTGGCCCATTAACTGAGAATCAAAAGTCAAAGCTTTTCAAGCTTAAATACAAAGTTAAAGATTGTAATTTCTTTCAACGATTCTTTCAAAATAAGTATAACACAATTCACTGGTAACCATGAACGGCGTACACATAAGTTTTGTAAAAGGTGATTTTAAATGCCCTCATTGTACGTGTGCTCATGATTTCCCTGATTGGGAAGATAAATGGCACAATAGCAAAAAAATGGTCATAAAGTTTAAATGTAAAGGCTGTAAACGAAAAATAAATCTCACAACTGACATCAAAGGTGATGTTAGAGTTTGGGAATAATTACTAACCCCACGGCCAATCATCCTGCCTTAAATGGATGAGGAACTAAAAAATATTATTTAAAATGGAACCAATTAATTACACTTTTGGAATAATGAGCAATAAATATCAGGTTACAGCAAGCAATAAGTTTACCGCTTATGCTGTAATGTGTTTCGTTTATCAAAACAACCCCAATATGATAATGATTTATGAACCAGAAACGAGCAAAAATGATTCATGGGCTTGCTTTGAAGGTAAGTCACAAGAAAAATTGGACAAGGTTTTTGGCGGTACTGGTATGTTTGAGGAGTACGTAAAAAATAACATGCAAGAAATAAAAACGTGTTATTCGACCTTAAAGAAATTAATTTAATTACTAACCCTTCCTCTCTCTCCTTTGAGAGGGGGAGTAAAAAAGAAAAATAATGAAAGTAATAGTTCAATTTTCAGGAGGAAAGGACAGTTTAGCAACACTCATTTGGGCTATTACTCAATATGGAGTTACTAATGTTGAAGCTGTCTTTTGTGATACTAAGTGGGAACACGAATTAACTTATAACCATATTGATGAAGTAACTAAAAAATTAGGTGTTAAGCTAGTTACGCTTACAAATAATAAAGTTGATGGATTTCTAGGATTAGTTAAAAAGAAAAAGAGATTTCCTAGCACGAAAGCTCGGTTCTGCACTGAACACCTTAAAACTATTCCAGCCATTGACTATATTCTTAATCAAAAGGAGCATTTAATTATACTACAAGGTATACGTAAAGATGAAAGCGTTTCTAGGTCATTGATGCAAAAACAGTGTTCTTATTTTAAGTATTATTTTACCCCTTATGGTAAAGACAAGAATGGTAAAGATAAATATCATACTTATCGAAAGAAGGATGTTTTAGAGTGGCGAAAATTATATTCCGATGATGTAATAAGGCCCGTTTTTGATTGGACAGGACAACAGGTTATTGATTATATTTTGCAGGCTGGGATTAAACCCAATCCGCTTTATTACATGGGAATGAGTAGAGTTGGCTGTATGCCTTGCATTATGGCAAAACATTCCGAAATAAAAGAAATATCAAAGCGATTTCCAGAGCATATTGATAAAATTCGCAACGCAGAAATGGATTTTAAAACATCAATATTCACTAATGGAAAGATTCCTGACAGATTTTGCAGCTTACAGGTAATCAATAAAAAAGGTAAAACAATCAAGTATCCAACTATTGATGATGTAGTGTCTTATGTAAACAAAAATAACGATTCAGATATTTTTAAAGAGCCAGATAGCAATCATAGCTGCATGAGTTTTTATGGAATATGTGAATAAACCTTAACCCCTAACTACCAAAACAAAACGAGATGGAAGAAGGCAAATTTTGCGCAGGTCAATCTGAAAAGGAACCAACAGGGATATTGAAAGACCTGAGCGAGTTGAAAAAGTATGATTACGTTTGGATAGGATCACCACTTGAAGGTGATAAAAATGGAAGATTTGTCCTTTGGTCAGATGTAGAAGCAATCATTAACAAATACATTAATCCATGAATAAGCAGAAAGAAAATATTTGGATGGAATTAGAAAGATATACTCCCAAATTACACCATCAGCTATTATTGGATGATGGCACCAGATTTATTCTTATTGATAAAGTTAAAGAGTGCGATTTGCAAACATATAAGCCAATTTTAAAGAATTGGGATGTTAAACGAGTAATGATACTATCTAGGAAATGAAAACAGAAGAAGAGGAAAAAGAATTTGAAAATGGAATGATTGAGGCTATAATGCCATTCCTGCCGAAGCGAAAACCAAAAATGTCTATAGTTATTAATACCGACAAAGAAATGGACACCTATTGCAGAATGTTAGCTAAAGAAGGTGACATTTTAAAGATAAACAAAAACGTAAAAATTTCTTTTAAAGCACTTTTAAGATTGCCAAAGGATATTTCAGGAAAAATTATGCGAAACGAATTTGAGTTATTTTAACCCCATCACATAAACAAAGAATATGAAAACAAAAATTAAACTATCTATATTGGGAATACTCCTAATGTACACAGTATTACCGTTAGCTTTAATAATGGCTGAATTTTTTACTACATCAATACTTGTATGTATTTATCTAATAATTCAATTTATTTTAGGAATGTTTTTGTTCATCAAAAATAGCAAAGATTTATGACCACCCCAAAAGTTGGTCGGAATGAAAAATGTCCATGTGGCAGCGATAAAAAATTTAAAAAACGCTGCATGTTAAACGAGTAATGATACTATCTAGGAAATGAAAACAGAAACCATTCAAGAAGGAGTTAATCGCTTAGAAGTAATTGATGATTCAGGTCGAATCTTAGTTAAATACCTTAAAGAGGGCGAAAAATTATCGCTTTCTTTTCAGGACGATGACAGGACGTTAAAAATATTTATCACAAACCCCATCACATAAACAAAGAATATGAAGTACAGGATACTGAAGAAAAACATAAAGAACGGTTTGGGCGAAAAGAAAGACACCTATTTTATTCAAAAGAAACTTCTTTTTTTTTGGCGAAATATTTCCGTTAAATACTTTTATCTATCTGACACAAAGCGATACGAAACAGGCGCTATACTCCAAAGTTGGTACTATTCGTTTGAAAGTTTAAATAGTGTGAATTTAGTGTATGAAAGTTTACTGAATCCGGTGGAAATAAAGTATAAAGGGAATAAAATAAAGGCTATGCTTGACAGAGATCATTTTAAACCGAGATGGATTAACTTATCAAACGTTTTGGAAGTTAATTCAATTGGGCAGCTTGTTTACCAACAAGATGAGAATTTAGATAAGCTAAAAGAAAAAATAGATAAGGAAATTTTAACTGTTTCAAAACAAATAATTACACCATGACCACCCCAAAAGACACATGGATAAGCGTCAAGGACGGTATTCCAATAAACACAGATAATAAACTCGAATTTAAATACAAAGTCCGTTCGGGAGATTTTGAAAAAGAGGTGTACTTAGATTGGTATTACGACCATAGTAAATATCCAGATCTAAAAATAAGTTGTTTTAGAACCAAAAATGGTGACAGAGTAAAAAATGTAACCCACTGGAAGCTCTTATCTAAACCTAAAAACAAATAGAATGGAAACAAATAAAAAAATTAAACTACTCATCCTTTACCTATCTGGATGGTCTAAGGTAAATAACGAAAAGTACCCAGAAGATGAAGTTATTCACAGAAAATGGGGGTACAGATCATTTAAAGACGCTTGGAAACTTCAATTTAAAAACAACAAAACGAAAGAAAAATTAAACGACTTAATCCATACCAATATATTTTGGTTGGTGTTCCCTATGATATTAGGGGCTTTATTTCTGCTGTTTTCGGACAATAGCAGCATTTTTGAAAACGGGGTTCATTGGTTCAACTATGCAGGTTTAATCTGCTTTATTTGGCCCTTTTTGTACACTCTGGCAGGAATAGGAAACTGGATGTATAAAGGAATTAAAAAGTGGAAGGGAGGGAAGAAATGATCTCACTTATTTTTTTCTGTATGGCAGCAATTTGCTCGGCCAGCATTGATACGCTCGAATTTCACTTTGATAAATCCGTCTTTAATTATTATCGCTGTAATCTCAATTGGTGGAACCCAACGTACTCATGGTATAATAAATACAAAGGGCGAAACCCCCAAAAGGGGTTAAGAAAATGGCTTTGGTTTGATGTGCCTTGTGTGGACGCTTGGCATACTTTCAAATCTTTAATGATCGTCTTTATTTGCCTATCGATCGCTTTCTTTCGTATGCCTGTTCCTGAAACATGGTACAACATAATGTTAATTTTTGTTGTGTTTGGCGTTTTCTGGAACCTAATTTTCAATTTGTTTTACAATAAAATACTTATAAAAAAATGACACCAGAAAACAAAAAACTACTACAACAATGGGTCGGGGGCTGTTTAATTGCGGCTCTCTTTTTTTACCTGTTCTTCTATCTTGGAAAGCTAAGAGGGGAGTCCATATGTTCGGAAAAACCGAACAGTTCAAAAGAAGAAATACAGATTATTCTAAAAGATAGTGTAGAAACCCAAAAACTCCGAACAGCATTATCTAACCTTCAATCCGAATTTGACCGATACAAAAGACAATCCGAACGCACAAAGAAATTTCTAACAAACAAAATCCAAGAAAATGAAACCTTCAAACAAAAAGCAATTGCTGGTAACGATTCAGCTCTTTACCATACTCTCGATAGCTTACTCACAAGATACGGTGAGCTGTCTGTCACGCGAAAAAACGAAAACGGCAATTCAGGCGGTTTCTGACGCTTTAACCTACCGACCGATAGTTGATAGTCTGAAAGAGCTAAACGATACGGCAAACCTTTTAATTGCCCGACAAAACGAAGCAATAAAACAAGGACAAAGGACAATTGAAGCCAAAGAAGAAAGCGAAGCATTCTACAAATCTCAGGCTGAAATGTGGGCAAAAGAAAGCAATCGACGGGAAAGAAAAAGTAAGTTTTGGAGTTGTTATGCCGGGATAATGACTTTTATCGCCGGGGTTTCTATAATGATAATTTTAAAATAGACAAATGAAAAAGATATTTTCATACTTAATTTTGATTGTAATGGGAGGGTTTTTACTTTATCCGGCTTTTGAATGTTGGTAAGCTAAAAACTAAAAATAGAAGCCCAAAAAGATCATTTGGCATATATTTATTAATAAAACAATTTTTTTTAGATAAAATAATGAATATTGAAAGTTATAGTAATAAAACTAAAAAACCAAAAATGGGATTTAAAATATGAAAATAAAAATATGACAATAGATTTAAGATTCGGAGATACAATAGAACAAATGAAATTGATACCTGATAAAAGTATTGATGCTATTATTTGCGATTTAC
>JALQYJ010000036.1 GCA_023254175.1 Runella sp. | reverse complement strand
AGGGATTCAAAAATTGGCTGACTATGCCCAACAGCAAGGAATTTTACTAGGACTAGAATACCTCAATCGCTTTGAATTATACCTCACCAGTTGCGGCGACGAACTCACTCGCTTTGTCGATGACATTAATCACCCCAACTGTAAAATCATGTTTGATACCTTTCATGCCAACATCGAAGAGAAAAACATTGGTGACTGTATTCGCAGCATGGGCGACCGCATTGCGTTTATTCAGCTCTCCGAGAACGATCGCAGTACGCCTGGCAAAGGAAACGTAGACTGGAAAGGCACTTTCCAAGCCATCAAAGACATCAATTATGACGGCTGGTTGAGCATTGAGGCTTTCAGTCCGAAACTTCCTGCGGCTAATATTTGGCGTAAAATGTTTGATTCGGAAGAACAACTCATGCGCGACGGACTGGCCTTTATCAAAAATTCTGTACTAGCTTGACGACTCTTATTCACACTATTATTTGATTACGAAACTCCCAATCAATACTCTTTTTCCATGAAAAAAATCAATATCGCTATTGTAGGCCTTGGTTTTGGTGCCGAATTTATTCCGATTTATCAGCGTCACCCAAACGCCAATATGTACGCTATTTGCCAACGTAACGTCGAAAAGCTCAATGCCATTGGCGATGCTTTTGGTGTGGAAGTACGTTATTCTGACTACGACGAGCTACTCAAAGACCCCAATATTGACGCAGTTCATATCAACTCCCCCATACCTAACCATGCCGAGCAAAGCTTAAAAGCCCTTCGCGCAGGCAAACACGTTGCTTGTACGGTTCCGATGGCCACAAGCGTGGAAGAGTGTATGGAGATTGTAAAGGCCGTTAAAGAAACGGGTAAAAAATACATGATGATGGAAACCGTGGTATATGCCCGCGAGTTTTTATTTGTCAAAGAATTGTACGAAAAAGGCGAACTCGGGAAAGTTCAGTTCTTGAAGGCATCGCACCAGCAAGACATGGACGGTTGGCCTGACTACTGGCCAGGATTGCCTCCGATGCACTACGCGACCCACTGCGTAGGGCCTGTAGCAGGTTTGCTCAAATTAGAAGCTGAGTATGTATCGTGTTTTGGTTCGGGTACCATCCGCGAAGAGTTGGCCAAAATCCACAACTCGCCATTCGCGGTTGAGTCAGCACACATCAAGTTCAAAGACAGCGACTTGAGTGCGTACGTTTATCGCTCTTTATTTGACGTAGCACGCCAATATCGCGAAAGTTTCGAGGTATATGGTTCTAAAAAATCGTTTGAATGGCCGCTCATCGAAGGCGAAGAGGCGGTGATTCACACGGCGAAAAAAGAAGAGCACGAAATTCCAGAACGAGTAGCTACCCCAGATTACGCGCACCTTTTACCTGCCGAAATTCAAGATTTCACTACCAAAGGGGTTTATGACATTGCCGACAATACGCACCTTTCGTTTACCCAAGGTGCTGGACACGGTGGCTCTCACCCGCACTTGGTACATGAGTTTTTGATGGCACTAGTCGACGACCGTGATCCGTTCCCGAATGCCCCTCAATCAGCCAACTGGACATCGGTGGGGATTCTTGCGCACGAGTCGGCCATGCAAGGCGGTAAACTCTTGCAATTACCCGATTTCTTTAACGCATAAAATGCCATAATTTTTACAAACGTGATTGGTTCTCCGAACCTTTTGGATGATTATGAAAATGTAAATGGTTCGGAGAACCAAAACGTTTGTAGAAAACAAAAATTACAAAAAAATACAAATGGGTCAGAGAACCAAAAACGTCTGTAGAAAATCATATCATAAAATCTATTCCCCTCATTTTCCCAGTAACAAATAATTTTTTAACCATACAATGAAACGCTTCCTAACCATTGTTTTGTCGGCGATTTTGCTGTGGCAATGCGCCACTCAAAAAACAACGCAAACGCCCCAAACCCAACAAGCGACCAAGCCCCGCCGCATCGAAATCTTGTTTCTGGGCGACAACGGCCACCACCGACCTATTGAACGCGTTCCGTCTATCATGTCGGCATTAGGTGCAAAGGGCATCAACTTTACGTACTCTGATGACCTCAACGACCTCAACGCGACCAACCTAGCCAAGTACGACGGAGTCCTTTTGTATGCTAACTGGGACACCATTAGCAAACCCCAAGAGCGCGCGTTGGTGGACTACATCGCTAGCGGCAAAGGCTTTATTCCAGTTCACTGCGCGTCGTATTGCTTCCGCAATTCGGACGAATTGGTAAAAATCATGGGAGGACAATTTTGGCGCCATACATGGGATACGATTCGCCCCGTTTGGACCAATCCCAACCACCCTGCCATCATGGGCGCCAAGATGTTCAAGACGTTGGACGAAACCTACCTTCACACCAAGCTACAGCCCGATAACCTCGTGTTGACGGAGCGTGAAATTCAACCCGACCAATACAAAGATAAGCCAAATACCAAAACTGAACCTTATACGTGGGTTAGGACGCACGGCAAAGGACGCATTTTCTACACGGCGTACGGCCACGACGACCGTACGTGGAGCCAACCCGAATTTATGACTTTGTTGGAAAAAGGAATTCGTTGGGCTGTAGGCGACCAAGCCGTCAAAGATTTAGCCGCCCTTGACCCACTTCCGTTTACGTATAAAGAATCAAAACTTCCTAACTACGAAAAACGCCCAGGCCCACAACTCCAACAAAATGCCGTTTCGCCACAAGAGTCGATGAAGCATATTCAAGTCCCAACGGATTTTACATTGGATTTGTTTGCCTCAGAACCCAACGTCATGCACCCCATCGCGATGAGCTGGGACGAGCGCGGGCGTTTGTACGTACTTATTACTAAAGATTACCCCAACGAACGTAAAGACACAGGCGGTACGGACTATATCTTGATTTGTGAAGATACCGACAAAGATGGTAAAGCAGATAAGTTCACTCGTTTTGCCGAAGGATTAAGCATTCCAACGGGGATGGTCTTTGCCAACGGAGGACTTATCGTGAGCCAAGCGCCTCACATGTTGTTTTTGAAAGATAACGACGGTGACGATAAAGCGGACGAAAGAAAAATCTTATTCTCAGGATTCGGAACGGGCGATACCCACGCGGGGCCTAGCAACTTGCACTACGGTTTCGACAACTGGATTTGGGGATGCGTAGGTTACTCAGGTTTTGAGGGAAAACTGAAAGAAAACGCCGATACCCTCAAGTTTGGCCAAGCACTTTTCCGCTTCAAACCCGATGGCTCAAAAATGGAGTGGATGACCAGTACTTCTAACAATACGTGGGGCATGGGCTTCAATGAAGCAGGTGATGTGTTTGGGTCAACGGCCAACAACTCACACGGCTGGTACATGGCCATTCCTCACCGCTACTTTACGGGTAGCCTCGGCATGGGACGCGACAACGGTAGCCGTGGCACGGACACACACAAAGACATGAAAACCATTACGCCACGTATCCGTCAGGTGGACGTATTCGGTGGGTTTACCGCCGCCGCAGGACATAATTTCTACACGGCTCGTGCTTTTCCTAAAAAATACTGGAATCAAATTGCCTTCGTAGCCGAACCAACGGGCCACGTATTGCACCAAAACCAGCTCGTTAAACGTGGGACTGACTACGAAGACAAAGAAGCCTTCAACCTCATGGCAGGTGCCGACGAATGGTTCTCACCAGTATTTGCCGAAGTAGGCCCAGACGGTGCCGTTTGGGTAGCCGACTGGTACAGTTTCATCATTCAGCATAACCCTACTCCACAGGGCTTTGGCAACGGCAAAGGGAACGCCTACGAAACCAACCTTCGCGATTACACCCATGGACGTATCTACCGCGTAGGCTACAAGCAAGCTCCTGCTTACACCCCAATAGCGCTTAGCAAAGACCGCCCCCAAGAATTGGTGGCAGCGCTCAAAAACACCAATATGTTTTGGCGTAACCATGCGCAGCGTATGTTGGTAGAGCGTGGCAACAAAGACGTTATTCCACAGCTAATTGCATTGGTTAATGACACTTCGGTCGACGAAATTGGTTTAAATCCAGCCGCTATCCACGCTTTGTGGGCGTTGCAAGGATTAGGAGCTATGTCGGACGATAACGTTCTTAAAGCGGTGGTAGGTGCGCTCAAGCACCCAAGTGCAGCCGTGCGTAAAAATGCCGTGCAAGTATTGCCTTCAACGAATATAACGGCGCAAGCGTTGTTAAACAACAATACGCTCAATGATTCAGAGCCGTTGGTGGTATTGAATACCTTGTTGAAATTCACCGAAACTCCCCTAACGTCTGACGTTGAAAAAGCGGTTTTGGCTCGCTTTGAAAGCTCAAACGAAGCCGACGACCGTTGGTTGCCCGATGCTTTTTCGGTTATTTTGAATGCCCACGGTGGTAAACTCATGCAAACTTACCTCGCTAAGCGCACCGTAGGTCAACGTACCGAAACGAAGAAAAGCGAACCCAAAGCGGCCATGAATCACGACCACCATGCAATGAATCACGGCGCGGGCAACCAAGCATCTGCTGGAGCAACAAAACCAGATTTAGCCATCACCAATCTCATCGTCAATCCTGCGGTGCCATCGGTGCGTGAGTCGGCAAGTATTACCATTGAAATTACCAACAAAGGCGTAGCCATTCCGAAAGAAACGGTTCCTGTCGTAAAGGTAGCCATCGAAGGCCTAGGGCTTAAAATCAACTATGTGAGCTACCAGCTTAAAAACGGCATCGGCGCGGGCGAAACCATTCAGTTGGTCGAAAGCAACAACGGCCCGTGGGTGGGGCGTATGGGCTTTACAGCCGAACAAGCGGGAAAATTGCGTATCAGTGCCACCATCGACGGCGACAATGCCATTCCTGAAGAAGACGATGTTAAAAACAACTCGTTGAGCAAAACCTTTGACGTAAAACGCCCTGCCAAACTCTCTGATTTTGCCTTAGAACGCGCCGCTCGTAGCCAAGCCTCTTCTACCTCATTGAGTCCAGAGTCGTTATTGGAACTGATTACCAAAGCCAATACGCTAGACGACGACGCTCGTTATGCGGTGTTGAAGGGAGTTGTCAACGGCTGGAATCCGCGTCGTAAAGTAACCACTAGCGATGCCAACAAACTATTGCTTGTCACCGCAAAAGACGGTATTCCTGAAGATTTGAAGGGCAAATTTACGGGCATCATCGAGTCGTTTGGTGCCAATTCACTTGTGCCTGTTGACCCTAATTTACAAGTCATCAAAATCAAGTCGGTGAAGGAAGCGATGAAGTTTGACCTCAAAGAGTTTACGGTTATTGCAGGCAAACCCGTAGAGTTGGTGTTCGACAACCCAGACGCGATGCAGCACAACCTCGTGATTGTGAAGCCTAAGGCGATGGACCTCGTCGGAAACGCTGCCGACAAAATGATTACGCAAAAAGATGCAGTGGAAAAAAACTACATTCCCAACTTACCTCAGGTAGTCGCTTTTACGCCTTTGGTCAACCCTGATCAGTCATACCGCCTCACATTCACGGCACCTACTGAACCTGGTAACTATCCATATATCTGTACGTTCCCAGGCCACTGGCGCATCATGAACGGGGTGATGAAAGTAGTGAAAGAGGAAGCTAAGCCTGCGATGAAATAAGAGACGGTCAACCGTTATCTATAAATAGTGTAGCCCTGCCAAGTTTTTGAATCTTGGCAGGGCTTTTTATTGCTACACCTTAATGATAACCCCTTTCTTATACATCACATATAAAATCACAAACCAAATTGTCAAAAAGGTCAGTGCTCCTGCCAGAGAAGCGTTGTATTCGTTGACAAACCAAACCCCTATCAAGTTTTTCTGCATCCACAATTGCGAGCTTATCGGCCCGTCGGGGGTGTCTATTTTTATCAATGCCAACGTCCGAGGGATAATACCCGACAAGAAAAAAACCGTAATAGCATTTACGCCAAAAGCGACCACAGGCGTTGTCCACTTACGATACCCTTGGACGTCGATGAGCCAATAGCACAGCGCCAAACCTACCATTGCCCAGCCTCCCGCGTACAATACGTACGAACTCGTCCACAACGACTTATTGATTGGGAAAAACAAATCCGCTATGAGTCCTGCAACAACCAATCCATTCCCAGCGGCAAACAGCCACGCAATTCGCTCAGCTACAGGCTTATCGGCACGTATCCATTGCCCAGTCAATACCCCCAGTAACCCCGTCCCGACGGCTGGAATGGTGCTAAAAATTCCTTCGGGGTCCCACACTTTGGCGGCTTTCCACAAGTGATTGGTTCCTAAAATAGTACGATCCACCCAAGCACCCAAGTTCGTTTCGGGTTCTAAATTCGCATAGCCCACTCCAGGGACAGGAACGAACGTCATCAGCACGTAATAAGCCAACAGAACCAACGCCAGCAATCTGATTTGGGTCTTACGGGTTGTTTTTATGTAAAGAAGTGAACAAACAAAATACACAATAGCGATGCGTTGGAGCACCCCGGGAATTCGAACCGTTTCAAAATTAAATTTTGGATACAAGCTCAAAAAAAGTCCCAAGCCAAACAGCGTCACACTTCGCCGTGCAATTTTCAGTACTGTGGGCGAATTTTTCCCCATTGCAAACGCAATAGAAACGCCAACAATAAACAAAAAGAAAGGAAAAACAAGATCGGTGGGCGTACAGCCGTTCCAGTGAGCATGGAGCAACGGCGCATAGACGTGCCCCCAATCGCCCGGGTTATTTACCAAAATCATGGCAGCCACGGTCAGGCCGCGAAACACATCTAACGACAGTAATCGGTTTTGCATAGGGTTGGGTTTTACCTACGCAAGATAGCCGTTTCAGTTGAGATTCCCACTGACTTTAAGACCGCTCGGTACGCGTTTGGGCGTACTACGGTCAAAGCCTTCATCGTTGAGGGTATTCAGAAATTCTACTATGTTTGAAATATCTTTAAAGCTGACTTTCAATGAATTCACTAACGGGTCAAGGTGTGCTTTGGTCACGTTGGGGTTACGAATTTTATCCCCCGACAAGTCCTCATAAAACTCCAAAACGTGTTCAAGCGTACGAAGTTTCCCGCTGTGCATGTAGGGAGCAGTGTACCGTAAGTTTCGTAGGGTAGGCGTTCTAAAACGGTACCGATTATCCACCCCAGCATCTGTTTCGGGAAGTTTTTCATTGTCAGGAACTCCCAGCGTATGCAATTGATAATCAGACAACATAGGGCCATTATGACACTTGGCACAGCCCGATTTCAAGAACGCTTGCATCCCGTCGCGTTCGTTGATAGAAAGTGCGGTATTGTCGCCACGCATATACTGGTCAAAGCGAGAATTACCCCCAACGAGCGTTCGTTCGTAAGCCGCAACCGCTTGCCCGAGGGTACGAATCGTAATAGAATCTTGGGAGCCAAACGCATTTTGGAACAACAAACGGTATTCGGCATTGGCGAGAAGGCGTTTAATTACACTATCCAACGCTGCTTCCTTGGTATAACGATGCCCCCGCATTTCTTCCAACGATTTGATAGGTTCGAGCGCTTGGGCTTCCAAACCTTTTGCCCGCACGTCCCAAAACATGGGTGCGATACTCGCCTCCACACGACCATTTTCGCGAATACCGTTAAAAGCAGCGTTAAGAACCGTTTGTGAATTTCGTTTGACAAAAGGAATATCGTTGGGCGTCCGAAAAGCACGTTTGCTTCCCAAGCCATGACCATTGACTCCAATGGAAATTTCCAAACTTTCTGCAAAACCAAACTCGGGCTGATGGCAGGTAGCACAAGCCACGTCTTTGTTTCCCGATAAAATAGGGTCAAAAAACAGTAACCGCCCCAACGCAACTTTTTCGGGCGTGGTAGGATTGTCAGCGGGAGTAGGCACACTTGTAGGCAAAGCCGCTAGCCGCGTACTGTCGTCAGAAACTTCTTTTTCTTGGATACCTGTTTGCGTTTGGTCATGTGTCGCACAGCTCAGGGTTATTACCCAAAGTACTATTGAGAATCCTCTCCAAAGTTGTCGTAGTATCATTGTGAACAAAACTACTAGTTCGTACCTTAGAAAGGTATGACCTACGTCAAACTTAATATAGTAAAATTAATTCCACATCATTTTATAACGAAGCGACACCAATCCATTAGCGTAGATTTTAGAATCGAGGAGTGTGAGCCATTTACGTTCTTTTAACTCTTTAAACAACGGTTTTCCCGCTCCCAACACAATAGGATGAATGGAAAGCCAAACTTCGTCCACCAGCCCCAAATTCATGAGGTTACTGGCCAATTCAGCTCCACCAAAAAGCCATATATCTTTTCCTGGCAATGACTTGATGGTACGTACCTGCCGCTCAATATCTCCTTTAACAAGCTTTTTGCGTTCAAGTTTAAAATCAGGAAGTGTATTCGAAAACACGTATTCAGTTACTTTGGGCATCCAAGCCGTTTCACCTACGTTAGTCAACGCCATTTGGTAGGTTTTTCGTCCCACAAATACTGCGTCAATCCGTTTAAAAAATTCGTTAAGTCCATAGTCTTGATCCGTAAAACACCAGTCATACTCTCCGTTGGGGCCTTCGATGTACCCATCCAAACTCATAGCAAGACCTAAAATAACTTTTCTCATATTGTTAGGGATTTTACTGCTTTACTGAGTGAGATTTTCCACTCGTTTCTTTGTTTTCATTGCTAATTTGTTTCAACTTTATTACTACCTCGGTGAGTGCTATGATAATGAACTTTACTGATATTGCTCGGTGGTTCGATGACCATCTATTTTTACTGCCGCCGCTACGAAAATAAGCACAAAAAAAGCGAATATACTATATGTTCTAACCCAATATTCGCATTAATATGCCAATATCTATAACCGCTCATAGTACGTTTTGATTTTCTGCGCCATCAATAGCCTCCGTTCTTTCAAGAACTCCTCGTAGTGGCTTGCATCAGCATCCATGATGCTCAAAGGAATGTCGTTTTGGAGGAGATTTTCGTGCAGGGCTTCTTCTGAATCAAGTGTGCTAATATCCAATATCCGATTTTCTATTTGCGCTTTCACTTTGGCCATGTATTGATTTGGAGCCATCATACCTATTTTTATATTGGTCGCTTGCTCGGTATAGACAAAGTTGGCTACCTGATTGTATAGCTTCTGCAAAAAGTTTTTGGTACTAAGGTACTTTTTAGGAAAAAGGTGGTGAATATCCCCTCTTTGCTCAATTAAACTTCTTATTTTCATACTTTTAGCAAGAAATGCCGTGGAGTTCTCATTACATTGAGCCGCCAAATAGACGTTATAGGCGTTGTTATTGATGCTCGAAGTCTCTAAATCATTGACTAATCCAAACTCCCAGAAACCTTGCCCTAAATATGTCTGCTCCATTTGGGTCAGATAAGCTGCAATGCCCTTTTCATTAATTTGTTTGATGTCTTCATCAATCATTGATTCAGAAGAACCCGAATAGCGGCCTATGAGCAAAGACATTATAAGCCAGCGTTTGACATAATGTTGTACTTCAGCTTCAGGCAAACCATCTTTACGCAATTTTAAATAAAGAGCATACGAAAAATTCAAACTGTTTTTAGAAGAAATCAGTTTTTCGCTGATGAGCCCCGTTGAACTGACCAGCATCAAAAAACGCTGGTAATTGGTTTGGTTCACAAAATCCAAAAGACCATCCGAAAGCATTCGATAACTGTGCTCTGAAATCTCATCCTCGTAAGCTCTAGTTTCAAAGTTTCTTCCCGACAATAACGCCACCAAATCACTGAACTTACCGCGACTAAACTTGTAAGTATAAGCAACTCGTAGAAAATCAATATAATCGGGAATATATAAATCATCGCTACCTGTCGTCATCCATTTGATAGCTTGATAGTATTCGTGATTGTAAAACTCTTTATCGTTGTCAATGATATGCTTATTGAAATCTTTGTCCACGATAAAGCGGCAAAAATAATCCACCAATTTCCGCATCTTATTACCTCCGTGTTTTTCGTCGGCAGCAATTTTGGACATTACAAAATCGGCATTGCTCAATACGACACCCTTTTGGTTGATACGAATAAATATTTCGGTAACGGTATCAATATCCAGTGAGTGGTCTAACTCAATAATACCTACCTGTTTGTTCTTGATGCGTTTTAGGTTTTCGATTCGCTCTTCCACCAAATCTTCATCGGCGTCCGGGTTTTGGGCCATGTACTCCCGGATGGCCTTGGTGATTGAAATTTCATCATTGATGATGGGGTTAATGTTATTAATCCATTCTGAGCTATTTTCATACGCTTTATTGAGTACATCAAACTTCTCTTCGAGCGGATTAAATGCAATCCGAATGTATATTTCTTTGTAATTGTTGTTGAGTACACGTTGGCCAACAATGGCCGCTGTGAGGGCCGTAATGCGCTGCTGACCGTCAATCAGCACTTTTTTCCCTGCCGAGAGCGACCCATTTTTAAGTTTTACGTCGGGGTTACGCCAAGTGATAATGTAGCCCACTGGGAATCCTTTATATAAAGAATCAATCAAATCTCTGACGCGGGTAGCGTTCCACACAAAAGGCCGTTGTATCTCAGGAATGGCGATTTCTCCCGATTTTATCCAAGTAAGTAAAGTTTCTACGGGTTGTTGATGTACGCTGTATTTGGCCATATTTATTTAACTCTATGAAATATAGTTAGAAAGTAGAGAAATTTGGTTTGCAGATTATACCAGCAAGCAGTCTTAACCCTCATTGACAAAAATTGCCCTGTACTCTTTGGATGTAAGTACAGTATCGTATAGTCCAACATCTTCACCCTCGTGTCTATTGATTCCGATATATTCCAAACTAGCATCTTCGTAGCGTTTAAATTTGTAAACGGCATCATTCATTAAAGCGCTGTTGAATACCCCAAGGCTTACCAATAGTTCAAAATCTTTGACGCTCAGACCTGTTACTTTTTTGAAAAGTCCTGGCTCTAATTGCGTGATTACGTCTCTCAGGCTTCGTTCTCGGTAGTCTGTCAGGTACATAAACACTGGTACACGAGTAGCAAACTTGATAAGCTTTTCCTGAATTTGTTTTCTACGGCTTTTGTATTCTTTTTCTTCGTCTGAAAGTTCTTTTTTCTCTTTCTTGGTCAATTCTCGGTCGTTGGCTTCTTTCTTTGCTTTTTTAACAGCTTCTGACTTGTTGATAATGGTTTCAATGTCTTGATTTAGATTTCTAAAGCCTTCAATACTCATCAATGCCTTCATTGCTTCTTCGTTTGCCATCAATCGGGCAAGCGTGTTGTTGTCCACATTTACAAGCAATGCACTTTCCCAACGCCTTGCCAAAAGTGTGGCGGTTGTGCCACTCATGGCCATATCCAAAATACCTGCGGCATCCACTTGTTTCATTGAACTACCGTCATACGCCAACACGGGCAGAAAGTTGATAAATTCGGCCACTTTTGCTTCAGGATTGGACTCATTGACATTCAGTCGACAACTGTAATCTGCAATTTGTCTTAATGCTCTGTCTGGAGCAAAATCAAAAACGTAGCATTCTTCTTTTAGAATTTCTTCTTTGTTGGGCCATTTACTGTCGGGATTTTTAATAACCCAAGGCGTTTGTACTCGAAAAGCGGCCTGAAAGTATGTTTCAGGACTGGAAGAATTACGCAACATAAAAATACCCGTCCAAGGTTTGACCGATACCCCTGTGGTAAGTTTGCCACAAGAAAGCGTAATGGTTTTTGATTCCAATGGATTGTCGGTCATTGCATCTAAAACCGGGGGCAATGCTTCTATGCCAATTCCTGCCTGTGTGCCTGCCGCAACTACCACTTTGTAATCGTGGTAAAATATATTTTGTCTTCTTTCAAGTAATAATGCCATGGCATTACAAGCTGCAACGGTTGGCAAAAACCAAAAAGTATGATTTAGTACTTTGAGCAATGGAGTATGTGAGAATGGCAAAGGCGGCTTTTTTGCTCCCATCTTTAAATGGTCAACGGTGGTTTCGCTAAACGAACCCCGAATCAAGTCCAACCATTTTTGTACTTCATCTTCGTATTTGAATCGGGCCTTTCGTCCTTCGCCTTCGGCTGAAAAGAATATGTTTAAATCGAAACCATCAAACTCACCTTGCATCGCAATTTGGCGAATAGAATCGGGTAATTGATAGGTGAGCATTACCATTCTTGGCAAGGCTGCATAAGGATTTGGGCCTTTTGTATCGTCCCAATTTTCCTTGGCTCGTTGCTCGTCTGAATAGGTCCAATTGAAAATTTGCTCTTCAATGAACTCGCCTGAGCTGATTGCCCGAAATGGTGTACCTGATAAATACAAATAGTGATTGGTGCTGATTGGGATAATTTTCTCAAGGTGTTCTGCTTTATCTTCTTCGGCAATCCCTTCTTTTTCAATCTTTTTGTATGCTTCAATTTCTTTTTCGGCTTCTAAATCTTTACCGAATAAATCTTTGGCGTTTTCTCGCCAAGCTCCAAAATGGTATTCGTCAAAAATGATACAATCCCAAACCGTGGCGTGTACCCATTCATTTTTAGATTTAATGCCACCCGTATTTTTATTAATTCCTAAATAATCTTGAAACGAACCAAAGCATACGATGGGCTTCTTAAAATCTATGTCCTTTTCTTCAAATCCAGTTTCATGTTTTGAATAGAACTGCCAACCTTCAAAATCTACGTGAGATAATAAATCTTCCTTCCAAGCATCTTCCACGGCAGGTTTGAAAGTGAGCACCAACAGTTTTTTCCAACCCATTTTTTTTGCCAATTGATAACTGGCAAAGGTTTTCCCGAAACGCATTTTGGCGTTCCATAGGAAATGGGGTGTTTTTTCGGAATTTTCCTTTTTGAAACTCTTGAAATAAGCAATGGTTTTATTTACAGCAGCTTCCTGCTCGGGTCGCATACCGAAACTGAGCGTTCGGTTGGCCTCGGTGCGTTCGCCTGTTTTGATTTCCCAAATGGCTCTGCGTAAATCGTTCAGGGTGCATTTGAACCATTCGCCGTCGGGATTGGCAAAGCCTTGTTTACGTAAATGGCGGTGAATGTCGCGGTCGGTAAAACTGCTACCATCACGTTTCATGGCCGATTCTTCAAACACAATTTTGTATGGAATGGCGGCCGTGCCTAATTGCTCTTTGATACGGGTTTGTGCATCGCGGTCGGTATAACCGATTTTGAGCAAACCCTTGTGCGTGGCCACCCCCACCAACTCATAAGCATAAATGGTTGGATTGGTGGTTGGCCGGGGTGGAAAAAACTCTTTTTTAGTCATATACGGATTTACTTTGCAAATAATAAAACATTGATAATCAATGGATTTTATGATATTTGGATTTACTTTGCAAATAAGATTTTATGGAATTAAGCATAGTATGGAATATAAGTTGCGTATTTTCTTGATGTGATTTCTGGGTCAGAAAGTTTAATTAAACCAGCTTCAAATGTGTCTGAAATTATCCTTGATGCCACAGACGAATCGTTCTTGTTTATGCCAAAACGCTCTCTAACAGATTGGTTGTTTAATTCCTTTCTATCTTCAAAAAGCAAACAAGCGTGTTGATAGCAAGCCATAATTTTTTCAGGTTTAGACATCTCTTTTAACGACTTTGGAGGAAACAATATCACCCTTGTATGTGATTCGCTTTTTTCAAATTTTACGGCAGGCAATCTTCTTTCTTCAATGGCTTCAATCGCTCTATCAATACCACTTCCTCTTCTTTCACAAATGCCAAGTAAAAGCATTGTTTGAGCAAGAATTTCATTTCTTGATCTTGGTGGCATATCCAAAAGACGATTAACATCGTTTAATGGTGCACCAGGATTTGTAATTACGAACCTATTGGTAAATATTTCAATGGTTATGGGCATGCCGTCAATGGCAAAATCTTGATGAATCAAGGCATTTGCAATAAACTCTCTTATTGCCACTTTTGGATAAATTGGTACATCTTTTCTGATATCTTCAATAATTTCGGTTTTTGGTAATTGTGTGAGGATAAAATTTATTAATCCCTCAAAGCCTGCTGCATAACCGTAACCCCCTTTTTGCTCTTTTTCCAAATCTCTATTGTTGCTACCCACATATTGACGAACAATGACATTACGCCCATTCAATTCTGGGTAATCGTTGATATTATTTGCAAAAAGGATGGCTCCAAGATTCGTGATACACCAAGCGTTATTTTTTTTGACGATACATTTATACTCGGTTAATGTATTGAGAATAGTATCTGTATTCTTAGGCGTGTTTTTATCTAATAGCTCAAAAAGTTTTTGATAGTTTAGTTTTGCTAAAACCTGTTCTTCTGTAAGGTTTTCTAATGCTGTGATTTCTTCAAATGGTATGCCTCTGGTCTGAGAAATCAATATTTGTACTTGCTTCTTAGTCATTTTAATGGTTTGCCCCGCAGACCTAGTATAGCAATCGTATAAATCTTTTCCTCGTAAATGAATTGGTTTATCTTCTTGTTCTGGAATATGAACAAACAGCAAGTTAAACCCTTTAAACTCCATTATGCTGTGTTCTATGGATATAGAAGAACTTAAATTATTTTTTGCTATGTTACCCAATAAAGTAACTATTTTATCAGCATCTGCTTGAGATACCGAAAATAAACTACCATCATTATTAACACCATATACCAATAGCCCGCCTCCTTGCAAATTAGCAAAAGCACAAATATGTTGAGCTAGCCTATCCGTTTTTGTTGATAGACCACTTTTCCAATCCAATTCGTTTAATTCGATGGGTACAGGAAACAAGCTGTCCTTCAAAATTTTTAATGCTTTTTCTTTCCAAGATTCCATTTACGCCTATTAAAATATTTTATTCAAATTAAAACCAATTTTGAGCAAACCCTTGTGCGTGGCCACCCCCACCAATTCATAAGCATAAATAGTCGGATTGCTGTAAGGTCGGGGTGGGAAGAAGTCTTTTTTAGTCATCTTGATTAGGATTTACTGGATTTTAGGATTAGCAGGATTATTCATTTTCATCTTTTAAATCCTGTTCATTTTGTAAATCCAGCGAATCCTGATTCTGACTATTTTCCATCGGGCGTATCATACTTTCAATAAAAGCAATCTCCTCCTCGGTCAATCCATACTTTTTGTAAAGTTTTTCGTCCGTCCATGGTTCTGAAAAGTCTTGCATTGGAACAAATGTGTATACTTTACTTGTAGCGTGTTGTGTTGGTTTATTCAGTAAAACCAAAAATCGTAAAAACCTTGTTGTTAGATATTGTGCAAGATTTTCAGCTTCTTTTTTATTCTTGAAAACACCCGCAACTAAATAGGTCTCAGTACAAGCACTATTTGGTTCAACAACAAATGGTTTACCAAGAATTGGGTGTGGAAATGAATCGCTACCGCTGCCAAGTGGAGGAATTAAGGTTTTGTGAAGATTAACAATGCTAATATTTGTTTTGATTTCCGATTCTTTAATATAGCCTACACCACCATTTTGATAAAGGGTAACAGCATTCTCAAATGGTTTAGGTTTTCCCTTGTAAGTAGTTTCTAAACCAAAAGGTTTTCGAGCACTAATCTTATCTTTTAAAGAACTCTCATTTAGTTTTTGAACCTTTTTCAAAATAGAAATAGCTTCATTGTATCTAATAAAGGTTTCACAACCTTTTTCTAATAATGGTCTAGTCATTTCAGACACAATGTCACCTTTCCGAGAAGTGGAAACCTTGCATAATCCTTTGTTGTCTCTTTCCCAAAGAAAATAGCAAACTCCACCTTTAATTTGTACACCTGGAAAACAATCTATTGCTTCGGGATAATCAACAATCTGGCGAATCTGATTATCTTTCAACATATCATCCCTAAACTCATCCATTCCTTTCCCACCACTATACCATCTAGCAGGAATAATCATTGATAAATATTTTGGATTGAGTTTTTTAGCTTGTTCAACAAATTTGTGATAAATAGGTGTTGCACTAGTTCCAAAGCCACCATCACTCAATTGATAAGGTGGATTTCCAACGATAACGTCAAATTTCATATTGAATATTTTTTGGGGGTTGTCTGTATGAAGAAAATTATAGGCGTAGGTTTCCAAGGCATCATCGCGGTCGTATTCTGATTGGTTTGCACTACAATACGTAC
>JALQYJ010000151.1 GCA_023254175.1 Runella sp. | reverse complement strand
TTTTTGACATATTTTAAAACGGAGGTTCATCCAAGGGGTTGGGTGGTGGAAAGTTCATCCCCCCCAGATTTCCTAAATCGTTGGCCCTACTTTTGAAGGTTCCGCCCGTAGCTGCGGGTGGAGTATCAAATGAATTCGAGGCTAGTGCTCTTGCTTCCGAATTAAACGATGGCGTTGGCGAACCTGCCGCCCCATAATACCCGTCAAAATCGGCAAATTTGGTATATTTCCCAATAAATCGTAGCTGAATGACATCCAACGAACCACTACGGTTTTTAGCAATAATTACTTCTCCCACGCCCTGAACTGAATTACCGGCTTCGTCTTGTGTAAAGCCATAGTATTCGGGGCGGTACAAGAACGCTACCATGTCGGCATCTTGCTCAATTGACCCCGATTCACGTAAATCGGAAAGTTGAGGGCGTTTGTCGCCCCCACGAGTTTCTACGGCACGACTCAACTGCGACAGGGCTATCACGGGCACATTTAACTCCTTCGCCAGGTTTTTCAATGCCCGCGAAATCGACGCAATTTCTTGTTCACGGTTACCGCTTCCTTTGGTACTGTCTCCCTGCATAAGCTGCAAGTAGTCAATCACAACCATTTGAATATCATGTTGTTGTTTCAGACGGCGAGACTTGGCGCGTAGTTCCAGAATCGACAACGCAGGAGTATCGTCAATAAAAATAGGAGCCCGCATGAGGCGGTCAATACGCTGGTGGAGCTGTGTCCACTCGTGCTGGGCCAAGTTTCCTTTTTTAAGTTTTTCACTGTCAATTTCGGCTTCCGCCGAAATCATACGATTGACGAGCTGCACTGCCGACATCTCCAGCGAGAAAATCGCTACGGGCATTCCAAAATCCACCGCTGCATTTCGCAAGCTTGAAACTATAAACGCAGTTTTACCCATTGCGGGCCGGGCCGCCAAAATGATGAGTTCGGTAGGTTGCCAGCCCGAAGTAAGGCGGTCGAGTTGGGTAAAACCAGATGGTACTCCCGTAAGACCGTCTTTTTGCTCGCGGCGGCGTTCCAATTCCCGCAACGCCTCGGTCATGAGCGCACTCATGTCGGCGTAATTTTTACGAATATTGGATTCAGAAATTTTAAACAGCGACTGCTCAACAGCATCGAGCAGGTTAAAAACATCGGTAGTGTCTTCAAAGGCATCTTGCAAAATCTTCGATGCCACCGAAATCATTTCGCGTTTCATCGACGCCTGAGCAATAACCCGAGCGTGGTACTCGATGTTAGCCGCCGAGTTTATTTTGGTCGTTAGTGCGGTGATGTACTGTGCTCCTCCTACCACTTCCAATTCACCCAATTGACGCAACTGAGTCGTAACCGTCAACAAATCAATAGGTTCAGAATTCGTAAAAAGGGTAATAATCGCATTATAGATGCGCTGATGCGCCTCTTTGTAGAAGCTATCCGACTTTAAAATATCAATGACCGCACTGAGTGCGTCTTTTTCAATCATCAATGCCCCCAGCACCGCCTCTTCCAATTCGATGGCTTGGGGAGGGAGCTTTCCAATACTCGCACCTGACTCCAGCCAGCGATTGTTATTCGCTGCGCGGGAGCCATAGCCAGAAGTGCCTTTTCGGAGAAAATTATGGGGCTTATCGTTTTCCATTTGTGTAAAAATCAACTACAATTATACTCCAAAATTTAGGATATTAAACTACACCTTGCTAACAAAAAATCCATAAACTCACCTAACTCTCTGACTACCAAATCTCCCAATTAAATAGTCACTTCCTTAGTCTCTTTTGCCACAATCGCCTCAATTTGTGCTTGAACCCAGTCATACTCCAATTCAGAACAGGTTTTGCCCGCTTGCCAAAGTAATCGGGCATTTGTCCCGTCTTGGTACGCTCCCGAGTAAGGCATGTACGAATCGAAATTATTTAATTTACCAAAAAGTAAGATTCCATACGTACCTACCGCGTTTGCAAAATGCGCTGGGCCACTATCGATTCCAATGAAGTAATCGGCACATCGAATGATTTCGGCCGTTTGCAACAATGAATACTTACCACAGGCATTTATGTACTTCGGATTGTGCACCGAATTTTTACTTTTAAGGCCTATCTCAACAACCGTATACCCTGCCTCTTCGGTCAGCCAATAAATTAGCCTTTCCCAATGCGGTACCGACCAATCTTTGGCTGGATAATTGGAACTACAATGAATAACAATAAGTTTCTCGGGCAAGTGCAAAGCGTCAATTTTTTTAACATCCCCCTCAGTAATGTACAGTCGAGGAGCCTCGTCTTGGACTGGCAAATTAGCACACAACTGAAAGATAGTCAATAAATTGCCTTTTTCAAAATAGTTAAACACCGTAATGTTCTTCGCCGCAGCCACTTCGTTTTTGTGAACTCTTCCGCTTATTATATCTAAGTTGCTTTGCCAAAATTCAAGATTATACACTTTATCAAAAACACCCGACGAAAAGACCAATAACCGACGCAAAACGGTTGGCTGAGGCCACGCTTCGTCAATATTGGGGTGTGTCGCTACTAGCTCTTTGAAACTGGGTTTTACGACCCACACTAAGTAGTCGTTCGGGTGAGCTTCCCGCACTTGCCGAGCAATAGGTTCTGCTGCAACAATATCGCCAAAATGTTCCGTACGAATGATGGCAATAAGCTTTTTTCGACCAAGAAATGACGATTTTACTCCCCAAAAACGTACGATTTCAGCTAAAGCGAATACGTATTCTCTAGCGATATAGGTATATTTTCGATATCGGTGTTTCCAGAGTGCAACAAAATCAGATAAGCTCATGCCGTTGGAAGTCAAAGTCCTATGGTAAGTTTGTATCTACAAAGTTAGCCTAAAAACGGATTTGTAAAGAAAGTAACCTATTTTTGGTTCAAAATCGTTTTGTTTTTACCTTTAAAATCACATTATTTAGCCTTTTTGACTATTTATGACCGATAAATTTTTCATCCAAGCAGGTGCTTTACTAGGGGCACTTGCCGTGGCGCTCGGAGCCTTTGGCGCCCACGCTCTCAAAGCCATGCTCGAAAGTAGCAATCGAGTCGATACGTTTGAAACCGCCGTAAAATACCAATTCTATCACGCCATTGGCCTCGTATTGATTGGTCTTTTACTCCAAAATTGCGCTGTCAATGCTGAGCGCTTTTACCACTGGTCGGGCTATGCGTTTTTGATAGGAGTTGTTATTTTTTCGGGCTCGCTATACACCATTTGTTTTACGGGAATTCGAGCCTTTGGAGCCGTAGCGCCCATAGGTGGTACGCTGATGATTGTTGGCTGGATGCTTCTACTTCTTGCCGCTGGCAAAAAATAGAGCGCAGACTCATAAAAAAGGCTGCCCTGACAGGGCAGCCTTTTTTATGAGTTGTCATCGACTAGCGACCGACTGCTGTCATGTATTGTTGCAACAATGCCTCGTACTTCCTCGCCGCAGCATCTTGTTTCCCTTCGCGGCACGCGTTAGCCAACGTTTGAAGGATGTAAAATTGGCTGGTGTTGTCTTGGTTAGTATGGTGCTGAATGTTGTATTTCAAAATTGACTCTGCACGCGTCGCCATCGTATTGGCAATGTCAAGACCTTTTTTAGTTTCGCCCAAGTTCAACAAGAACCCTACGTAGTTGGCCGAGATTTGGTCGTACGGAATGGTTTTGTCTGGCATTTTTGCCAAAATAAAATTCATAGCCGCTTTGGCTTTGTCGTTTTTACCTTCGCGAATCAACTGCTCTACCAAACGCATGAACGCAATACGCGCCGAGAACGCTGGAGAGCCTTTGAACGTACCATCGTAATACGTATTGGCATTGTCAAGCTCGCGCCAGAAGGTCT
>JALQYJ010000124.1 GCA_023254175.1 Runella sp. | reverse complement strand
TTGAGCGAGTGTTTTGGCTCCTTTGAGAGCTTCGAGAACCACTTTGGTCTTGAATGAGGCATCGTGGATGCGACGGGTTGATTTTGGCATTGCTAGACATTTTGTAGATAAGAAACAAATTAATCAAGTTATCTTACCTGTCCAGTTTTTCGGGACCATTATAGCTGGCAGAACCTCCATTGACGTTGGAAAAATAGTCGGGATGAATCCAGTGAGCGTAAACAGTTGGTTAAATCGATATAAATCTGATAAAATCAAGGGTTTATTAGTAAAGGCTGGTCGGGGCAGGAAAGCGCTGATAAATAAAGAATCAGATACGCCACTGATTTTGGAAACAGTTAAATCAAACCGACAACGTTTACAAACAGCTAAGGCAGAATGGGAGTCTTTAAGTGTGAAAACTGTGAGTGGAAGCACTTTTAAACGCTTTTTAAAAGCCTTGCTGGGCCGACACTCGGCGGCCGATACAAACGGATAAGAAAGCGATGTAAAGGGCAAGTTAGTCCCGCTGTTTACGAGTGCAAAAAAGCTTACCTGCAAGAAATTGAACACCTTGCTCAACAGGACCTAATCGATGTATTTTATGCCGATGAAACCCAAGTGAGCAGTCAGGGGTATGTTCCCTACGGCTGGCAATTTGCAGATGAAAAAGTCGCTGTTTATGTAGAAAAAGGGCATAGAATTAATGTCTTCGGATTAATCAGTCGTCAAAATGAGTGTCATTGGGCTACCACACAGCAAAACATAGACAGTACTTTTGTTTGGACAGAACTTGAACAATTATCTTTCAAAATAAAGAAAGAAACCTTTGTAATATTAGACAATGCCAGTGTGCATCAATCCAAAATAATGCAACAACAAATACCTGTCTGGCAAAACCGTGGACTGTTTTTATTTTTTTTACCGCCCTATTCTCCGCAGCTAAATATCGCAGAAACCTTATGGCGAAAATTAAAAACTGAGTGGATAATACCGGAGGATTATCTCCAAAAAGACACATTATTTTATGCTGTTAACCGGTGCATGGCTAATATTGGCATCAGTCTTAAAATCAATTTCAGCCCATTTAATGCAAACTAAATATGAACACCTACTTAGGAAATATTAATTAGTATTATTTCAGCAATCCAAGTTTTGTCATCGCCCGAGTTGTCAAAAATATAGGCTCTGTTGGTGTACTTTATTGCCTCAAAAAGTAAATCAAGCGAGCGATAATACCTCGCCATTACTTTGTCAGTCGGTACAGGATGCCCGCCCGTTTTTACCCGGTGGCTTATTCGGAGTACATTAATGTCCGGGTCTTCGGTTGCCACAAAATACAAATAGGTTTTATAGCCCAATCGTTGAGCTTTTTTCAGAATTTCAACTTTGTCGGGCGAAGACATCACGGTTTCAAACGTAAAAGATTGGTGGGTTTCTAAGTATTTGTGCCTCAAAAAATCGGTCAGTATGGCACTCATATACGAATCAATGCCCACATCGCTAAAATCAATAAATTCAGATTGAATATACTTGATTTCGTAGGTAAAATCACCCAATTCGGTTTTGTCAATCAGTGGGTGTTTGTCAAAGAAAGCCCTTATCTCCTGTTCGTTGGTTTGAATATTGTAGCCTCTCATATCAAGGCAATTCCTGTTTTTTATTTCTTTTTCTATCTCATCGGGGTTCAGATAATGCCCCAGTAGTTTTGATGAAACAACCGATTTAATGGTGCTTTTACCCGAGCCATTAAGGCCCGCAAACATTCTAAGCCTTGGTATTTCCATTATCTTGGTATTTTTAGAAACCGTTGTGTTACTTTCATTGGTTTTCCAATTTCTTTGATAATTTTTCGACTTCCATCAGGCGAGACTTCGATGAGTTTTCCATCTTCGGCAATCATCACTTTATCGCCCGAAGCGAGCGTTTGCCAATAGGCTTGCTTGGTAGCAGTCTCGGCCAAAATCGGAATTTGCTGTCGCTTCGGCGATCCGATCCAAATAGTTCAGTTCTTTTTCGTTTAGCATGGTCTTTTGTTTTTTGGTAGCAGTCTCGGCCAAAATCGGAATTTGCTGTCGCTTCGGCGATCCGATCTTTTTCGTTTAGCATGGTCTTTTGTTCATAAAGATACGAGTAACTCATTTCAAAACGGGGTTGAAATGTTAAGTTCTTTACAAAAATCGGCAATGGTTTTGTCGGTTTCAGCCATTTCCAAATCTAAACTTTTCAGTTGCGCGGCAAGAGCGTTTATATCTATGGTGTCTTCGGCTTCAAAGGTGTCAACATAGCGCGGGATATTCAGATTGTACTCATTGGCGCGGATGTCGCCCAGCAGTGCCTTGTGGCTGTATTTGGGTTCTTCGCTACGGTGGCGGTAGGTGTTTACTATCTTTTCTACATCGCTGTCGCGTAGGTAGTTTTGATTTTTGGCCTTTTCAAAATGTTGGCTTGCATCAATAAACAGCACATCGTTGGGGTTTTCGCGGCATTTCTTCAATACCAGCATACAGGTAGGGATAGACGTACCGTAAAAAATGTTCGCAGGTAGCCCTATCACGGCATCCAAATAATTACGGTCTTCAATCAGGTATTGGCGGATATGCCCCTCCGCCCCGCCTCTAAACAATACCCCGTGCGGCACTACTACGGCCATCGTACCGTTTTCGGCCAAGTGGTGTATCATGTGCTGCACAAACGCAAAATCAGCCTTAGAACTTGGCGCAAGTTTCCCGTATTGGCTAAAACGGTCGTCGGACATAAACAACGGACTTGCCGACCAAAGCGCCGAAAAAGGCGGGTTAGCTACAATAGCTTCAAACCGTTGGTCAATGTGCTGCGGGTGTTCCAGCGTGTCGTCTTGGCGTATATCAAACCGCTTATAATGTACCCCGTGCATGATCATATTCATCCGGGCCAGGTTATACGTGGTGCGGTTGAGTTCCTGCCCGTAAAAATTGGCAACTTCTACTTCTTTTTGCAAACGAAGCAGTAAAGAGCCTGAGCCGCAGGTAGGGTCATAGGCTGACTTTATTTTTGTTTTGCCCGTCGTTACTATTTTCGCCAAAATGGTCGAAACCTGTTGCGGAGTGTAAAACTCCCCTGCTTTCTTGCCCGCTCCGCTCGCAAACTGTCCAATCAGATACTCGTAGGCATCGCCCAACACATCGGCCTCGGTATTTTGGAGTTCAAAATCAATAGCGTCCAAATGAGAAAGTACCTTTGTAATGATTTCATTTTTAGCGGCCTCAGTACGGCCCAATTTAGTAGAAGTCAAATCAAGGTCTTCAAAGAGTTTGTTAAAATCATCCTCACTATCCGACCCCATCGTACTTTGCTCAATATTGGTGAGGATATTCGCTAAGTCTTCTAAAATAAAATTGTTGGTTTCGGCCTTGCCCCGTTCGGCTATTTGATGGAAAAGTTCGGCAGGTTTCAGAAAAAAGCCCAATTGCTCCAGCGCTTCCTCTTTAATAGCGTCCAAGTACTCTTTGCCCTCATCGGTGGTTTCGTCTCAGGTTCATTCGTTCCGATAAGTACTTATAAAAAATAAATCCAAGAATATAATCCCTAAACTCATCGGCATTCATTTTGCCCCGTAGGGTATTGGCTATGTTCCAAAGTTGTTGTTCAAGCTGTTTCTTATGTTCGATTGACATGGAAAATAAACATACTGTTAGATTAAAAATACATTTCCCGGCCTTTTCGTAGCGGCACTTTGCAAGTATACTAAATTTTTTTTAGTTATAAACCCCTAATCCACCAGATTCAACTAATCTATGTGTAATGCTTCAAAAAATCGGTATAAAAACAGTGTCCCCCAAGCTGTCCCCAACAAAAAAGAAACCCACTAAACCATTGATGATTAGTGGGTTATCTATTTGGGTTGTGGAGTCGGCGGAAAACAAACAACTCGTTAATTATCAACCACTTACCTATATCTCATCCTAAAGATTCACATTCATTACCCCGTCATATTTCCATCGTTTTTGGAGCAATGAAGACAATACACTGACTATCAACCATTTAAAATACACCCTTTTGATGAAAAGTTACGCCTTTGGTGATTTACGGGTTCTTCTTTTTTCGATGCTGTTTATCATACTTTCAATGTAGCCATCGTATAAACTCAATAGGTTTGTATCATCAATCAATCCCCGACGAAAGAAAAACCCAAAAAAATCATGTTCGTCTGTTTCCAACAGCAAATTAAAAAAATGTTGTTCCTCAGATTGAGCCAAAATATGTAGAGTCGAAAACGGTTCTTTTTCAAACTGATAGCTTTCTTCGTACTCCTGAAAAGTCATCGACACTTTTTTACCTGATTCATAATAGACTACCTTTTTACCTACTTTATGTTTTTCAGCAAGCGCGTAAATTAGGTCATTAATATAGCCTTCTACATTATCCAATATTTCATTAATTACATACTCTGACCCTTTTATTATTTGCTCTTTATCCTTTACTCTCCCCTCTAATTCCGATACTCTTTTTTCAAGCTCCTTTACCCGCTCACTATCTTGTACAGGCTTGCCAGTAAGTAGTTCCACGACTGAAATTTCTAACGCATTGGCAATCTTACGAAGCTGCTCAATAGTCAATTTATCCCCCCTCTGTTCAAGTTTGCTGTAATGCGAAGCATCCATATCTAATGCCCTTGCCATGTCTGCTTTACGTATTTTTTTAGCCGCTCTAAAATACTCTATACTCGTTGTTATGTCCATTCTGTCCGTATTTATGGAATTATTATACAATACTACGAATAGTTATTTTTAATATTATGGACATATATTTCCATAATTAACGCAAATAATATTGTACATAAGGATTTATATTTCCATATTTGTGGACAAATTATTCCATATTTACAATGCAACAAACCGCAACCACCATCGAAACCCCTCTCCAAAGGGTTGTTAGCAATTACGAGGAACGTATTTGCGGCAAATGGAAGCCTACAAGCCAATTTTACAAGCACGTCAACATTAACCAAAAACGCTTTGGGATGCTCCTACGCGGAGAACTCGAAATGAGTGTGTCAGAAGCCAAAACCTTATCATCCTTTTTCAACGTCCCAACCAACGACCTTATCAATTAAAAAGTAAGCCCTACACCGTTCGAGCGGTTGTAGGGCTTGGTAGTTTATCCATGTTCTTCCAAAACAATAGTAAACCATGACAAAAGTAAGCAAAAGCCGCTTGCAAGCCCTATTAAAGCAAGCCGAAAAATCAAAAGACAACGCTAAAGGAGTGATGACACTTTACACGCTATTTGTGCCATATCGTGAGCCTAGAAACCACAACGGCTTTTATGTCCATTTCCGTATGACCTATAAAGGGAAACGTTTTCAACGCTCTACGGGAATTAAAATCCAAAAAGCCGATGATTTAGATGCTAAAACCCTGACCATCAAGAATAACCCTAAGCAAACC
>JALQYJ010000068.1 GCA_023254175.1 Runella sp. | reverse complement strand
TTGGGATAAGGGGTTTGTAAAAGTGGAAGTTATTCAGGATATGTTTGGAAAAGACCGCATTGTGAAGGCAAAATTATCAACTGAAGGCTTGTAACGCTTCGTTTTTAAAGATGAGTATTACTGTGAAGTATTGGAAGTTATTGATTGTTGTGGCAATTACAACTCAGACACTTGCCCAAAATGTGCGTAAAGTAAGTGCGACCATGACAATGCGAACGGCTCACAAAGGGAAAACAGTTAATACCCGCGCTGAACTATGTTATGCAACCTCAGGAAGAATGGTGACCCTCTTCCCTAAGCCCTCTGAGTTGTACGTTTTTAACAACTCAAACGGTGAAATTAAGGTTTTTGATCCAACAAAAAATACAGTTTTACAACAACAAAACGTTACGTATAGTACTGAAACGACTCAGTTTTTCTTTTTCTTACACAATCGTAAGGCTGATTTGGGATTGGCGAGTATGGGATTTAATTTGAGCCAAACAAAATTTGAAAATGGGGTAATGATTTCGACCTGGAAGTCGCCCACACCGATGGCAAAAAGTATAAAGCGGGTAGAATTGGTTCACAAAGGCCAAAATCCCATATTTATGAAATATATAGACCCAACTGAAAGGACAATCAAAAAGGTTTATTATTATGAATATACAAAACTAGGTAGTGTGGATTTTCCGCAAACAATTACCCAAATCGACTACGTAACCGCCCAAGATTCTATCATCACCAAAACTGCGTATGGGGCTTTAAAAATTAACGAGCAAGTAACTTCCAATTTGCTTGATTTTGTTATACCTGCCAACGCAAGAATTATCAAGTAGTTAGACCAAATGACTGCTATGAAAAATATAATGGTTTTGGCAATTCTATTATTCATAGGGGCTAGGATATCCCTAAAAGCCCAAGTTTCTGATTTAGATTTACTCGCCGAATCGGGTTCGGTTCCTGTAGTTTCCTTTGGAAAAGTTGCGAAGCCTAAACAAAAGCCCTTTTTACGGTATAATCCGGTTTTTTGGGTATTGAACGGAGCATTGACAGGATACCAAAAAATAGTTTCTCCACAAATATCCGCTGATTGCCTCTATGAGTTGTCTTGCTCTCGCTTTAGTAGAGTGTCTATTCAGGAATTCGGAATCGTTAAAGGTATCGCACTGACGGCTGACCGAATTTCACGCTGCAATCGGGTTGCGGCAACGAGTATAGAACTCCTCCGTATCAATCTCCAAACGGGTAAGGTAATAGATTCCCCAGCAATGTATCGGATTAACCCCAAACCAGCACCATGAGGTATTTTTTTGCGTGGGTTATTATCGGATTTTTGGGCAACCGTTTGCCATTGGCGGCACAGCAATCAACTACTTCCGATTCTTTATTTCTAGAGTATTTATTGGAAAAAAAAGCGTACAATGATGTCCTTCACTGGACGAGTTATCGGAAGGCGTTCCCCTATTACCGAGGTTTGGCCTACTACAACCAACTTCAGCTTGATTCGGCCATTTATTGTTTTAATCAACTTCCAAGGGTGCATCCTCATTTTGGAAAAGCACTTTTTTTAGAAGGCATAGGCCAAACATTTCTGAAACGGTATGACGAAGCGCAACATGCTCTAAATAGCCTTCCTCAGCAAGATTCGCTATTTACGAGCTTACAAAATTTTCAGCTCGCGGGCATTGCTCTACTAAAACGTGATAGTACCGAGTTTAAAAGCCGCCAAAAAGCCTTTACAGGACGTTATTTTGCATTTAGTCAAGAAGAAGGTAGGTTAATGGAAAACTGCCGTCAGATTCAAACGTTTCAGCCCAAATCGCCTTGGGTGGCGGGGGTCATGTCGGTAGTGATTCCTGGAAGTGGAAAAATTTACGCAGGAAAAACAGGGCAAGGCATTATCACATTCATTCAAAACTTAGCATTGGGGTTACAAGCTTACGAAGCGTATCGACGGGATGGATGGAAAAGCCCTCGTTTTTTGGTCTATGGAGGGTTGTTTACGTTTTTTTACGTAGGAAATATTTGGGGAAGTGCCTTG
>JALQYJ010000003.1 GCA_023254175.1 Runella sp. | reverse complement strand
TAGGCTTTATATGAGTATCTTACCAAAATTTTCTTTTAAAAATGCTTCCTCTGGATTATCAAAAATGTTGTTGCGAATTTTAAACCTTGAATCCTCTTTATTTCCAATTTTAAAAGAGGAGCTTAGATTAGAGGAATTATCCCATAAAGAACAGAAGCTTATAAAGATATTGGACTTTGCACAGATTGAGAAAAATATAAAGATTTTTATACGCTATCAGTTGCATAAATCATCGAAATCTGTCAAGACAAAAATAGAGGAGATGCTCTGGGATATCAGGCAGGGCGACCCGTGGCGAAGAAAGGCAAGCAATACAACTGAAGTTTAAACAATCTCTTTTCCTATTTCCCTAAATCAAGGTGAAGGCTCTTTACTTCTTTCCCAAAAAACACCGCCGATTGACTATCAAATGCCTCGGTTGAATCAGTTGTATAAAAGATACGTTGGGAGGTTTTAGCACATTTGGCTTCTATTTCAGGATGGCGATGGAGGTAGTCAGCTAAACTTGTTGCCACAATTTCGGCTTGATTAATAATACGAATGTGAGCAGGCAAAAACTGGCTTATTTTTTGAATTAATAAGGGATAATGTGTGCACCCCAACAGAACCGCATCTATGTTTGGCGCTTGGTCGAGCAAGCGTTCGATGTGTTTTTTGACAAAATAATCTGCCCCTTCACTGTCAAATTCTCCATTTTCTATCAATGGCACCCACATGGGGCAAGCTTCTTGATAGACGTTTGCTTTTGGGAAAAACTTCTCAATTTCTACCAAATACGACTCCGAAGCAACCGTTCCTGCCGTGGCAAAAATGCCGATATGTTGAGTATGGGTAAATTGGCCAATTACTTCGGCCGTTGGACGAATGACGCCTAATACGCGTTTTTCGGGCGCAATCTGTGGTAAATCTAATTGTTGGATGTTCCGTAACGCTTTGGCTGAGGCCGTATTACAGGCCAAAATTACCAAATAACATCCCTTGGCAAACAAGGCTTCCACGCACTCCAAAGTATAATGATATACTGTATCAAATGAGCGCGTGCCGTAAGGAGCACGCGCGTTATCTCCCAAATACAAATAATCGTACTGTGGTAACTGCTTGACTAATTCTTTTAAAATTGTCAACCCTCCGTACCCCGAATCAAATACACCAATAGGCCCTTTCATTGTCATATTACTGAAGTATATTTCTAATTTTTATCCTTATTTTAGATAGATTACTATGATTCTCAAGTGTGCCGACCGCATTTGATCACTAAAGTGTGTATTTCTTTATTATTTATCATTCGGTAAAGTAACAAAAAAACACCCTTCGAACGCGATAAGGCTGCGTTTTTCGTTTTTGGTGTATCTTTGGTCGAAAATTGGGACGTATGAAGTCGAACCTTGCACGTATTACACTTTTTATTGGGATTTTAGTCGGAATAAATGTTATCGCCGCTTTCATGTTTTTTCGTTGGGATTTGACCCAAGAGAAACGGTACACGATTTCGGACGCGACTAAAAAACTCCTACAAAACTTGGAGCACCAAGTGGTAATTAAGGTTTACCTGACGGGCGATTTTCCCGCAGGCTTCGAGCGCCTTGAGCGCGCTATCCAAGAAACCCTAGAATCGTTTGTCGACGAGGGAGGAAGCAACGTAGCCTATCATTTTATTGAACCTACTGACCCCAAACTTCAGGAAAAGTTGATAGAGAAAGGCTTGATTCCGACCAATTTGTTTGCTAATGAAGAAGGGAAACGCACCGAACGTTTGGTGTTTCCTGGAGCCGTGTTGGTGTACGAAGGCAAAGAGTATCCTGTACAGTTATTGAAAGGAAATAAGTCGGCTACGCCGGAACAACAACTCAATCAGTCGTACGAAGGAGTAGAATTTGAATTGGCTTCGGCAATACGTCGATTGGCTCAAAAAGACCGCAAACGAATTGGAATTTTGGTAGGACATACCAAGGTGCCACCGCCGCGTTTTTCGGATTTTTTGGCCAATCTCCAACAGAATTATGACCTCTATTTCGACGTTCAAAACCCTGAAAATTGGGATAAAGGCGATTTGTTGATTATTTCAAAACCCGATACTCCGTTCAACGAAGACGAAAAGTTCCGCCTCGACCAGTTTGTGATGCGTGGGGGAAAACTGCTACTATTTGCCGATGGTGCACGGGTAGATAGTGTGAGTTTGGAGGGAACGTTTGCACAGCCTTTGGATGTAAATCTCGACGATTTGTTGTTTAAATACGGCTGCCGAATCAACCAGAATTTAATCAAAGATTTGAGTTGTGCCATGATTCCACTCAACGTTGGGAACATGGGCGATAAGCCGCAGATTAAGCCCATGCCGTGGCGTTTCTTTCCATTAATTAATAATTTTGGCAAACATCCAATTGTTCGCAACCTCGACGCTCTCTACGCTCGTTTTCCGAGTAGCATTGATACCATTCAGGTGGAGGGCATAAAAAAAACGCCCTTGCTTCTGTCCTCACGTTATACTCAGCTTCGGAAAGCACCCGTATTGGTAGGCTACAACGAAGCGCGCCAACAACCCGACCCGCGCGAGTACAACGCGGGTGAAAAGCCCATCGCAATGTTGTTGGAAGGCTCATTTTCGTCACTGTACAACAATCGTTTATTACCCAATGACCCACGTATGAAGTCGTTTGTGGGAAAAAGTAAACCCACCCAAATCATTGTGGTGTCAGATGGCGATTTGATTGTCAACGACATTGATTATAAGCGGAATGCACCCTTGCCACTGGGGTACGACCGACTTTCGGGCAATACTTTTGCCAATCGCGATTTTGCGCTGTACGCAGTCGATTATTTGGCTGATTCAGAAGGGCTGATTACGGCTCGGAATAAACAAGTAACCTTACGACCACTCGATAAACTGCGTTTGAAAGAAGAACGTACGCAGTGGCAGTTGTTGAATTTATTGGGTCCGTTGGTATTGATAGGGTTAATAGGGGCAGCGTGGCAATGGAATCGCAAGCGCAGATATAGAAGCTAACCGCAGTAAAAATGACGTCCGCTTCTTGGGATTTACCCAAGAAGCGGACGAGCCAATACTACGCGGCTACGTTAGGGTCTTCGACCACGTCTTTTTCGATTCTTAAATTTTCAATAATAAACCGCTGACGCTCAGGGGTATTTTTACCCATGTAGTAGGTCAACAATTTAGGAATGGTCGTTTCTTTTTCGAGAATAACAGGCTCAAGGCGGATATTTTCACCGATAAATTTCCCAAACTCATCAGGAGAGATTTCTCCTAGCCCTTTAAAACGAGTAATTTCTACTTTTTTATTTCCACCAAGCTTTTTAAGTGCCTTTTGGCGTTCTTCTTCGCTGTAGCAGTAAATCGTTTCTTTGTGATTGCGAGGGTTTCTGACGCGGAAGAGTGGCGTTTGCAAAATGTACAAATGCCCATTTCGAACCAAATCAGGGAAAAATTGCAAGAAAAACGTCAACATCAACAAACGAATGTGCATTCCATCCACGTCAGCGTCGGTGGCAATCACGATTCGGTTGAAACGCAAATTTTCCAATCCTTCTTCGATATCTAGTGCGTGTTGAAGGAGGTTAAATTCTTCGTTTTCGTACACCACTTTTTTGGTCAGCCCAAAGCAGTTGAGAGGTTTGCCGCGAAGACTAAATACGCCTTGTGTCTGTACGTTCCGCGACTTGGTAATCGAACCACTTGCCGAATCTCCTTCGGTGATGAACAACGTAGTTTCATAACGGTCGTCCGATTTTACATCGGGAAGGTGAATACGGCAATCGCGGAGTTTTTTGTTATGCAAACTCGCCTTTTTTGCCCGCTCATTGGCCAATTTTTTGATACCCGCCAACTCCTTCCGCTCGCGTTCCGACTGCTCAATCCGTTTTTTCAAAGCTTCCTTTACCGTAGGATTCATGTGCAAGTAGTTGTCCAGCTTTGCCTTGAGGAAATCATTGACAAACGTACGAATGGTGGGGCTATTGGGGTCGGGAGAAATGTTGTTAGAACCGAGCTTGGTCTTGGTTTGTGACTCAAAAACGGGTTCTTGTACCCTAACACTCACAGCTGCAATGATAGACGCTCGAATATCCTCAACGGCGTAGTCTTTGTCGAAGTGAGCGCGAACAGTATCAACTATCGACTGACGAAAAGCTGCTAGGTGAGTTCCGCCTTGCGTGGTGTATTGACCGTTGACAAATGAATAGTATTCCTCACCATATTGGTTACCATGCGTCATTGCAATCTCAATATCCAAGCCTTTGAGGTGAATAATAGGATAGCGCACCGAATCCTCGTCAGTTTTATTACGAAGCAAGTCTAGCAAGCCGTTTTGCGAGACAAACTTTTGACCGTTATAGTTGATGGTAAGACCCGCGTTAAGATAACAATAATTCCAAATCATGTTATCCAAAAAATGCGGGATGTAGTGGTAGTTTTTGAAAATGGTATTGTCGGGTTCAAAAATCATTAAAGTACCGTTGCGTTGGTTGGTTTCGTCCTCTCCCGACTCGGTCACAACTTCTCCTTTACGGAACTCTACCCACTTGGTTTTTCCTTCCCGAAACGATTGTACTTTAAAATAGGAAGAAAGGGCATTGACGGCCTTGGTTCCTACCCCATTCAGTCCTACCGATTTTTGAAAGGCTCCCGAATCGTATTTTCCCCCTGTATTGATTTTAGAAACGCAATCCACTAGTTTTCCGAGCGGAATACCGCGTCCGTAGTCGCGCACTTCAACGCGATATTCTGAAATTTTAATGTCAATCGCTTTCCCAAAACCCATGGTGTGTTCGTCAATTGAGTTATCGACAATTTCTTTCACCAGCACGTAAATACCATCGTCGGCAGCTGAGCCATCTCCCAGCTTACCAATGTACATCCCTGGGCGCAATCGGATGTGTTCTTTCCAGT
>JALQYJ010000182.1 GCA_023254175.1 Runella sp. | reverse complement strand
GCGAAACTGTCTTTTCGTACGAATTGAACTGTAAATAGTCTCTTTTATTGGGGATAAATAAATGAGGGAGTAACGGCACATTCGTCACTCCCTCATTCGTAATTCGCACTTACTTCAAGTTCGTGTACACGTTCTGAACGTCGTCGTCTTCTTCAATTTTCATGATTAACTTTTCGACTTCAGCTGCTTGCTCTTCCGTAAGCTCTTTTAGCTCGGTTGGAATGCGAGTAAATTCGGCTCCTTTCAATTCATACCCTTGTTCTTCGAGGTATTTTTGCAGTGCACCAAAGGCCGTAAACTCACCGTAAATGTTGATTTCGTTGGTTTCTTCGTCGATGAAAAGTTCTTCAGCACCAAAATCAATGAGTTCAAGTTCTAGTTCTTCCAAATCAATACCCGTATTGGCAATTTTAAACACGCATTTACGGTCAAACAAAAAATCGAGCATACCCGATATTCCAAGCGAACCGCCTAATTTGTTGAAATAACTACGGACGTTGGCTACCGTACGGTTGTTGTTATCCGTAGTTGCTTCAATCAAAATCGCAATTCCATGCGGCCCTTTTCCCTCTAATACTACTTCTTTGTAGTCTTCTTGGTCTTTGGATGTGGCACGCTTAATGGCCCTTTCTACGTTATCTTTTGGCATGTTGGCTGCCTTGGCATTTTGGATAATAGCCCGTAAACGTGAGTTGTTTTGAGGGTCTGGTCCACCTGATTTAACAGCCATTACAATATCTTTTCCGATGCGGGTAAACGTCTTAGACATCATCCCCCAACGCTTTAGCTTACTAGCTTTACGGTATTCAAACGCGCGTCCCATTGGGTAACTTTATTTTAGTGATTAGAATTTGAATTTGCTTTTTGCGTACTCATTTACAACTCCAGTACTACTTGGTTTCTTAGAATGTCATCCATCGTCTCGCGTTGGCGAATGATGTGGGCTTGTCCGTTATAAACAAGAACTTCGGCGGGACGAAAACGGCTGTTGTAATGGCTACTCATCGTGAATCCATACGCACCCGCGTTGAGCAGTCCCAGAATATCGCCTTCTCGAACTTCGTTTAGTTCGCGGTCTTTGGCAAAGGTATCTGTTTCACAAATATACCCTACCACATCGTAGGTTTCCTTGGTTTCTGTCTCTGGGTTTGACACATTGACAATGTGGTGGTAGGCATCGTACATCATTGGGCGGATGAGGTGATTCAATCCCGAATTGACTCCTACAAATGTACGGCCAGGAGCAGGTTTTACGACATTGGCACTGACCAACAAAACCCCTGCTTCACTTACCAAAAACTTGCCAGGTTCAAACCAAAGTTGAAGTTCTTTGCCAAGAGTTTCGCTTAATTTTAAAAAGGCTTCGCTCAGTTTTGAGCCTAGTTCGGGCATATTGGTGGTATAATCACCCTCTTTGTAGGCCACTTTAAAACCACCGCCCAAATCTATGATTTGTAGATTTGGGAAAGAATGAGCAAAGTCAAAAATAATGTCGGCAGCTCTTACAAACGCTTCAGCTTCTTTGATGTCCGAACCTGTATGCTGGTGAAGACCAACGACGTTGATGTTGTATTTTTCGACGATGGCCAAAATTTCTTCCCGTTGGCGAATGTCGATTCCAAACTTAGACCCTTCGTGGGCCGTCATAATTTTGGCATTTCCTCCAGCGGCGACATTGGGTTTGATTCGAATCATGCACGGAACGCTATTGCCGTAGTGTTGCCCAAATCGTTCGAGAACAATCAGGTTGTCGAGGTTGATAATAGCGCCTGTTTCAACGGCCATTTCGATTTCATCAAATGATACTCCACTGGGGGTGAACGTTACTTGTGAACCTTCAAAACCTGCGTGAAGGGCTAGTTGTAATTCTTGAGGAGAAACCACGTCGATTTCTACGCCGTTTTGGCGCATCAATTTCAAAATCGAAACGTTGGTAAGGGCTTTGCAAGCAAATTTTATTTTAAGCTTAACGTTTGGGAACGCGCTTTTAAGTTCGTTGATTTTTTCAACGATTTTGTTGGCGTCGTACACATAAAGCGGAGTACCAAATTGTTGAGCAATGTCAAGAACAGGAATGTTTTGAATTTGGTATTGGTGGTTGAGAATCTGCATGGGCTAAAATTTCGAGCCGCAAAGATAGTGGATGCCAGTTGCTTTGTCAAAAAACAAATCTTTCATACAATGTTAAAAGAAAGGAGTAACGACAAAAAAAGCTTTGTGTTAACTTGCATCAAAAATACGCCTAATCATGAGAAAAATTTCTTCATCACTTCTAGTTGTCTTCTTTTTTGCCCTAAACACCTTTGCGCAGGTGCAATCTGGTCCAATGGTGGGCTATTCCGAAATGCGAGAGGTCTTGCTTTGGATCCAAACCAAACAAGCCGCCAAAGTTAAATTTATGTACTGGGAGCAGGGTAGTCCTACCCAAAAAATGAGCACCGACGAGGTATTAACTCAAAAAGACAAGGCATTTGTGGCAAAAGTAATCGCTGACCAAGTTCAGCCCAGCAAAAAGTATGACTATGAACTGTGGCTGGATGGTAAAAAAGTAAGTTTTAACTATCCGCTTACGTTTCAAAGTCAAACACTGTGGCAATGGCGTACTGATCCCCCTACCTTTAAATTTGCCTTTGGAAGCTGTGCTTATGTAAATGATGCTCCCTACGATCGCCCTTCTGCCTACGGAGGAGATTATGATATTTTTACCTCTATTTACCAGCAAAAGCCTGATTTTATGGTCTGGGGGGGCGATAATACGTACTTGCGTGAGCCCGATTGGAACACCCGCACGGGGGTCTTGTACCGTAGTACTCACACGCGTTCGTTGCCGCAAATGCAACCGCTATTGGCCTCGACACACCATTACGCCGTTTGGGACGATCATGATTTTGGTCCCAACGACTCAGACCGAAGTTTTGCTTTAAAAAACACAACTTCGGATGTATTTCGCTTGTTTTGGGGAAACCCTAATTATGTTTTTGAAGGGGCCTGTACGAGTACTTTTGAGTGGGGCGATGCGCAGTTTTTTATGCTCGACGACCGTTGGTTTCGCGCGCCAAACCACCGTAAAGACGACCGAACTTATTTTGGGGAGGCCCAACTTCGCTGGCTTGTAGATGCGCTCATTGGAAGCAAAGCAACGTTCAAGTTTATCGTGACGGGTGGACAAATTATCAATACAGCTGCTTTGTTTGAAAACTATGCTACCTATAGCGAAGAACGGGCTTTACTGCTTCAGAAAATTGCCGATGCCAAAATCCCAGGAGTTATTTTCTTAACTGGAGATCGCCACCACACGGTTTTACACAAACTCAACCGTTTTGGTACGTATCCTTTGTACGATTTTACAGTATCTCCGCTCACTTCGGGGGCTGGGAAACCTGCTGATGCTGAAAAAACAACAGAAACTTACGTAGCAGGGACAAACGTAGAAAACAAACGTAATTTCGGAATGTTTGAAATCACAGGCCCAGAAAAAGACCGTGTTCTAAAAGTGACGATTTTTGACGCGAAAGGTGCACAACAATGGCAGCGAGAAATTAAAGCCAGTGAATTGAAATAAAGCAAGACGTTGGTCCCCGTTTACGAAACGGGGACACCTAGTTTTGAAATGTCTAAATTTTAGAGAGATGGATTTAAAAGTAGCATTAGTTCAAACCGATTTATATTGGGAAAACACCACGGCGAACCTTGCGTCGTTGGAAGAAAAAATAGCAACTATCACTGAGTTGGTGGACATCATTGTATTGCCAGAACTGTTTTCCACAGGTTTTACGATGAATCCTGCTTCGGTGGCGGAACCTATGAACCTAACGACCACCAAATGGATGCAACAGGTGGCAGCTCAAACGGGGGCTGTTGTGATGGGTAGTTTCGTCGCCAAAGAAGGAACGAACTATTTTAATCGATTGCTTTGGGTGGAACCTGATGGAACATACGATTTTTACGATAAGCGGCATTTGTTTCGGATGGCGCGCGAGCAGGAATCTTATACAGGAGGAACAAAGCGTATCATAAAAGAATGGAAAGGGTGGAAAATTTGCCCGTTGATTTGTTATGATTTGCGTTTCCCCGTGTGGTCACGGAATGTGGCCCTCGACTACGATCTTTTAGTGTACGTAGCCAATTGGCCTGCTATTCGTAGTCACGTTTGGAACACCCTACTTCAAGCCCGAGCAATTGAAAACTTAAGCTATGTTGTGGGAGTCAACAGAGTTGGAAATGATGGCAACGGCATTCCTCATACGGGAGACTCCGCCGTGATTGACTTCAAAGGAGAAGTTTTAGAACGAAAATCAATCGAAGAGGGGATTCTTATTCATACGTTACAGAGGGAGGCGTTGACGACTTTTAGGGATAAATTTCCAGCATTTTTAGACGCCGATGAGTTTTTGCTACAGTAATTCCTCCAATCGTTCAACCGAATAAGCCACGGGTTTGTCCGAAAAAAGAATTTTTGTTTTTGCCCAAGTGGTCTTAAATAACTCCGAATCACGGTAGTCATTTAGGGCTTGAACGTCGTCCCAATAGCTGTATGTCATGTACACATTGGGTTGGTCTAAATCGCGCAACAACTCTAATCGATGACAACCTGCGCGTGCTCTGATTTTATCTTTTGATTGGTTAAAAATATCCAAAAAATTAGCCACTTTTTCTGGCTGAAATGTCATTCGTACGATTCGAATAAGCATAATCTATGATGTGTTGAGGAAGTTATTTTCCGCGGTAGTTGGCTTTACGCTTTTGTAAAAAAGACATAATACCTTCGGCAGCATCGTGGGTACGCCCGAGTTGGTCTTGATGCTGTGCTTCTAATTCAAGCATTTGGCCGAGGGTCGAGTACATAGCCTGATTCATAACTTGTTTCATAGCACCGATGGCCGCCGTAGGAGCGTGCTGATAATACGTAACGATTTCGGCAAGTTCAACATCAAGCTCGCTTGCAGGCACCGCTTTATGAATTAAACCGATTTGGGCAGCTTCGGAAGCAGAAACTCTTCTACCTGTGCTAGCTATTTCGAAAGCTTTTTGCATTCCCACCAAGCGTGGTAAAAAGAAAGTTGAACCAGCGTCAGGCATAAGCCCAATGTTAATAAAAATTTGGCTTAAATAGGCTTCTTCGGCGGCAATGACAAGGTCGCAAGCCAACGCCAAAGAGCAACCAGCGCCCGCTGCTACGCCGTTGAGGCGGCAAATAACGGGTTTGGGCAAAGTACGTATAGCCAAAATCATTGGATTGTAGTTTTGACGAAGCGAATCGCCTAAACTATTGGCGCCCCCCATGCCTTCCTTGAGGTCGGCTCCCGAACAAAAGGCTTTGTCACCAGCTCCTGTGATTATAACGACGCGTACACTTTCGTTTGAAGCGGTAGTTTCGATAGCGCGCGTAATTTCTTTAAGCAAACCTGCACTCAACGCGTTATAAACCTGTGGGCGATTGAGGGTTATGCGGGCAATTCCATCGTTTACTTCGTAAATAATGTGCTCAAACATGGCTTTTAGGTTTAGGATGAAGAAGTGAGAGGCCAAATGTAAAGCAACTCAAACAAACCACCAAACGGTGGTCAAACTTACTAGTAAGCCAAGTCCTATTCCAGCACCAATTTGTGCGGGGGTATGGGCGTTTAGGTGGAGACGGGCGCTCATCAATAATCCTCCGAGGACAATCAACGAAAGCAGTGGATAAAGTAAAATAGACTCGTTAAACTTAACGGCTATTCCAAAAATAGCTCCGAGAAGCCCTCCAAAACCTGTGCCGTGAGCGCTTATTTTCCAACGTAAACTAATCACTCCAACCAAAGTAATGGAAACAGTAATGCTTGCAAGAATAGTGCTTATTTGGGGGGAAAGCTCTGATAAAGCGGCCAATTGATAGCGAAAAAAATAGGTGGCAAACCCATACAGCAGTGCTGTCAAAAAGTAGGGAAGGCGGCGGTCGGCCAGATTATCCAGGTGTAAACTTTGGACATAGCCAGCACGGTACAAATAATAAATTCCTAAGGAAGGAATCACAAAAGTAGTCATACCCACAAAGCCAAGAAGCGTAAACCGAACAGTCGGAGTAAACAGGTCAACCCCTACAACGGCGGGGGTGGTAAAAAACAACATGCCCAACAGGAACGTGGGCATCAGAAGTGGATGAAGAACTATCGAAAGAAACTTAGCAAATGGAGTATTCAAGGCGAATATTACTGTTTATCGTCGACCTTTATTTTTAACGAATACAAAGGTAACTAATAACAGATAACAGCCTAAGAGACTATAATTGTTTTCGTAAACGAGCTACGGGAATATTAAGTTGCTCACGGTATTTTGCAACCGTACGGCGAGCAATGTTATACCCTTTGTCGTTGAGTAGTTTTTCGAGTTTATCATCCGAAAGTGGATTTCCCTTTGATTCATTGTCAATTAAATCTTTAAGAATTGACTTTACTTCGCGGCTACTGGCATCTTCGCCATATTCGGTAGAAATCCCTTCTGAGAAAAAATATTTGAGCGGATAAACCCCAAATTCAGTTTGTACAGATTTACTATTCGCCACGCGCGAAACCGTCGAAACATCCATTTCGATTCGTTGGGCTATATCCTTCAAAATCATTGGTTTAAGGCGTGTTTCGTCGCCGTCCAAAAAGAACTCGTATTGGTAGTGCAAAATCGCGATCATCGTACGTTGAAGCGTATTTTGGCGTTGTTTAATGGCATCGATAAACCACTTAGCTGCATCTAATTTTTGTTTTACAAAAGTGATAGTTTCTCTAATGTGGCGGTTGGTTTTGTCACTTTTATCGTACGTATCAAGCATCTCCGCAAACGAGCGGCTAATGCGTAATTCGGGGGCATTTTTGGAATTTAGATGAACCTCAAGTTTGCCATTATTATTGTTAATCCAAAAATCAGGTAAAAGATATTGAGCAAGACCATCTTCGCCCTCAACCGAGCCTGGTTTAGGGTTTAGTTTGGTAATGAGTGAAATGACGTACTTCATTTGTTCGTCATTGATGCCCAATCTTTTCTGAATTTTTTCAAAGTGCTTTTTTGAAAATTCTTCAAAACAATCTTCAATAACTTTTACGGCATAATTGACGTAGGCATCAGCTGGGTCTTTTCGGTCGAGTTGAAGAAGTAAACACTCTTGTAGGTTCCTTGCGCCAATCCCAGGAGGGTCAAACGTTTGAATTTTCTTTAGCACTAGTTCTATTTCTTCGATAGAGGTATAAAAACTTTGCGAAAGCGCTAAATCATTGGCAATAGCTTGCAGAGAACGGCGAATGTATCCATCGTTTTCAATGCTTCCCAAAAGTTGCAATCCAATAATCATCTGGCGTTCGTTGAGGCATAAGTAGCCAAATTGTTGCTGAAGTACATCATGGAGGGTGTTAATAGTTACCAATGGCATTTCCCGTTCTTCTTCAGGATAATTGCCATCACTGTACATTTTATATCCCCCATACTCATCGTGGTTGAGGTATTCTTCCAAACTGATACCTTCCAGAGGCGAATACTCTTCTTCGTAATCACTATCTAAATCAAGAGAATCCTCGTACGTATCGTCGTTATCTGCTATTTCTTGGTCTAACCCCTCTTCCAATGCCGGATTGATTTCCAACTCTTCTTCAATACGGTTCTCTAATTCCATAGTAGGAATTTGCAACAGCTTGATAAACTGTATCTGCTGGGGGGATAGCTTTTGTTGTAATGTTTGGTTGAGGCTTAACTTCTGCATGATAAAGTGTGGGGTTATATAGCTTGTTCCATACCCTGGTTTGAGATTATTATCTGTTGATAGAAGTATGGTACCTCAATAGTCGTGCCAAAACTACAAATCACTACTATTTTTGAGTGTTATTTTTATTTTTTTTTGAATATTCAAGAAAAAATAAAAATAACTACTTTTTTGATGGAAATATTAATACCAAGATGTTTACAGTACAATATTTGCCGATTGGGATATAAATACTATAAAATAGACAAAGCCAAACATTTTTTCGATGTTTGGCTTTGAAATCACAAAATTTATATACCTATATATAATTAATTATTCCACAACAATAAGGTGATTTTTTTTGCCTTTCGATACCAGTATAAATTTGTTTTGAAGGAGCTCAAAAGCAGGTAAAGCGTTTGGATCTGCGGTCTTTGTTTTATTGAGACTTACTGCATTTCCTTGAATTGCACGACGCGCTTCCCCTTTAGAAGCATAAATTTCGTTGTTTGTTACGGTCGAAACCAAATCTGTAATATTGGTACATCTTTTCAGTGCATCGGCGGTGATTTTACTCTGAGGAACACCCTCAAACACGGCTTCAAAGGTAGCGATATCCATACTTTTAAGTGTTTCTAACGTCCCTTTGCCAAAAAGAACGTCCGATGCAACTACTGCCATGTCAAAATCTTGTTGAGAATGTACACGTATAGTTACATCTTTTGCCAATGCTTTCTGCATCAGGCGGAGGTGAGGAGTTTGCGCATGTTCGGTTTCTAATGCTTCAATTTCTTCTTTTGTATAAAGGGTAAATACGCGAAGAAGGCGCGGGCAATCTGCATCGGCGCAATTGAGCCAAAATTGATAAAATTGGAAAGGGGAGGTTTTGGTCGGGTCGAGCCAAACGTTTCCACTTTCACTTTTCCCAAATTTGGTGCCATCTGATTTTGTTACTAGTGGGGTGGTCAGCGCAAAGGCACGGTATTCGGCGGTTTCGTCGTTGTTGTTTTCTTTACGACGAATCAACTCTGTTCCAGTGGTAATATTCCCCCATTGGTCGGAGCCACCCATCTGCAAACGAACATTGTTGTGTTTGAAAAGCCAGTAAAAGTCGTACCCCTGAAGAAGTTGGTAACTAAATTCGGTAAAAGAAATCCCCGTTTCGAGCCGTTTTTTTACGGAATCTTTGGCCGACATGTAGTTGACCGTAATGTATTTTCCTGCTTCTCGTAAAAACTCCAAAAAACCGATGTTTTTGAACCAATCGTAGTTATTGACGATTTGGGCAGAGTTCTCACCACAATCAAAGTCCAAAAACTTCTCAAGTTGTTTTTTGATGCAAGATTCGTTATATCGTAAGGTTTCTTCTGATAAAAAAGCCCTTTCGGCAGCTTTTCCTGATGGATCGCCTACCATCCCAGTAGCCCCTCCTACAAGAGCAAATGGTTTGTGTCCGCACAATTGAAAGTGCTTGAGGAGCATAATAGTGGCCAAATTCCCAATATGTAGCGAAGAGGCGGTAGGGTCAAAACCAATATACGCAGAAGTGGTTTCTTTTTGGAGTTGTTCTTCCGTGCCAGGCATCATGTCGTGGAGCATACCACGCCAACGCAATTCTTCAATGAAATTTTTAGTCATTTTTCTTTCAATCTTGACAACTTATCAGTAAATTAGAGCCGTAAAAGTACGGGGATTTTTCCTTTGATGGTCAAAAATCTTGCTAATAAACCGATAACTACCGCTTCTGATATAATACAGGCTCGTATTCTCTGTTAATCTCAAAATCGGAATCACCTTCTAGTTATTTGATTTGTTAAGCCTTGATTTTCAGTACAACATGTGCGTTTAGGGAAAGAAAATATAATTAAAATCGAAAAAACGAGGGCTTTATTAAGAGTTTATATTAATTTGGCCAAGATATTGGAAACAAGAGGGGTTAATACATTTTTTACAATTATGAAACAACTTTGCAAAGTTACAGAGAAATTTTTTCAAACTGCTTTTTCAAAAATCTTATTGGTCGTACTGGTAGTAAGCTTTGGGGCCAATGCGCAAATTAGCGTGCCTGATAGCAATTTCGCAGCTGCAATTCGTAGTGCCTGTCCTGATTGTATCGACAATACGAATAAGTTGCTCGCCCCCGCAGCAAGTATGAAAGGGCTAGACGTGTCGGGGAAAGGAATTAAAAGTTTGGAAGGGATTCAAGGGTTTACTTCACTAGAAACCCTCCTATGTGCATCAAATAGTCTAACTACGTTACCCCCCCTGCCAAATACACTGGTCGCGCTTTATTGCGATATTAATAATTTGACAAGCCTGCCTACCTTGCCTCCAAGTTTGTCGATGATGAGTTGTAAGTTTAACAAATTGACTTCTCTGCCCACTTTACCAAACTCATTGAGTCAATTGGCTATTAACTATAACGAAGTAGCTTCGTTACCAGCACTTCCAACCACAATGTTGTATTTGGATGCGACCCGCAATAAATTGACCTCCATTGCGTCTCTGCCCGATAGTTTGAGGTACTTTGCTTGTGCAGGGAATTTGTTAACTTCTTTACCCGTACTTCCCTCGAAATTATCGTACTTTAATTGTTCTGCTAATAAAATAACCCAATTGCCTGCATTGCCATCAGGAATAACGGCGTTGTATTGTGCAGATAATCTTTTGACAAGCCTTCCTGCATTACCTGCTAATTTGACCCAAATTCTTAATTGCTCTACAAATCAATTGACGGCTCTGCCAACATTACCGTCGGGGCTGAAACAGATTGAATGTAGTTTCAACTTGTTAGTAGCATTGCCTGCATTGCCTGGGAGTTTGAGTTCGCTAGTGGCCGAAGGAAATCAGTTGACAGGACTTCCTACGCTTCCGTCAACGTTGACTATTATGTACCTTAAAAATAACCAATTGAAAAGCCTACCTGCGTTGCCTGCAACCCTTTACTTTTTGAACCTCCAAAATAATTTGTTGAATTGCCTCCCTGAATTGACAAATAGCTCGATGTTTTTGTATATCGATGCTGATAGAATTGGATGTTTGCCCAATATTCCTGCAAATATCTCTGTCTTTAATGCTAACAATGTGTTGATTCCAACACCTCCAGTATGTCAAAGTACGATTAATCAATCTACTGGAGCAGTAGCTGCGGGAACGTATTTTGCCAAAGAAAGAATCGAAAGTGCGGGTACTATCGCAACAACGGGTAAAACCAACTATTTTGCAAATCAATCAATTACTTTGAAACCTGGGTTTGTGTCTTCTAACGGTACTACTTTTTTGGTAGAAGTAAAAACTTGTAATTAAAAAAAGTAGTATATCATGTACAAGCGCGTTCTAAAATGGCAATTAGCTGATTAGAACGCGCTTGACTGTTTTTATTAAATAGTAGAGTTATACCTATTTATATTATTTTTCTATTAAAAGAGAGATAGATTTTCAGTTCACCGAAATTTCTACTAATTTTACGCGGCAAATAAGGAATCGTTTATTTGCTATGCTCTCAGACACATCCAAATTCCTCTACGAGGCCCTCACGTACGACGACGTTCTTCTCGTCCCTGCTTATTCCGAAGTGCTCCCGCGTGATACAACCACGCAAACTCAGCTCACGCGCAACATTCGTTTGAATGTTCCATTGCTATCTGCTGCAATGGATACCGTTACCGAATACCAATTGGCCATTGCTATGGCGCAAGAGGGAGGAATCGGAATTATCCACAAAAATATGACGGTTGAAGCCCAAGCTGCGCAAGTACGTAAAGTAAAACGCTCCGAAAGTGGGATGATTGTTGATCCTATTACTTTAAATGAAGATGCTACCTTGCGTGATGCGCACCGTATTATGTCTGAGTTTAAAATTGGGGGAATACCTGTGGTCGATAAAGATAGCAAACTCATCGGAATCATTACTAACCGTGATTTGCGCTTCCAAAAAGACTTGACCAAAGGTGTAGTGGGAGTGATGACCAAAGATAACCTTATTACGGCGAAAGAAGGTATCACACTTGAAGAAGCAGAAAGCATTTTGCAGGAGTTCAAAATTGAGAAACTTCCTATCGTAGACAAACACCACAAATTAGTGGGTTTGGTTACTTATCGCGATATCATCAAGCGCAAAGACCGCCCCAATGCTTGCAAAGACAGCCTTGGCCGTCTTCGTGTCGGAGCGGCAGTAGGTGTTACTCCTGACTTAATTCGTCGTGTTGAAGCACTTTTGAAGGCGGGTGTAGATGTGGTAAGTATTGATACAGCTCACGGACATTCATTGGGAGTAATTGAAGCATTGAAAGGAGTCAAAAGCCAATTCCCAAATTTGGATGTATTGGTTGGAAATATTGCGACTGGTGAAGCCGCTCGTGCATTGGCCAAAGCGGGCGCTGATGGAGTCAAAGTAGGTGTTGGTCCTGGAAGTATTTGTACAACCCGTATCATTGCAGGAATCGGAATGCCACAGTTGACAGCCGTTTACGAAGCAGCCAAGGCTATCGAAGGAACAGGTGTTCCAGTCATTGCCGATGGTGGAATTCGTTACTCAGGTGATATTGTAAAAGCCATTGCTGCGGGGGCAAACACAGTAATGATTGGTTCGTTGTTGGCAGGAACGGAAGAAGCGCCCGGGGAAGAAATTCTTTACGAAGGACGTCGCTTTAAATCATACCGTGGTATGGGTTCGGTGGAAGCGATGGAAGATGGTTCGAAAGACCGTTATTTCCAGGATGCGGAAGACGATATCAAGAAACTCGTACCTGAAGGAATCGTAGGTCGTGTTCCGTACAAAGGCAAAGTAGCCGAAATCATTTACCAATTGGTAGGTGGATTGAAGGCAGGAATGGGCTACTGCGGTGCGGCGGATATTCAGACCCTTCAAAAAGCGAAATTTGTTCGTATCAGTGCGGCGGGTATGAAAGAAAGTCACCCTCACGATATTCATATTGCGAAAGAAGCACCAAACTACACTACAAAATAGCTGGAAGCAACCTAGCCCATAAAAAACGGCCACTTGGATTACTCCTTGTGGCTGTTTTCGTTAAAAGGTTTTTTCTAAAAAATAACGTAAACTAAAGCACCTGCCACATAACCAAAAAGTGCCAATAGACTAATGCGTTTGAGATACCAAAAGAAGCTGATATTTTCCATACCCATCACTGCTACCCCCGCTGCTGAACCAATAATCAGCATACTTCCTCCCGTACCAGCACAGTACGCCAAAAACTCCCAAATGCGATGGTCTTGAGGGTACGTGGCTAAATCGTACATACCCATAGAAGCTGCTACTAAAGGTACATTGTCGATGACGGCAGAGGCAATCCCGATAATAAAAACGATGGCATCTAAATTACCAATAGTATCGTTCATCCAAGTGGCCAATCCCGAAAGAGTATGCGTGACTTCAAGGACGCCGATGGCCAACAAAATCCCCATAAAAAACAAAATACTACTGGTGTCAATTTTGCTCAAGGCATGGGCTGCTGTGAAAGGCTTGCGGTCTTCTTCGTCTTTTTGGGAGTGGAGAATTTCTGACACTACCCAAACCACTCCTAACGCTAGAAGCACTCCCATATAAGGTGGCAGATGGGTGACAGTTTTAAAAATAGGAACAAACAACAACATACCTATACCCGTAAAAAACATAGTATTTCGCTCAAAGGTCGTAATCGTTTCGTCAATGTCTTTTTTGCGCGGTTTGGGTGGTTCAAGCGAACCTTTCAGTCGAAATGATAAATAAATCAGGGGGACAATTAACGAAACTAAACTCGGGATAATCAACATTTTCATGATGTTGATAGCCGACACTTGCCCTCCAATCCATAACATAGTTGTTGTGACGTCGCCCAACGGTGACCATGCCCCCCCTGCATTAGCAGCAATGATGACAATCCCTGCAAAAAAACGTCGCATTTCGGTATCACGAATGATTTTTCGCAACAATGACACCATCACAATAGCTGTGGTAAGGTTGTCGAGTACGGCTGAAAGGAAAAAAGTAAGTATACTTATAATCCAAAGCAGGGTACGGGTATCTTTGGTATGTATTCGCTCGGTGATGACATCAAAGCCTTGGTGAGCATCTATTAGTTCGACGATGGTCATGGCACCGAGTAGGAAAAAAGTGATCTCGGCGATGCTTGCCAAATGGTGCGAGAGTTCGTCAACGATATGATGGCTGTCGGTAGTGCCAAATGCGTAAAGTGTCCAACACAAAACACCTGTCAAAAGAGCTGTTCCCGTTTTGTTAATACGTACATTATGTTCAAGTGTAATAAAAATGTAGCCTATAACGAAGACAGTGATAATGGATATAATCATATTTAAAGCTAGTTAAGTTGCTTTTCAAAAAAAATGAAAAATACTTAAAAAGTGATTAAAAGCACTCTGTTTTGAGAAAAAATATCGAATTTGTAATTTGTGCTATGATTCTATCACTATGCTTTTTAACTGGGCTTTAGTCTTCATTGCCAGTTTAGCTGCCTTATTAATTGCAGCACGATTTTTTACTAATGCTGCTGAAGGTGCTGACCTGCTCCTAAACTTACCTTCCTATGTAACAGGTATTTTTATCGTTTAATCAGAAAGTTTTAGAGTAACTCAAAGTAGTCTTGGTAGAAGCGCAACATTTGTAGGAGATTTTTTTGATTTTTGCTTCTGGCGTCCTCTCAAATAGAAATTGTAAAAAATAGAGAGCAAAAAAAATCCCCTTTTACAAGAGAGGATTTAAGAGTTGTCCTCTCTCCGTTAGCCGTATCCATTTAAAAGTAGAAAAGGGTTTCATAATTTCAACTTTTAAACGGAAATACAAATGAAGAAAAGCAAATTCAGTGAGGAGCAAATTGTAGCAATTTTGCAAAGCCAATGTAAAGGCAAAAAGATTGAAGACTTGTGCCGCGAGAATAACATTTCACCGGCGACTTTCTATCAATGGAAAGAAAAATACGGTGGGATGGATGCCAAAGAGCTAAAAAGGATGCGAGAATTAGAGTTGGAGAATGCTCGTTTAAAGAAATTATTAGCAGATAAAAGCCTTGACTATGACATACTTAAAGAAGGTTACGAGAAGCTAAAAAAGTTGTAAGCCCTAAAACTCATATGAACATTCTTAGAGAAGTGCAGCAAGAAAAACAAGTACCGACACGACGATGCAGCAGGGTTTTAGGGCAACGAAGGAATAGCCTATATTATAAATACAAAGCCAAAGTTGATAACAAAGAAGTAAGGGAGAAACTATTGGAACTCAGCAGGCAATATCCCAGTTGGGGTTTTGGGTTACTGTTTGATAAAATTCGCCTTTCCGGTAAGAGATGGAACAAAAAGCGGGTTTACAGGCAGTACAAAAAGCTAAATTTACACTTGAGAAAGCCCCAGAAACGGCCTAAAATAAAAAGAGTTAATTCCAATAATTTGGCTGCTGCTCAGGTAAATCAGGGATGGTCTTTGGATTTTTTAAGTGATGATGTGGTGGCTGAAAATAAGGCTCGCATACTCAATGTAATGGATGAATTCAGTCGAAAATGTCTGATGGCAGATGCTAAAAAAGTGTATAAAGCCAAACAATTGGTAACAGCGTTGGAAAATCTTATCGCCACTTATGGTAAGCCTGAATATATCCGATGCGATAATGGCCCGGAATTGGTGAGCAAAAAAATGGCTAAATTCTGTAAAAAACAGGGCATTGAAATCCGGTTTACCCAACCTGGAAAACCAATGCAGAATGGGCTAGTGGAAAGGCTCAACGGAACCATCAGAACTGAATGTCTCAATCCAAAAGTGTTCACAACTATCAACCAAATCCAAGCAGAATTGGATGAGTGGTGGCGAATTTATAATTTTGAGAGACCACACTCATCTCTCAAAGGCAAGACACCTCAGCAAATATGGTTAAACCAAGAGGAACTCTATTTAAAAATGGCTGCGGCTTAGGGTAAGAGGACAGTTTCATTGGTGTCGTAATCAAGGCAATTGGTGGAGCGAGCGGTACGCCGCCGCGGCAAAAAACGTGTTTACAGGGTCTATAAGGCTGAGAAATTGAACAAAGCACGTAAAAAAATCAAAAGGGTAGCCATAAATCCATTACCTGCCGAGCAAATAAATCGCAGCGGCGAACCGTCAAGGATGGTCGATGGACTTTTTAAGCGATGTACTTTTGAGTAATGAGCGTAAGGTGAGGATTTTAAATGTACTTGACGAGTGTTCAAGAAAGGTACTTTT
>JALQYJ010000177.1 GCA_023254175.1 Runella sp. | reverse complement strand
CATCAAACTACTTTGCCAAAAATCCATTTTATGCCATTCCTGCCATGGTGGTTTCGGCTACGCTCCACACGGGGCCATTGATGCTCTATTTTGGCCAAGAAATAGGCGTTACCCCAACAGTCGCCGAAGGTTTTTCGGGCGAAGACGGTCGCACAACAATGTTTGACTATTGGGGTGTTCCAGAATACCAAGCATGGGTCAACGGTGGGAAATTTGACGGGGGAAAACTTTCGCCCCAACAAAAAACCCTGCGTAAGTTTTATCAAGATTTACTGAAACTAACCAACACTTCGGACGCAATTCGAAATGGTGCTTTTTATGATTTGCAATACGCCAACGGTCAAACTGAGGGTTATAACAACGCCAAAATGTACACGTACCTGCGCCATACTGATAAACAAAAACTCCTGATTGTCTGCAATTTCGACTTACAAAAAGGCACACAAGCAACGATTCAGGTACCTGCCCACGCATGGGAAACGATGGGGCTTTCGGCTAAGGGAAAATATACGTTAAAAGAAATATTTATGCACCCCGAAACCCTTTCCGTAGAAGCTCAAAACGGTGTGTCAGTAGAATTGGAACCCAACAGTGTGAGGATTTTTGAAATCAAAAAAGCGAAATAAGGTATTACCTCATCGCAGTTTTGAATGTGGTTTTGGCAACATCGGTTACTTTAATCGGGTTGTCAAAACCCATAAAACCAAAGCCCCTCAGTTTATCGAAAAACGCTTATTCTTTAGCATTTTAGCAAGGTATATCCCCTCATAGATACAACCTTTTTTATTATACATTTGCCCCGAAACCTCATCATCAATCCAAAAATCAGCCGCTTTAGCGGTCAACAACTTTAATGCAAGAGATTCTTAACAAACTCCGCATTGCGGAATCAAATCATGGTATCAGTACTGGACTCGCTACCTGGGCGGGACAAGGCGAAGAAATCGCTTCGTTTTCACCCGTCGATAGTAAACTCATTGGGAAAGTTCAATCAGCCAATCGCCAAGACTACAATACTGTAGTAGGTCAAGCCCAAGAGGCTTTTAAAACATGGCGACTAGTCCCTGCTCCAAAACGGGGCGAAATTGTCCGACAAATGGGCGAACAGTTTAGAAAGTACAAAACCGAATTAGGAACGCTCGTCAGCTACGAAATGGGCAAAAGCCTACAAGAAGGGCTTGGCGAAGTACAAGAAATCATCGATATCTGTGATTTTGCCGTAGGACTCTCCCGCCAACTGTACGGCCTAACCATGCACAGCGAGCGCCCCTCGCACCGTATGTACGAACAATGGCATCCCATCGGAATTGTCGGCATTATTTCAGCCTTCAATTTTCCCGTAGCCGTTTGGTCCTGGAATACCATGCTGGCCTGGGTCTGCGGCGATGTCTGCGTCTGGAAACCTTCCGAAAAAACACCTTTGACAGCCATCGCTTGTCAACATATTATTCAAGATGTATTGAAAGCCAACGATGTACCCGAAGGTGTTTCGGGACTTATCGTAGGTGGACGCGAAGTCGGCGAATGGCTCTCGCACGACGAACGTATTCCACTCGTATCGGCGACAGGTAGCACGCGTATGGGAAAAGCCGTTGGGCAAGCGGTAGGCGGCCGTTTGGGGCGTAGTTTATTGGAATTGGGCGGAAATAACGCTATCATTGTTTCGCCACATGCCGACCTCCCCTTGGCCATTCCTGCCATTGTTTTCGGAGCAGTGGGCACGGCAGGGCAGCGCTGCACCACCACTCGCCGCCTAATTATTCACGAAAGTATCTACGAAGACGTCAAGAATCAGTTGGTCAAAGCCTACGAACAGCTTCGCATTGGCAATCCGTTGGATACTCATAACCACGTAGGCCCTTTGATTGACGAAGCCGCTGTGCAAAGTTACCAATTGGCCGTGGCGCAAGTGCGTGCCTTGGGCGGGACATTTGCCGTAGAACCTCAAGTTTTATCGGGCAACGATTTTGCGTCGGGTTGTTACGTAAAGCCTTGCATTGCGGAAGTAGAAAACCATTGGCCCGTTGTCCAACACGAAACCTTTGCCCCGATTCTTTATTTAATAAAATACAAAACGCTTGACGAAGCAATCTCCCTACAAAATGCTGTACCTCAGGGACTTTCGTCGGCCATCTTCACCTTGCATTTGCGCGAAGCAGAACAATTTTTAAGCCAGGCAGGTTCGGACTGCGGCATTGCAAATGTCAACATCGGCACTTCGGGCGCAGAAATTGGGGGGGCATTTGGGGGTGAAAAAGAAACAGGCGGTGGCCGCGAATCTGGTTCAGATGCGTGGAAAGCTTACATGCGCCGCCAAACCAATACCATCAATTACGGTACTACGCTGCCGTTGGCACAAGGGATAAAGTTTGAGATTTAGGTTTAAACAAATAGCAAGGGTTCTCAAACCCTTGCTCACAACCTCCTTAGATAGCATCAAACAAAGATAAACTTTGAATTTTAACAGTAAAATAATAGCCTTGATTTCTCTGATGGGAGTATTTATCAATAAAATTAAACGGTAGATATTTCCATCTGTTGTATGAATACTCCTCACATCAATGCCATTCTTGAAAAAATAAAATCGGCCAACGTTGCTGTCTATGGCGATTATTGCCTTGATTCTTACTGGATTATGGATACCCGTAACTCGGAGGTTTCCATCGAAACGGGTCTACAGGCACAAGCTGTTGAACGTCACTATTATACACCTGGTGGTGCGGGCAATGTGGTTGCCAATCTATCAGCCCTTGAGCCCGCTTCTATCAAAGTAATCGGTGTCGTGGGAAATGATATTTTTGGGCGTGAATTGGCGACCCAACTCCAAGCCCTCGGTGCCGACACCAGCTCTCTTTTTGTTCAAAACGAAGGATTCCAAACCTATTCGTATCTCAAACGCTATGTTGAAGGGGTAGAAGAACCTCGCATCGACTTCGGGGTATACAACCAGCGTTCACTCAAAACCGATGAATTGATTTTGGCCAGTATTCAATCTGCATTAGAAAGCTGTGATGCCCTAATTTTTAACCAACAAGTCGTCGGAAGTATTACTAACGATAGTTTCATCGAAAAAGCCAACGCGCTTTTTGACCAATACAACCACAAAATCGTTTTGGTGGATTCTCGCCACTTCAATGAGCGTTTCTCCAACGTCTACCGAAAGCTAAACGACGTAGAAGCCGCCCACCTCAATGGCATAGAAGTAGAGCCTCGTACGGTTCTCCCCCGTACCGACGTACTCAAATACGGACAAGCCCTGCACAGTTCATCGCAAAAACCCGTTTTTGTCACCTGCGGGGCACGCGGCATTACGTCTTTTGACACCACAGGTTTCAATGAAGTTCCTGGTCTACAACTCACTAACCGCCTCGACACCGTAGGCGCGGGCGATACCGTTATTAGCGCCATTACACTTTGCCTTTCAGTAGGGGTGAGTCCAGCCGAAGCCGCTAAGTTTGCCAATTTTGCGGCAGGGGTTACGGTACAAAAACTATTTACCACAGGTACTGCCAATGCGCAAGAAATTTTGGCCATCAGCCAAGACCCACACTATGCCTACCAAGTAGACTTGGCTGAAAATCCTCGCCAAGCGGTCTTTCTCCCCGAAACCGAAATTGAGCTTTGCGACGAGTCTATTTTAGGGCGACTTGGACACATCAAATACGCCGTTTTTGACCACGACGGCACTATCAGTACCCTCCGCCACGGCTGGGAGGAAATCATGGAACCCGTGATGATGAAAGCGATTTTGGGAAATCACTACGATTCGGTCGACCAAGCAACGTACAACAAAGTGCTACAACAGATCAAAGAGTTTATTCATAAAACCACTGGTATTCAAACCATTTATCAAATGGAAGGACTAGTCAACATGGTTCGGGAAGCAGGCTATGTACCAGAAGAGCAGGTTTTGGACAAGTTTGAATACAAGCAAATCTACAACGATGCCTTGATGGAGTTGGTGGACAAACGTGTTGCCAAACTTCAAGCGGGCGAATTGGATTGGCAGGATTACACCCTCAAAGGCGCGGTTTCGTTTTTGCAAGAACTAAAAGCTCGCGGTGTCACCATGTATCTCGCGAGCGGTACCGACGTAGACGATGTTCGCAACGAAGCCACCGTTCTCGGCTATGCCGATTTGTTCGATGGAGGCATTTATGGCGCACTGCGTGAGTACACTAAGTTCTCCAAAAAGATGATTATCGAGCGCATCATCCGCGAAAATAACCTCAACGGAAACGAATTGGTCGTGTTGGGCGATGGTCCAGACGAAATCCGCGAAGGACGACGTTCGGGAGGAATTTCTGTAGGAATTGCCAGCAATGAGGTGCAACGTTTTGGCTACAACCTCGACAAGCGTCCGCGCCTCGTCAAAGCAGGTGCCCAACTCATTATTCCTGATTTTTCGCAGTACCAAAAGCTCGTCAGCTTGCTTTTTAAAGAAGAAGAAATTACTGAAACGGTGTAACCCTTTAAAGCTTATAGGTGTCAAAAACCTATAAGCTCTGGCTTGAAAAATCTCAAGATGAAGCTCTTCCACGCAACCATTCGGCCCCACCGAATGACGACTATTTATAGGCATCTTGCCTCTTTTTTATTTTTAACTGCTTCCTTTCTTTGTTGGGGATGTGGTTCTTCTTCCAAAGACCCCGTCGATTACGTGGATCCGTTTAACGGAACCGATTTCTTTGGGCATACCTTCCCTGGGGCAACGCTCCCCTATGGAATGGTGCAACTCAGTCCTGACCACGACATAAAGGGATGGACCTACGCATCTGGCTATACCTATGCCGATAGCTCTATCATGGGCTTTAGCCATACCCATTTCAGCGGTGTAGGCATGACCACAGGAGGTGATATTTTGTTGATGCCAACGGTAGGTGACAAAGTACAAACGTCAGCAGGTACAAAAGAAAACCCCGACGCGGGCTATCGCTCCCGTTATGACAAAAAAGACGAAGTAGCCAAACCTGGTTATTATTCCGTTTTCCTCAAAGACCCCAAAGTAAAGGCCGAACTTACGGCTACCACCCGCGTAGGAGTACATCGTTATACGTTCCCCAAAGCCCGAAAAGCGACCATTCTCATCGATATTGGCCACGAAATCGGGGGAAATGCTACGAGTGGAGATTCGTTTGTAAAAATGGTAAACGATTCTACCCTTGAAGGTTACAAAGATGCCAACGGCACGATGGTGTATTTTGTGGCAAAATTTAGCCGCCCATTTGAGTACTACGGTACATGGGACAACGATTACATTACGCCCGAATCGGCCGAAGGATACTGGCCTTACAAAACCGAAGAAAAAGGGCTCAATATTGGCTATTTTGTGGGTTATTCTACCAAAAGCGGCGACCAAGTGACGGTCAAAGTGGCGATTTCGCACGTAAGTGTGGAGGGCGCTCGCAAAAATTTACAAGCCGAAGTTCCGCACTGGGATTTTGACAAAGTAAAAAATGATGCCCGCAAATCGTGGAATGAAGAGCTGAAAAGAGTCGCTGTCAAAACCAATGACGAGGCTCAAAAGGAAATCTTTTACACCGCCCTCTACCGCAGTTTATTATCCCAATATACGGGGCAAGACGTCGATGGACAATACATGGGCATGGATCATAAAATCCATAAAGCACAAAATTACAACTTTTTTACTTCCTTTTCTTGTTGGGACACCTATCGCTCGCAGCATCCGTTATTGGCCCTTATTGCACCTCAGCACGTCAATGATTTTGTCAAATCTATTGGTGCCAAAACCGAAGAATTTGGCTGGCTTCCTGCCCAACATTTCCGCAATACTTACCGCCCAAGCATGGTGGGTGACCACCTGATTCCTGTCGTGGTGGACGCGTATTTTAAAGGTTATCGTGACTGGGACATTGAGGCGCTGTATGCCGCCATGCGACGCAAAGCCTTGGAGTCACCGCCCGCCAATATTCCTGCCAGCGCAGGCCGAGCTGGTTTGGCTGACTATATCCAACTTGGCTACGCTCCTTGCGACAGAACGACCGAATCGGTGCCAAATACCATGGAATTGGCCTACGATGACTGGTGTATTGCACGTTTGGCCAAAGCCTTAGGTAAAAAAGACGATGCCGCTTTGTTTTACCGTCGCGCCCAAAATTATCGCAATGTCTACGACGCCTCCACCCAATTTATGCGCCCTCGCCGTGCCAATGGAGCTTGGTTAGAAGCATTAGCAAACAATCAACAAGCCATCGATTCCGTAGGTGAGCATCATTATTACCGCTATTTCGACCCGCTTTTGGTAGGCCGTCGTCCTAACCGCCATTATACCGAGTCGAACGCATGGCAATATTTGTGGTCGGTGCAGCACGATGCTGCTGGACTGATAAAGCTACTCGGTGGAAATCAAGCTTTTGTCGACCGTTTAGATACGTTTTTCAACATGGATGCGTCTATTACTCCGCCCAAATACGTCGGCGTCGTGGGTACAATTGGCCAATATGTTCACGGAAACCAACCTTCGCACCACGTAGCCTATTTGTACAATTACGCAGCTCAGCCTTGGAAAACCCAATACTGGGTGCGCGAAGTGCTCAAGCGTTTCTACCGGACAGGGCCAACAGGTTTGTGTGGAAACGAGGACATGGGTTCGCTTTCGTCATGGTATTTAATGAGCAGCATGGGGCTGTATTCGGTAACGCCTGGAAGTTCGCAGTATGTCATCGCAAGCCCGCTGTTTGATGAAGTAAGTTTTGGGGTAAAAGAAGGAAAAACGTTCAAAATCATTAGCCACAACAATTCTGATAAAAACCGCTACATCCAATCGGCAACCCTCAACGGCAAACCTTTTGACCGTAGCTGGATTGACCACAGCGAAATCATGGCGGGTGGAGAATTGGTGTTTGAAATGGGTGACCAACCTAATAAAACGTGGGCAACGGGTAAAAGTGCCCTTCCTTACTCGCAGAGCCTTTAACTTTTTTACCACTTACCTACCCCACGGCTGAAGCCACCCCTCCAGGCAGGGGATTAAAGCTAAACTCCCCTCCTTGGAGGGGTATCCCGAAGGGATGGGGGGATTTAAACCAAACAATCAACACAATGAAAATCAATAAATTAACCCTTCTTTTAGCTACATTTCTACTTGCTATCAGAGCGCATACTCAAGAAACCTACGCCGAAAAGCTTGGCTGGCCCAAAGGCGCCAAAGTAGTCATTTTTCACGTTGACGACCCTGGCATGTCGTATTCGTCCAATCAAGGAACCATCAAATCAGTGGAGCAAGGTGTTGCTACTTCGTGCAGCATCATGTTTCCGTGTGCGTGGTCGGCGAGTTTTGTGAATTATATCAAAAAAAGCAATCCCAACTTAGACGCAGGGGTTCACCTTACCCTCACCTCCGAGTGGCGCGACTACCGCTGGACACCGCTGGCGGGCTTTCAGAACGTGCCAAGCTTGGTCGACAATGAAGGTAATTTGTGGCACGAAGTAGCCCAAGTAGTGAAAAATGGCACGGCCGACGACGTCGAAAAAGAAATCCGCGCACAAGTGGAGCGTGCACTGCGCATGGGGCTCAAACCCACGCACCTCGACTCCCACATGGGTACCCTTTTTGCGCACCAACCTTTTTTGGAACGTTACATCAAAGTAGGAGCCGAATACCAAATCCCTGTAATGTTTCCTGGGGGTAACAATAAACTGTTGAAGGAATGTCTCAATTTGCCTGTGGTCAAAAAACTCAAAGCCGAAGGCAAATGGCAAGAAGGAATGAAACTTCCTGACCCCGAATTGACCAAATCATCGACGGCGGTGGGACAAAAAATTTGGCAATTGGGCTTACCTGTTTTGGACGATTTGCACACCATCAGCGGCGACTGGAAACCATCAAATCCGAACCCATCTCCCGAAGAATGGGGCAAGTACAAAGCCCAACAATTTATCGAAACCCTCAATGCCATGCAGCCTGGCTTGGCGATGTTTATTGTCCACAGCAGCGACATCACCGACGCTTTCAAACACATCAGTGCTTCTGGCGGGTCGCGGTATGCCGATATGCTGTCGATGATGAGTCCCGAGTTAAAAGCCTACATCCAATCCAAAGGCATCATTCTCACCACTTGGCGAGAAGTAATGGAGCGTCGTAAGAAAGTGAAGTAAGCCAAACCTATGAGGTTTCAATAGCGACGTTAAGAAACCTCATAGATTTAAAAACCATACGAATGAGCAGCCGTTTTAGAGGCTTTCAGCATGACAAAAAACACATTTTGTAAATAAAAAACACCAATGAAAATACATTTTTATTTTGTCTTCTTTGCCTTTATTTCTCTCTTTCAAACCATCTTTGCCCAATCCCCCCCCATCGTCCAATCAACGCTGATTTTTCCACCCCAAGACAAACACGTCCACGGAAGTAGCCTTGTAGCTTTGCCCAATGGTGACTTTCTTTCGGTATGGTTTTATGGAAGCGGGGAACGTACAGCCGACGATGTAAAAATCATGGGTTCGCGTCTCAAAAAAGGACAAACAAAATGGAGCGAGCCGTTTGAAATGGCCGATACCCCACACCTCCCCGACTGTAATCCTGTGTTGTTTTTGAACCAAAAAGGCACCTTGTTTTTGGTATGGATTGCCGTACAAGCCAATCAATGGGAACAGTCGATTCTTCGGTTTAAAACGTCCACTGACTATGACGGCGACGGCGTGCCTGTTTGGAATTGGCAAGACAATATTTTGCTCAAACCCGACGACCGTTTTGCCAAAGAGGTAGCCGAAAAATTCAAAAAACTCCCCGAATATACCGCAGGATGGGCAGGTTATGCGCCCAAATACGACAATATGGTCATCGAAGCTGCTAAAGATGCTACCAAAAGAAGCATCGGGTGGATGACACGCATCAAACCACTGCAATTTAAAAACGGACGGATTGTTTTACCCCTTTATTCCGACGGCTACAATTTTTCGATGATGGCCATTTCAGACGATTTTGGTGCGACTTGGCATCCTAGCCTTCCTTTGGTGGGTCGTGGGCCGATTCAGCCTGCATTAGCCATACGCAAAAACGGCAACCTCATCGCCTACCTCCGCGACAGTGGCGACGCCCCTACCCGCGTTCACATCAGCGAGTCGCCCGACCAAGGCGAATCGTGGACAGCTTCGGTCAAAAGTGATATTCCGAACACGGCGAGTGTCGAATTATTGAATTTGCAAGATGGGCGTTTGGCTTTTTTGGGCAACGACATTGAGGACGGGCGCTACCGTGTCAGCCTGTACCTTTCTGACGATGAAGGCAAAACATGGAAATGGAAAACCCGCCTAGAAGACCATCTCCGCGACAAAGGCGGTTATTCGTACCCTTGCCTCATCCAAACTCCCGACGGGCTTTTACACATCACTTATTCTGCCCACGCCGACAACAAACATAAGTCCATCAAATACGTAGTGGTAGACCCCAAAAAAATAAACTAAGATAGAACTAACGTTAATAACTACAAAATCAGTTCTTTTGCTGAACATTTATCTTGCTTTGTATTAGTCCCATTTTACGTATTTCCGCCAGTTGTGTTGTTCTTTGAACCCCAACACCTCACGAATTTTCCGATTAGAAAACAGCGCTTCATGCTCCTCCAATTCGCGCGTGATGGGCACATTTGGAAAAAATCGCTCGGCTAGTTCTTTGCTCGGAATAACCGCGCCATTATGGTCATTTCCCGCATTAAACACCTGATAACCAAGGCCGTCTTTTTTTAAACATAAATCTACAATTTGCCCCAAGTCGCGGGCATCTATATAACAAAAGGCATTTCGACGACGTACTTCGGGATGGTTGAAATAATGAGGGAATAGTTCAGCGTATTCGTGTGGTTCAATCACATTTCCGATACGAAGAGCGTAAATATCAAATCCTGAGCGACGCTGAAAACTTCGTGCGGTTTTTTCATTTACGACTTTCGACAATCCGTAGCTATCCATAGGGTCAACGTCGTACTCTTCTTCCAATGGCAACGAATGAGGGTCGGTTGGGCCATCCGAAAAACAAATACCATACGTAGTCTCCGAAGACGCAATAATAATCTTCTTGATACCTAATTTTACGGCCGCTTCAATCACGTTATAAGTCCCAACGGTATTTACCCGAAAAGTTTCATTATCAGGCTTGAGCAGGATGCGTGGCACCGCCGCAAAATGCACCACTGCATCAAATTTGGGTACCCCTGTACCCGATTCCAGCTCTTCAAACCCCGTGTAGGAAGTCATTGCATTAAACATTTGTCCCGAATCGGTAATATCAGCGGATAAGTTAGCAACCCCTGGATGAGGTAACGGGGTTAAATCTAGGTTCAACACTTTATGTCCTTGTTCGAGCAAGTACGGAATGACGTGTTTCCCAGCTTTTCCCGAACCTCCCGTAAATAATATTCGCATTGTAGTCATTAAATTTAGTAATGTATGATGATAGTACTCATAACAAGCCTTACACCCTTGAAATAAGCCACTTTGTATTTAACCACTAAGACACTCAGTACCTTAGTGTTTATAAAAACCTACAACTTCTTCAAAATCTTCACCAACTTCTTTGTAATCACCTCATAACCCGCATCCGAAGGGTGCAAGCCATCGTAAGTCATGGCGATGGATTCAACAGGGTAAGGGTACTCGTCTGTTTCGGGGTTGAACGGAACATCCACAAAATCAGGGTACGAATAGTTTTTATACTTCCCCGTTTGTGGGTCTTTCAGTCGTTTGAATTTCATCAATTTAGAATGTGCCAATTTTTTCTCGTGGTACAAATCCACCACAGATAGCTTCTCCCGCTCTCCAATGTCCTTAATCGCCGCCGCAAACTGCTCCAAGTACTGCCCTTTTTTGTCTTTGTACGACCCGTAAGCGTTGTTCTTGAAATTGGCGATATACACAAAATCCACGCGTTGAAGCGGTGTTATCAAAATGATTTTTGCGTCAGGATTAAGGCTCCGAAATTTATTGATAATAATCCGAAACGAACCGTAGAGCGTCCCAAACCCTGTGTTGTTTTCGTAGTCGGACATTGTGCCCACGGGTCGCCCGCCCCACCAATCGTTAGTACCCAGAAAAACGGAATAAACGTCGGCTTTAACTAGGTTAAGGCTTTCGATTTTTTCGGCAATACGCGCGGCAGTCCAGCCATTATGCCCTTGATTAATGTAGTGAATGTGAGGCAATTTCTCCGTCACCATCGTCATATAGCCTTTGGTGATGCGGTTACCCGTTTCATTTTGGTGCTCGTTGAGGTAAGTTATCGAATCTCCCAACGCCACCCACGTAATTTTTTCGGGGGAAAAGCAGACAAAGAGAAAAAACAATGCGGGGGCAATCAGCCATTTTTTCATGTGTGTAGAGCCGTTTAACTACGAAAGTATCTTTCACACAATTTATAATTGTCAAAGCTCACTACCAACCGATTTGATTATAGCATAAAAAAGAAATCTTCAAATGAACACCTAAAGGCAATACAATTGACAACGATTTATATTTTTATACTTTTTAATCAATTAAATTTCACTCGTCACCTAATCAATATTTGCTTTTTAAGCCAAAGCCATTTTGTCAACTTTATCAGTCTAAGCTTTTACAAAAAAATAACGGAATACCATTGTGCATGTAGAAGCGCACTATTACCCTTCATTCAAACCTTCCAAAATTTTCATTGAGGAAATGAACAATAACCTCATCAATCCCAGCCTATAACATTGTGTCTGGGTGAGTCTCCACACTTCACCCAGATTTACACTTTTTACTACTTAGGCAGAAAAACTTCGTAATAATCAGGAGCGTAATCGCATGATGAACTGTCCCAAAAATCACAAAGCTAACCCCCGTAGCTACCATGTAGCGCCTTTAACGTAGAAAACTAGTCAGTTACTGATTTTAATTGAGGAGATTTAGAAATAATTAGTAAACCCAGAAATACAATCGCTCCGTTCAGTATAAGGCGCTCAAAACCAATTTTGTAACCATCAAACCAAGCTTCAGAGTTTTGATTAAGTACGTACGTGATGATGGGACCTAAAGCGCACATTATCGGAGTGAGATTATCCTTGACGGAGCGCTTTGTATAAAGCCCAAAGGCAAAAAGCCCCAATAAAGGGCCGTAGGTATAGCCCGCAATGTCAAAAATAGCCGTAATCACTTCTTTGCTATTCAATTGGTTAAAAATGATAATGACCACATAAAACAACAACGAAAAACCAATATGTACCCAGTTTTTGATACGTACGCGTTCTTTCTCTGATTTGTTGGCTACATTCATAAAATCAATACAAAAGGACGTTGTGAGGGCAGTAAGAGCCGAGTCCGAACTAGCATAAGTTGCCGCCGTAATCCCAATCAAAAACGTAATGGCAACCACAACGCCCGCCGTCCCTTCATTGAGTCCAAAATGATTCAACGCCAACATTGAGTACAATTCATCAGTACGCTCTGGCACTGGAATGTTTTTGGCTTGTGCATAAAAATACAACAACACCCCTAGGCTCATAAACATCAGGTTCACAAACGTGAGCGTAATGGTAAACCAAAACATATTTTTCTGGGCTTCTCCTATGTTTTTGCAGGTCAGGTTTTTCTGCATCAAATCTTGGTCCATCCCCGTCATAGTGATAGCAATAAATGCACCAGATAAAAATTGTTTCCAGAAATATTTATTGTCTTTAGGGTCGTCAAAGAAAAAAATACGGGAATATTCGCTATCGGCTACCGCAGAAACCATACCACCAAACGAAAAATTCAACTCGTTAGATATCAAGTAGATAGTCAAAGCAACGGCCGTTATAAGAAAAGTCGTTTGTAGAGTATCCGTGATAATAATTGTCTTTACTCCACCTTTGAAAGTATACACCCAAATGAGCGCAATTGTAATCAGAACCGACACCTCAAACGGAATCCCAAGGCCATTGTACATCGCCAATTGAAGCACTTGCGCTGCAACGTACAAACGAACAGCCGAACCAAGCGTACGAGAAAGTAAAAAGAAAGCCGAACCTGTTTTGTACGCCCAAAAGCCAAAGCGCTGTTCGAGGTAGGTATAAATAGACACAAGATTGAGGCGGTAGTACAGGGGCATCAATACACTCCCAATAAATAAATAACCCAAAATGTACCCCAACACCACTTGGAAATATGAAAATTGGATTTTGCCTACGGCTCCTGGTACAGAGATGAATGTGACCCCAGAAAGTGAAGTCCCAATCATGGCAAAAGCGACCAAATACCAGGGAGATTGTTTGTTAGCAGTAAAAAAGGTGTTTGTATCCGCTCCTTTGGAGGTGTAGATAGATACGGCAATCAGAACCGTAAAGTAAATAATAAGAATAGTGAGTGCGACAAAAGGACTCATGGGCTAGAACAAATAAGGTTAGAATGTGTTTATACCTTTTGCAAACCTATACGAATTTTCGTAAATTTGTTATATTCATTTAATAACTATACAAATCTTTGCAAATGCAACTGTTTGAAATGCCCGATGTCGATGTTGTCGAGGAAGTAGAACAAAAAGTGGTTGAAACTGACTTATACAGTCTTGTAGTATTCAATGACGATGTAAACACCTTCGATTGGGTCATTGAAACCCTTATGGATGTTTGCGACCATACCCCCGAACAAGCAGAACAGTGCACTATCATCATTCATTACAAAGGCAAATGCCGCGTTAAGAATGGCTCCTGGGAAGAGTTAGTTCCATTGCGTCAAGAGATTTGCCGCCGTGGTATCTCGGCAGAGATACTTTCGTAACTCTGCCTTTTAGGTACTTCATTAGGCATTTTCGCCAAACAATGCTTTCAATTCTGTAGCATCGGAAGGTTTCATACGGCCAGCCAAAACCAATCGCAACTGACGGCGGCGCAATGCACTTTGAAAAAATACCTGTTCCTCCTCTGATTCAGCAATAACGGGTGCTACTTCGATAGGGCGACCGCTTTGATCAACAGCTACAAAAGTATAAAAAGCTGAATTGGTATGAACGGCTTTCTCGCCCGCCGAAATGTTCTGTGCGCTCACTTTGATATGCACTTCCATCGACGACGTAAAAGCGCGCGTAACCTGCGCTTCGAACGTCACAATGTTTCCTAACTTAATCGGTTCCGCAAACGAAACATTATCGACCGAAGCCGTCACAACAGTACGGTGAGCGTGTTTTTGGGCAGCTATCGCCGCACAAATATCCATCCAATGAAGCAGCCTCCCTCCCATTAGGTTATTGAGGGTATTGGTATCGTTAGGCAATACCATTTCGGTCATGATGGTATGCGATTCACTGGCTTTTTTAGGAGGTGGCATAACAATAAAGACGATTTTAGAATGTTGAATGACGAATACTAAAGTCGGCAAAATTAATTCTAAACTCTCAATCCACAATCCCTCCGAACCATTTCCATAACCTGACTGTTATGTTTACAATCTAACATACAAGAATTATGAATCAATTCATGGTAGAGTTCGTCCTTCCTGAAGAAATGACGGAGGAGTTCATCGCAAAAATACCCCGTCAACGGTTAAAAATTAACCAACTGATGGAAACAGGAAAAATTACTTCCTATTCGTTGGCCTCTGATCGTACTAAGCTTTGGTGTGTTATCAAAGCCAAAACCGAAATTGACGTCCTAGAAATCATTTCTCAATTCCCATTGATTGATTTTATGGAACCCACTATTTCAGAATTGATGTTCAATAATACCGCTACAGCCGTAAAACTACCGATGTTTTCGCTCAATTAGTCGAAAGATATGTACCTTTGGGAAAAACTTCAGCTGTGAATCCTTCTGAAATTTATACCCAACAACAAACTTTATTTCAAACACAAACCGAAGTCATCCAACGCCGTTATAACCAGCTTTCCACCGCCCGACTTGCTCTTTTTATTGGTTCGGCGTTAGCTGTTTGGTGGTTCTCCAAAAATGACCTTACTCTTGCCTTCCTCATCGGATTTTTGGGACTAATCTTATTTGCAATTGTTCTACGCAAACACCAACAAACCTCTCGCCTTCGGAATCTCTATCGTATTCTAACTCAAATCAATAAAGAAGAAGCAGCTCGCTTGTCGCTTTCTTTTTTGAGAAAAGAAACGGGTGAAGAGTTTGCTCCACCCAACCATCCTTATGCCTACGATTTAGATATTTTTGGCAAACATTCACTTTTTAAACTCATCAATCGGGCACATACCAAAGTGGGCATGAAAACCCTAGCACATTGGCTGCTTGCCCCAGCCGACCCTATCGAAATTACAGTCCGCCAATTGGCCGTTGCCGAACTTTCACCCCTACTCGATTGGCGGCAAAAATTTGAGGCCACCGCCGCCCTCGAAAAACAAATTGCCCAACCCACCGAATTTTTATCGCATTGGCTCAAAGCAGGTGAAGATGAATCTATCCTTCGTTGGAAGCATTATCGTTGGCTACCGCTGCTGACCGCTTCAGGAATTATTGCCGCTTTCTTAGGGCTTATACCTTGGTTGATTATAGTCGGTATTTTGCTTTTTCATGGGTTGATTTTGAGTAAGTTAAAGCTCTCCGTCAAAGCCTATGCGGAGCAATCGGAGGAAATTGTCGGAACGTTGAAAGCCTATGCGGCTTTGTTTGAAAAAATTGAGAAACAGCCGTTTGAATCCGCCAAGCTACGTCAGCTCAAAAGTCAGCTTACTACGGGGACACCCGCGTCTAAAAGTATTCAGCAACTTGCCCAAATGACCGAAAACCTCAATTTTCGGTTGAACCCCTACTTTATGCTGGCCATTGGGCTACCTTCCTTGTGGGATTTGCAATGGATGACTCAGCTCGAAGCATGGAAAAAGCGCCACCACGACGACCTCGGTCGGTGGTTTCACGTACTGGGTCAGTTTGAAGCCCTTAGTAGCTTGGCTGGCTTTGCCTATTCTAATCCATCTTTCCTATTTGCCGAACTTTCAACCGAGCCGTTTTATATCAGCACCAAGCAAGTTGGCCATCCGCTCATTGCTGCTGAGAAGCGCGTTTGTAATGATTTTGTATTACAGAATTTGGGACAAACCGCCATCATAACAGGGTCAAATATGTCAGGAAAAAGTACGTTTTTACGCACCATAGGCATCAATACGGTTTTGGCCTTGGCAGGCTCGGTTGTCTGTGCCGAACAGTTTTCAAGTGCCATTCTTCAAGTCTTTACTAGTATGCGAACGCAGGATTCGCTCGAAGAAAACACCTCCTCCTTTTATGCAGAACTGAAACGTTTACAAAACTTGCTCAAACTTTCGGAAAACTCTCCTATCCCTGTTTTTTACTTTTTAGACGAAATTTTAAAAGGAACTAACTCTGTAGATCGTCACAAAGGAGCGGAAGCGCTGATTCGTCAACTTCATCTCCAACAAGCGTCTGGGTTTATTTCGACTCACGACATTGAGCTGGGCAACATGGCCAATGAAGGCCAGTTTGCGCATAATTACAGTTTTTATTCTACCTTCACCGAAGGAAAACTACACTTCGATTATCAGTTGAAACAAGGAGTCTGCCGAGAGTTTAACGCCACGGCATTGATGCGGCAAATTGGGATTGAAATTCCCTGATTTACAGGTACTGTTTGGCAAACTTTAAGTGCTAAAGCACAACCTGAAATTTTCACCCATCTACTTAAAACTCAATTCGCCAATTCAGAATCGGCACTAAGCCCAATTGGGTATCAAACTGTAAGCTTTTAGTGGCTGTATCGTAGAAAGGTTGGTACAAATTGAGTCGATTGAAGACATTTTGAACGTCTAACGAGAGTGTTGAGGTGGTTTTTTGGCGATTTTTGGTAAAGCTAATACGAGTATCTAATCGAAAATAATTCGGTAACTGTTCCTCGTACGAGCGTTCATAGGCCCTAACAGCCGTATTTCGTTTTTGGGATTGGGCCAAATCAATCGGTACATAACGGTTGCCTCCCGCCCATAAGCTTCGGAGGTTGACAGCCAACGTATTGGTTTTCGTTTTGCCCATTTTCCACTCCTTCCCCAACAAAATGTTTTGCACAAAATTCCCATTAAAGCGGCTGTTACGCTCAATGCCGTCGCGAGCCGTGTATTTAGCTTGGTACAACGACGACGTAAGAATAAAGTAAAAGCCTTTGGTCAAAAATTTTTCGAGCGTAAAATCAACTCCATAATTTCGCCCCGTCCCAGTACTTACCAACGAATCAGTAATGTAGCCATCCATTAAATTGAGCATGGATTCAGTTCGTAAAAAAGGGGTTTTGGCGTAGGTAGTTCCAATAGCAACGTCAAAATGATGCTGGTAATACGTTTCCACTTGCCATCTCCAATCGTCACGCGGACGAAATTCATACCCCAACACAAAATGCGTTGATTTCATCAAATCCAAATTTTTATTGGCTTGGGTTACTCGGCCATTGATAGTTTTTACTTGGGCAAAGTAAGTCGAAAGCGCTTCGATTCTGCTATGGACTCCAATACCCCCCGTTAATGCGTGGCGAGAGGATAAATTCAACCTGATACCACCTCGTGGTTCAATCGACGCTTGACCAGCTATTCCTAATCGAGTTGTATGGATGCCAGAGGTTAACGAAACAGTGGGTGAAACACGGAATTTCCATTGGCCATATGCCTGTATAAGTGCAGTTTCTCCACGTTGGTTAACGGTCGTACTTAGGCGTGGCCCATCAATAGTCTGATTGAGTAAGACAAATTTTAAATGACTCATAATCAAACCTATGCGAATAGAATGCCGCGCATTGACTTTATGATTCCACTGCAAAGAAAGGCGGTAGGCTTGGTTGGTAAAATTTTCTTCTCTAAGATAAATTTGCTGCAAACGGGTCGCATCGTAGGTTTGACGATTCGCTGACCAACTTACAGTAGCATCAAGATATGATTGGGTTGATAAAAAATGAGTATAGTTCAGCCCCACTACCGCACGGTCGGAGTGAAACGCATCGTTTTGGGTCGTACGGCGGCGAATTTGTCGGCTCAACCCTCCCATTCCCCACAACGATAAAGTGCTATTTTGGGACGTTGGAAAGAAGAATTTAAACGCTCCATCCTGAAAATCGGGAGCTGCGTCGCCAATGATTTCGATTCCTGCCCGCTTAATCATTTCGAGGGTCGAGTAGCGATAATTGATTAGATAAGAGGATTTACCTGAACGCTTAAACGGGCCTTCGGCCGCAACATCAGCACCTAACACTCCAACTTGCACCGAATATTCGCGCTTTTCGTGGTTTCCTTTCCGAAGTTTCAAATCAAATACCCCCGAAGTAGCATTTCCGTATTCGGCAGGGAACGCTCCTGTGAAAAAATCTGAATTACTCAACATATTGACACTCAAGGCACTAATTCCCCCTCCCGTTGCTCCCTCTTCGGCAAAGTGATTTGGGTTCGGAATTTCAACACCTTCCATTCGCCACAACACACCTTTGGGGCTGTTTCCCCTGATAATGAGCGCATTACTTTGTTCATTATTATTCGCCACACCTGCATACGTAAGCGCCATACGGGCAGGGTCGTTGATAGCTGCCGCGTATCGCTTGACTTGTTCTACCGAAAACGAACGAGCCGAAACTGTGGCCATTTCGTTGAGTGCCGTACCGTTTTGGGCGGCAGCTTTAACAGTTACCGTTTCCAATTGTTGAAGCGATTCAGTGAGTCGAATCGTGAGGTCAATTTCCTTCCCAGCCCCTACAACTAGCTCTTGGATGAGGCCATTTTCATACCCCAAAAAAGAAATTTTAAGCGTATGACGCCCCACAGGAACGCCCATCATTTTAAAAAAACCGTTGGCATCCGTTTGCGCCCCCAACAACGGCTGCACCGATACTACCACTATGCTAGCTCCAACTAGCGGCTGCCTAGATTCTGCATCAATCACCTGACCTTTAATGATTTGAGTGAAACGCTGCGCCAAACCATTCATTGACCAACACAGCAATGACAAAACTGTATTTATGAGCAACCAGTATCTTTTAATCATCAACTTTACATTACAAATGTGCCAAGACCTCTTTTAATGAAGTAAATTCTTTAAAATTAGGATGTTCAATCGTATGCTCAATTTGTTCAAATGCCCAAGTCGTATGAAAAGGCACGTGAAATCCGTGCCCTCCCATTATAAGTACGGGCAATACATCCGACTTGAGAGAATTGCCAATCATGACAAATTCTTCGGGGGCAATGTCTAGGTGCTTAATAAGTTTACGGTAATCAGCTTCACGCTTTTCGCTCATGATTTCAATGTGGTGGAAATAGTGCTCCAGGCCCGATTTTTTCAGCTTTCGTTCTTGGTCTAACAAGTCTCCTTTGGTCGCCACCACCAGCCGATAACGCCCCGAAAGTGAATGTAAAACGTCTTCAACATCGTCAAGAAGTTCAATCGGTTTTTCGAGCATTTCTTTGCCAAGTGCAATAATTTTCTCGATGACACCCAAACTAATTGTTTTTTCCGAAACCGACATTGCCATTTCTATCATACTCAAAATAAAACTCTTAACTCCATATCCGTACAATGGCAGGTTTTGAATTTGCGTTCGGTACAATTCTTGAGAAACGGTGTGGTGTGGCAAATAATCTTCCAACAAAGCGCAAAGTTTCCGCTCAGTTTCATTAAAAAACGACTCATTTACCCAGAGCGTATCGTCGGCGTCGAAGGCAACAACTTTGATACTCATTTGTATATTTTTTTGCAAAAGTACACATCCCTTCCTAGATATTCCACCAATACGTCATCTTGAGCACCAACGCACGGTTCTTGACCATGAGGTTTTCGGGCAAATAATTGTCGGTGTATACAATAAATAGGTCAGACGCCGGTTGGTAGCGCCATTGCAAACGCGTGTTTAGGTTAACATTGTTTGCTTGGTTGTTATACTGCACAAAAGTTGTCCAAAAAAGATTATTACGGAACGTCACATCCACTCGTGGCCCTAGGAGCAACAGTTCCACTGGTTTTTGCAAATAAGGCACTTTGATGATGTTATAATCTACCGAAAACTTGGTTGCTACGTACGGCTGAAAACGGTAGCCCAACGTGGTTCTTAAATTGAGGCGTGTCCCATCGGCATAGAAGCCCCCGTAACGAGTAGCAAACGAATACGTAAGTCGGTTTCGAGGACTTGATGTAAACTCTGTTCCAAAAGAATTCCAATAATGCTTAGTTCCAGCCGCTAGTTTTTCACGACCAGTATTGGTCGGGTCAAAGGGAGCAAGAAGCTGAACGTAATTTGTTGCTATCCAAGCTGTTCCAATGGCACGATTTCTAAAATTAAAGTTATACGCCATGTAGGTTTCATTATCCGTCAGATTGCCTGATTTATTCCAAAATAAGGTAGACTGCACCAAAGGCCCATGGCTAATCAAAAGAGATGAATTAACAAAAAACAAATACCCCACGTTAGGAGCCACCATTTGGTACCCACGGCGGGCAGCATTAGGGACGTACCCTACTTCCGCGTTGTAATTTTCGCCCACAAATTCATAACGCCACTGCCAAAAGAAATTAGCTTTGTTGAAGTTCAAAATACTTGCAATAGCCACATCATTCCCCGAAACATTTGGGCTAAATGACTTCAGAACGGTGGTTTTGCCCGTCCAAATATTATTGGCTGAAGCCAAGTTAAACTCAGCACCTATGTTTCTATTAAACGCCGATGCACCTTTATGAACGCTTTCGTCGAGGTTCAGTGACTGTTTATTGACCATCAGCAAGCCCACGTTTGAGCGAGCAAACACCTTACGTTGCAGCGCTACCACCGCAAAATTTTGGGCAGGAGTAGCACCTTCTTCTTTTGTCTGAGTATTTAGTACACCTATTCTCCAATTTTTATCTAATTTGCCACTCAATCGTGCTCCAAACAGCAACGGAACCCCTAAACCTATTCGACGAGAAAAGAAAGGTCGAAGCGTAGAAAAACCAAAATTGGCAAACAAATCAGCATTTTCGAGAAAAAACTGACGACGTTCGGGAAAAAATAACTCAAAACGGTCGAGGTTGGTTTGTTGCACATCCACTTCTACTTGAGAGAAGTCAGGATTCACCGTTAAGTCTAAGTTAAGCGAAGAATTGAGGGCAATTTTAGCATCTCCCCCAATGTTTGGTTTAAAATCAACGGGCGTTTTTGCTACCTGATTTTTAGAGATACTTGTTAAAGCATAGGGAATCAAAGAGATATTTTTACCCGCAGGTGGAAGAGGTTTATCCCAAATTAACACACCAGCATACGCCAAGTTCGCCGATTGAAACTGACGTGGGACAGGCGCCCAAGCCGATTTTTCGTTGGTCACCAAATCCAAACGACTACCGTTAAGCCCCCACCGAAGGTTATCGGGGCGGTAGCGAATGGTTTTGAAAGGAATAGTTGCCTCCCATACGTAGCGATCTTCGTAGTTATGCGTTACACAATGCCATTTATTATCCCAGTTGAGGTTTATCATCGTTCCATCAGCCTCTTGCCCATCCCAAATTGCCCCTGCGGCACTTGCTCCAAACGAATAGCCATTGGTAAGGTCTTCGAATGTATCAAGCACCACAAAAAAGTTGTCATTGAGCCCAAAATTAAAATCTCTTTTTAGCGATTCAACCACAAAAGAACCTTTTACTGCCTTATAACAAACCGCAATGATGTACAAATTATGCTGGTCGTAGCAGAGGCGCATTTCGGTTTTATTGCGGGCAAAGCTGGTATCCATAGGAGTAATCATGTAAAAATCCTTGGCTACCTCAGCCTGTTGCCAAGCGGCATCGTTTTCTACCCCATCAATTTTAATAGCCCCTTTGGCTTCAAAAATATGATATTGAAATTTTTCATTTTTCTTTTGAGCAAACGTAAAAAAAGAACTAAAACAAAGCAATAAGCACAAAAACCGAAACATGGTCTGAAGTTTGGATAGATAGGTTGAAATCAGTGAAAAAAACGTACGGCTCAATGGAGACCATCAAGCCGCACAAATAACAAAATAAAATGCTGAGATTTTTTACTCGTCTTATTGATACGCAACCGCTACTTGTCGTTGCGTTCCGAGACCGTCAATTCCCAATTCAACTACGTCACCTGCTTTGAGGTATCTTGGCGGCTTAAAGCCCAATCCAACCCCAAACGGCGTACCTGTTGATATAACATCCCCAGGAAGCAAGGTCATAAATTGACTGAGATAACTAACCAACGTAGGAATTTTGAAGACCATATCATCGGTATTTGAATCTTGCAACATTTCATCGTTTACTTTCAACCAAAGACGTAAATTATGTGGGTCAGCGATTTCATCTTTCGTTGCCATAAACGGCCCAAGTGGAGCAAAGGTATCGTTACTTTTTCCTTTTACCCATTGGCCGCTACGTTCCAACTGAAACTCGCGCTCCGAATAATCGTTGTGTAAAATATAACCCGCCACGTAGTCCATGGCGTTGGCTTCGTCGACATAGCTGGCTTTTTTACCAATTACGAAGGCCAATTCTACTTCCCAATCTGTTTTAACAGAATTACGCGGGATAATTACGTTATCGTTCGGGCCGCACAAAGCAGAAGTTGATTTAAAGAAAATGACGGGTTCTTTTGGCACCTCCATCCCCGATTCTGCCGCGTGTTTGGCATAGTTCAAACCAATACAAACGATTTTTGAAGGGCGCGCAATGGCTGAACCAAGACGAACATCTCCCGAAACTTCTGGACAAGCATCCGCGTGAATTGTGAGCCAGTCGGCCAAACGAGAAAGGCCATTTGTGGCAAAAAAAGCCTCGTTGAAGTCTTCGCCAAACGCAGCAACAGTGACTTTACGGCCATCCGACAAAATAACTCCTGGTTGCTCTTGTTCAAATGCACCAAAACGAAATAGTTTCATTATGGAAGTAGAAATAAATGAGTGATGATTGATTAACTTTTTGATACTATGAATATATAAGTATTTCGTACCAAAAATCTAACTATAAATCAGAGTTGCAAAAAAAAGTTAAAAAAATAAATTTTAACTAACTCATTTTCTGATATTTAAAAAATATTTAAAAAATATTTTCATATCAATACTTGCATCGTATTACCGAAACGCGTACTTTTGCACCACGATTTCGGAACAACGCAGACAACAAATCAAAAAAGTTGAAAGTAGTAAAGAAAAAGTAAGATTCCGTAGCTCAGCTGGTAGAGCAATACACTTTTAATGTATGGGTCCTGGGTTCGAGTCCCAGCGGGATCACAAAGGAAAAGACTAACCAAGTCAGACCAAAAAAGACCGCTTGTACGTATGTATGAGCGGTCTTTTGTTTTACAAATCAAGGCAAAATGTTGTAAACGTCTTATAGCTTCAAAATCAACATCACATCAGAAGCATTTGGATTCAAATGCTTCGTTTATACATCAACGCTTTTCGAAAACTACCCAATTTTGAAGGCTAATTCGGCTACAACCATATCCGTTTTGTTTTTTACCAAATATAATACATCGTTACGGTTTTCGTGGCTATTTTTGCAGCTACAATATTCTTTATCACTAATTCGGCGGACTTTGAATCCGTTTAGAACACACAAATGAGCAAACACGGACGTATTTTGGTCGCCATGAGTGGCGGCATTGACAGCTCTCTCGCTTCTGTCTTATTACACGAACAAGGCTACGAAGTAATTGGCATGACCATGAAAACGTGGGACTATGCCAGCAGCGGTGGTACCAAAAAAGAAACAGGCTGCTGCTCGCTCGACTCCATCAACGACGCGCGTACGATTGCCGTCGAACTCGGCTTTCCTCATTATATATTAGACATCCGCAATGAGTTTGGCGATTATGTCATCGACCACTTTACGGGCGAATATTTGGAAGGACGTACCCCCAACCCTTGCGTATTGTGCAACACCCACATCAAATGGGATGCACTTTTGCGCCGCGCCGACCGCCTCGACTGTGAGTTTATTGCGACAGGGCACTACGCCAACCTACGCGAAGAAAACAATCGGTTTGTGGTGTCGAAAGGCATCGATGCTTGGAAAGACCAAAGTTATGTCCTTTGGGGCGTATCGCAAGAGAGTTTGGCGCGCACGAAGTTGCCTTTAGGGAATTTGCACAAAAGCGAAATCCGCGAAATGGCCAAGGAACGTGGTTTTATGGATTTGGTTAATAAGTCAGAAAGCTACGAAATCTGCTTCGTACCCGACAACGACTACCGTGGTTTCCTCAAACGCCGCTTACCCGAACTCGAAGGACAAGTAGCGGGCGGAAATTACGTGCTCCAAGACGGTACCGTGGTTGGCAAACACGAGGGTTATCCTTTTTATACCATCGGACAACGCAAAGGTTTAGGGATTGCGTTGGGGTATCCTGTTTTTGTGACCGAAATCCGTAAAGAAACCAACGAAGTAGTGTTAGGTCGCGATAAAGAACTGGAGCGAAACGGAATGTTTGTTTCAAAACTGAACCTGCAGAAATACGCGCGCATTGAGTCTCCCATCGAGACGATTACGAAAGTTCGGTACAAACACGACGGCGCCCCTGCCCTCATTCACCAAGTTGAAGACGACCGCATCAAGGTTCATTTCCACGAGTCTGTGAGCGCCATTGCCCCAGGGCAAGCAGCTGTTTTCTACGAAGGCGACGACGTGGTAGGCGGCGGCTGGATCAGCAAAAGCTTCAAAGAAAACTAATTTAAAATACCGATAGTTCTGAGTATATGTCAAAACTTTGGAAAAAGCCAAAAGATTTGTAAAATGGGTTTACCAAGACTCACAAATCAAATTGGCTCATGGAGGATAAAAATACAGTTATTGATTTACAATTACAAACCTCTTTGCCTTGGCATAAGGCTCGGATTACATTTTTAGATTTACTGATAATCTCACTTATTCGCACTCATACAGTTAATTACAGCATCAATGCTGTTAACTTGACAGATAGAGTTACTTGTAGCAATCTACGACGGATACAAAGGTTTTTTAGTGAATTTATCATTGATTTTGACTTAAGTAACTAAGCAGAATTAGAAATAAGATAAAAAGCAAAATTATCTGAATATCAATCTATTATAAACAAATAAGTCTCAGTTAATTCATGCTTTGGTATAAAATAAGCTCCAAAGCACGCGCAAAACCATGTCTAAGTACTAAAGTATAAGTTGGTTAAGAAAATTTTGTAAAGAAGCCTCACAGAGACCCATTCCACTACTTCCCTGTAGTTCGAGCATTTGCTCAGTCAACTATAGTATTCATTTTTAAAGAACGCTCCTTCTTACGCAAACCAATGAGTCGTTGCACACGCATCGTCCACAGCCATACCGCGCACGAAACCCAAATACAAGAAATAAATCATGTCGCAATCACTTTTTGCTACCCACAATAAATTACTTTTTTCTTGCCGATGAACCTTCACATGCTCCCATAACAAAGAAATAATGTCTGTTTCTAGTGGCTCAGGGTAGTTATTGGCAAATTAGAAGCTTTCTTAGAAAAACATAAATATTAGTTGTACTTTTGATTAAACGGTAAAAAAATGTCGTCTTTTTTCAAAACCTACTGCCGAAAGTGTAGTTTTGAATAATAGAACGATTATTTGATTTGTCTTATGTCTAAACGCATTATTTACTGGTTTCGAAACGATTTACGTTTACACGATAACGAAGGGTTTTTCAAAGCGACCCAAGACGCTGAAGAAGTGATTCCTGTGTATGTCTTTGATACACGCCAATTTCAGCAACTTGATTCCCTTGGTTTTCCTAAAACGGGGACATTTCGCGCAAAATTCCTGATCGAATCTGTCCAAAATTTACAAGACAACCTCCGCAAAAAAGGCGGTAATTTAGTCATTCGTACGGGAAAACCTGAAATTATTTTGAGCGAATTAGCCCGCCAATATACGGCCAATGCCATTTACGCAAGCAAAGAAGCCGCCCAAGAAGAAGCTGACATCGAAACGGCACTTTCCAAAAAACTCAAGGTGGATAACGTTGAGTTTGACGTTTTTTGGCAATCTACGCTTTATCATCCCCGCGACATTCCATTTTTGGGATCGCGCATACCTGATACTTTTACAGAGTTTCGCAAAGCCGTTGAAAAACAATCCAAAATACGCACAACCCTTGCAACGCCTACCACTACACGCCTTCCCAAAGAACTTGAAATCGGTAAAATACCCGAAATACACGAACTGATTCTTTTTTCTAATCTTCCTGTTTCGGACGCCCGTGGAGTCCTGCCTTTTCACGGAGGAGAAACGGAAGGATTGCACCGTTTAAAAAATTATTTTTGGGATACTGACCACCTCAAAGTCTACAAAGAAACCCGCAACGGCTTACTCGGCGAAGACTATTCTTCCAAATTTTCGGCGTGGCTGGCCTACGGTTGCGTTTCGCCGCGTTACATCTACGAAGAGGTAAAACGCTACGAAGCCCAGCGGGGTGCCAACGAATCGACTTATTGGCTTATTTTTGAGTTAATTTGGCGTGATTATTTCCGTTTTATTACCCTAAAATTTGGTTCTCGTATTTTCAAATCCTCTGGTATTCAGCACAATCTTTTACAAAAATGGGAGAATAACCACGAATTTTTCCAAAAATGGCTCAACGGGAAAACGGGCGTGCCTTTTATAGATGCCAATATGCGCGAGTTGCAATTGACAGGCTTTATGTCGAACCGTGGACGCCAAAACGTGGCTAGCTTTTTAGCTAAAGACTTACATATTAACTGGACATGGGGAGCGGCTTATTTTGAAAGTCAACTCATTGATTATGATGTGTGTAGCAACTGGGGGAACTGGAATTATGTAGCTGGAGTGGGCAACGACCTGCGCGAAAACCGTTATTTCAACATCCATACCCAAGCTACTCGCTACGACGAAAAAGGTGAGTATGTAAAGACATGGCTACCACAGCTTGCCAACGTACCCGCAGCCAAAATCCACCAAGTATGGAACCTAAGTCTCGGCGAGCAAAAAACTTTTGGGGTACAGCTTGGCCATGATTACCCTCGCCCTATCGTTAATGGCAACAAATGGTTAAAACGATAAAAATTAAACACGATCTACTCATACTTGGCGCAGTATGCCTGATGAACAGCGATTTATCTAAATTTTTGACCAACATGGACGTAGGCACCAAAGTCAAAAAATGGGACGCTACCTACATCGAAATAATCAAAAAAGGGTATGCCTATGTTGTACCTCGCATTTATTATTTTAGAGTATGTTTAAATTGAGGTTGTTTAGTTGAAATGGGGTTACTTTGTATTATGAATAAATTACCTGTTTACGTTTCGGAATCAGATTTTGAAACCTACATACTCCCCAATTTGACCCACAAAATTAGCCATAATCGGTTAAAAGTCAGTTATCATTACATCTTTAACCTGATTCTCTATGTTCTGAAATCAGGATGTTCTTGGCGAACATTGAGACCTGAGAATCAGATTGTTACTTGGCAAAATATCTACTATCACTACGCCAAATGGTCTGCTGATGGTAGCTTTACAAAGCTATTTGAAGGCTCAACTGTAGCCATTTCAGATAAATTGGCCTTGGAATGTTTACAATTAGATGGCTCTCACACGCCCTCAAAAAAAGGGGGCAAAACGTTAAGTGGCAAAGACGTAAAAGAGCCAAAACGGTAAATAATTTAGTCATTTGCGATAATGCCTATAACATTTTAGCCATATCGGACTGCATAGATGGCAATCACCACGATAATTTTGAAATTATTGAAAATGTCAAAAAAATGATTGACTTACTTGATAAACAACACATTGACTATAAACGCTCTCACTTAAATGCAGATTCAGGTTTTGACCTCAAAGCGTTTATCGAATTCATTGAAAATCATAAAATCATCGCTAACATCAAAGAAAACAGGCGTAACAAAAAGAAAAATATCCCTGATTACCGTTATTTAAGTGATTATGTCTATGATTTTCGCTTTAAGATAGAGGTCGTTTTTGCTTGGCTCGACACTTACAAAAGGCTTCTTGTCAGATTTGAAGTCTTAGCTAATCACTTTAAATCCTGGCTTTTGATAGCTTCAAGCATGATTAACTTTAGACATATTTTCAACTAAACATCCTTGGCTTCAAAATGAAAGTCCAACTGTCAAAATCGACCAGTGAATATCCGTTTTGGAGCCTCATCAACGGCCCTATTGCCGATGCCCTTTGGCACGTAGGTCAAGTGGTCAGCCTCCGACGAGCCTCTGGCAATCCCTTTCCCGAAGGCATAAGTTTATTGCAAGGGAAGAAGGTGACGCATTAGAATAAAAATTTACAATTTATTACGTCAAAGAAGCAAGAGGAAAAATTTTCAGAACGACGTCTATACTTAAAAAAATAGACCTTAAAAAGGCAGTGTAAGTAAAAAAGAGGCAGTTAGTGATAACCGCCTCTTTCCATTTTTTAGCTATTAGCTTTGATAATTTTTTCAAGTTCAGCATAATCCGTCTCGATAGGCATTGACAACGGCGGGCGAACATCACCTGCGCTTTTACCGATTATTTTTGCCCCTGCTTTGATTAAACTTACGGCATAGCCGTTTTTCTTGCTCCGCAAACGTACCAAAGGAATGTAAAAACTCTTGGTGATTGCAGCGACGGTCTCGGTATCGCCCGCGCGGAGGCTGTGGTAAAATTTATTGGCCAATTCGGGCACAAAATTGAAGGCCGCCGACGAGTACGTATTGACCCCAATCGACAAATAGGCTTCAGCAATTATCTCGGCCGTAGGCACTCCACCAATGTACGACAATCGCTTTCCGACGGTTTTGATGGTGTCGTTCAGGTCTTGCATGTTGCCCGTGCCGTCTTTTAATCCAATAAAATTGGGGCACGTATCCGCTAGTTTTTGTATGTACTGCGCTGATAAAACGCCATTGCCACGATTGTAATAAATGACGGGCAAAATAGTATTTTGAATAATCGTCTTGGCATACTCAAACACCCCGTCTTGTGGACATTCGGTCAGGTACGGCGGAAAAAGCAACAAGGCATTGATACCCGCTTTTTCGGCCATTTTAGCAAATGCAGTGGCCTCGGGAATGCTTCGACCCACGCTTGAAATGACGGGTACACGCTCGGCAACGACCTTCGCCGAAAGGTTGACAATCTGTTCGTATTCTGCCGCCGAAAGCGAGAAAAACTCCCCCGTTCCACCCGCTACAAACACCGACGAAACATCGTGGCTCACAAACCATTCGAGGCGTTCGGCGTAGGTTTCGGCGTTAAATTCTCCATTTTCGTCAAAATCAGTAATTGGAAACGAAAGAAGCCCGTCTTCGAGCGATGATTTTATTTTTGAAAGTTCCATGTTTTTTTAGTGGATGAGTGATAAGAGATGAGTGATGGGTAGTAAGTTATGAGAGATGAGTGTTGAGTGTTGATAAAGATAGAAAACACCTCTTATCTCTCATAACTCATCGTTTATAACTCACAATTCATCTCTCTCTTTACCAACGTGTTGCCATAAATTTCCAGCCTGGTACTACTTTTTGCATTTCGATTTCGTCGTCGCGTTTGGTAAGGCCGCATTTTACGTAGTTTTCGTGCAATTTTGCCAACGCCACTTTGTCCAACTCTACGCCCAAGCCTGGCCCTTCGGGAACAGCAACGGAGCCTTCTTCAAATTTCAAGCGACCGCCCACCACGATTTCGTCCGACTGCCACGGGTAGTGGGTATCGAGGGCATAACGTAGGTTTGGAATGGCAGCCCCCAAATGCACCATCGCGGCCAACGAAACCCCTAAGTGTGAGTTTGAGTGCATCGACAAATCACGCCCGAAGGTTTCGCAAACGCTCGTGAGTTTCATAGATTCTTGCAAGCCACCCCAAAAATGATGATCGCTCAAAATAATATCTTCCGAACCCAGCTCAATCGCTTTTGGAATATCACCAAACGAAGTCGTACACATATTAGTTGCCAACGGCGTATTGAGTGCTTTCCGAACCGTAGCCATGTTTTGCTGGCCTCGGCAGGGGTCTTCCAAATACTCAAGTACGCCTTCCATTTCTTTCCCGTATTGAATGGAAGTTGCTACCGTCCAAAGGGCATTGGGGTCTAAACGCAGAGGCACATCGGAACCAAAAGCGTTGTGCAACGCCCAAATGGCATCCACTTCTTGGCGCGGCTCAAACACGCCTCCTTTGAGCTTAATCGACTTAAAACCAAACTCTTTGCACATGGCATATGCTTGGGTAACAATCTCTTCGGGGTTGAGCGCACTTGCCTGACGAGCCGCCGCCCAGCCCGTAGCATTGGGGTCGGTGCCAAACTCAAGCTCGCCACCTGCACCTTCGTATTTATAAAACAAATAAGCCGAAAACGGCACTGCATCGCGCCGACGCCCGCCCAACAAATCGACAACGGGACGGTTGATAATTTTTCCAATAATGTCCAAACACGCGACTTCAATAGAACTAAACACGTGCACAACTGTACGTTGATCCCACGGAGTAAACCCTCGGTCAGCGGGTTTTTCGGTTCCGAATTCCGCCAGAAGAATATCCTTCATTTTATTGAGCTGAAATGGGTCTTGACCAATAATCAAGCGTTTGCTACGTTCCAGAGCTTTATCGATATCGATATTACCTGGAATTTCGCTTACGCCCACGATGTTGTCGTCGGTGATAAGTTCCACCACCGTACGCAACGCATAAGGCGCGTGAAGCCCCGCTGCATTGAGCAAAGGCGGGTCTACCACTGCAATGGGAGTAATATTAAATTCTTTGATTTTAGGTCCTCGGGCGGGAAGGCTGATTGACATAAAAAGTTGAATAAATTGGTAAAGACGTAGGATTGATTAAAACGAATTACTTTTTAAAAGCGCTTTTGATGCCCAATCTTACGTCTTTGGGGTCTTTTTTTTAACAATGATATCAAGCTGTTTCGCTGGCAACTACTTGCAACAAACCTTTGATATAACCATAACAAAACGCAAAAGCTTCTTGAGTACTGTTAGGTGCATGGTGGTGCGGCACGTGGTCAGGCATAACCATCCCCGAATACCCCACGTCGCGTAATACCCTAACGACCTTGACAAAATCCATGTCCCCGTTGTCGGGATAGACTTCTTGGAAATTATTGAAACTTCCTTTGATGTTTCTTAGGTGAACGTTAAAAATCTGATTGCGTTCCCCTACCCATTTGATAATGGGAAAAATTTCGTTTTTTGGATCTTTTAATCCCTCAGCAATGGAGCCAATGCAAAAGTTAAAGCCGTGGTATTCACTGTCGTACAATTTGGCAAAACGCTGAATCCCTTTAAACACATCGGGACTGTTCCAACGCATCACGCCACGATAAGCCGCTGGTACTGGCGGGTCAGCGATGTGATTGGCGAGTTTGACTTTGTACTCTTTGGCTACGGGAAGCAGTCGGTCGAGCAAGTACGTAATTCGCTCAAAAATTTGGTCGATTGATACATCACCTGCTACCGTTTTGGGGTCATTTCTTTTCAATGCTTCTTCGTAGTTCCAAACACTGTATTCGGCATTTCCACGCTTGGGATCGGTGTATTTTCCCGTCCGCAACACGGGCAAAATCGTCGTATTGTAGTTCAATACTTTGATGCCCGATTTGCCCGCCACTTGAATCATTTGTTGTAAATACTCAATCTCGCGGTCGCGCTCAGGGCTTTTTCCCAACATAATATTGGGGTAAATCACGCGGTCAATTCCTGCCGAACTTAGGGGATAGTGGTACGCGTCCAAACTGATTCCGTACTTTTCACAGGCGTCTCTTTTGGCCAACGAATCTTCCAAATCCCAGCCTTTACCTGGAATTACTTTTGGCGCACCGCCGTCGATATTAAAGATACCATGACGGGCCTTAAATTCGAGATTTTCAACGCTCGTCCCGCCTGATTGGCAGCCTGCTTTCATCAATACTTTTTTAGGAGGCGTAACAAGCGACGCCGCATGGGCTTTTTCGACACCTATCACCGAAGCACTTACCGACCCTACGGCAACTGCTTTGAGAAAATTACTACGTTTCATCTTATTTTAAACGGTTATTTTTATACCAATGGAAACAAAGCCGCTCCAATCATAATGACAATCAAACCCGTCAGCCCCATCACTACCAACAAGGGTGAAATGGTTTTGAGAGCCTCTTTTTCCGTAAGGTTACTCAATTTACAGATAATCCAAAAACCAGCATCATTCATCCAAGGCACTAATTTTGAGCCACATCCAATCGCTAATCCTAGATAAACAGGGTGAAACGGCAAGTTTGCATTACTGGCCATTCCTGACAAAATACCCGAGGCCGTAATCAACGCCACCGTAGCCGAACCTTGGGCGGTTCGCACCACGGCTGCAATAAAAAATGCCATTGGGATAAGCGCCATTTGGTATTCTTTGGTCATATCAGCAATGCGGCTACTGATACCCGTTTGCTGCAACATTCCCCCAAACGCACCACCCGCCGCCGTAATCAAAATAATGCCACCGCCACTCATCAAAGCCGATTGCACAAAAGACGTTAATCCGTCTTTTTTAGCCTCCTTTTTCTGGCTTGCCAACACCCACAACGCAATGAAACCTCCTGTGAGAATGGCAATGTTTTTGTCGCCAAAAAATTTCACAATTGCCACTAGGGTGGTAGAGACTTTACTTTCTTTAAAAAAGGCGCTAAAAGCGGTATCAAGACAAATAAAAAACAAAGGAACGGCTACGGGCAGCAATGAAACACCCAACGAAGGGAGCTGTTTGGTTTCTTTAGATGCAATCGACTTCATGTCTTCCAGTTTCGCATCCAACGAGTCACGGAGTTCAATTGGCCATTTTTTATTGACCCAAAGGGCAAAAAAGTAACCCGAAGTAATGGTAAAAAGCCCCACAATCACGCCCGTCACCATCATCAAGCCCATCGGAATGTGCATTTCGCCAATCAGAAACAAAGGGCCAGGCGCAGGGGGCACCAGCGAGTTGGCCATTGCCGCCCCCGCCATAATGCACAACACCAACAAAAGGTAATTTTTACCAATGCGGAGGGTCATGGCTTTGGCAAGAGGTACCATCAAAAACAAAACGGTATCAAAAAAAACGGGGATTCCGAGAAAAAAACTGCTTAGTAGAAACGCAATCGGGGCTTTTTCAATACCCGTTAGGCGAAGAATCGACCGAATGATGCGTTCGGCCGCGCCGCTTTCTAGCATACATTTCCCAATAACGGCGGCCATTGCTATTAGAATGCCAATTTTGGCGCAGGTGTTTCCAAATTCGGTGGCAATGCGCTCACCCACGCTCTTTTTGGACATGGCCAGAGCCGCAGCGGGGGCAGTGCCTTTGGATAAAGCGTATTGCTCAATCACTTCAGGTGGTGTCAACATCGCAACGGCAAGAGCACCTAACAACAGTGCCAAAAATGGATGCAGCTTGACGCCAATGATTCCGCCCACCACAATCAACACGCCTACCGACAAGATAAATAAGGGATCAGACATTCAGGGTTTTAGGTTTAGGTTTTTCAATTTTCCAGGCTTGCCAAGTCTATACTTTTATCATTAGTGGAGACTGTCTCAAAAGTCTTTATTGCCAAATTTTCTTTTGTACCCATGCAACCTCACGGCAGCCACTGACCGTCCCCTACCCCCCCTCACGGTACGTCGTCGCGGCCTTTGGGTAGAGGGAGCCTTTTTAAACCCTTCTTCAGAAAGGACAGAGCCGCCCGAGCGGAGGGGTTGGGATGAGGGAAAAATAAAGACAATTTGGTGCTTCAGACTTTTGAGACGGCCTCTTTTTATTTTTTGTCCCACCAAATACGAGTATCCAGTAAGTTAGGGCCTTGACGGTCGATGGCCTTTTGGACATTTACTTTATTGACGTTCAACTCGGCATCGGTATAAGTCAAGCGGCGAATAAATGGCTCCGTTTTAAGGTCTTTTCCAGGATACGTATTTGGCATTAAAACAGGGTAATCGCTTCTTCGGAAGTTTGCCCACGATTCGGGGCCGTTTAGGAACGTTGCCACCCAATATTGCGTATTGATTTGCTCCAACTCTTTTCCAACAGCCAATGGATTTGCTTTGACATACGTATCGATCGCAGCATCGGCTATGGCCGAACTTGTTCCATAGTTGGCATATTGTTGCATGTTGGCCTTTATCCCGTTGGCAAACAGTGTAGCTGCATCGCCCGTTGTCCATTTCCGATATACCGCCTCTGCCAACAACAATTGGGTTTGAGCATAAGTAACCAAAAAGCTAGGAGCCGTTAAGCCGCCCATACGCGTACGATCCAATTGACTATAATCCCACAAACTTGCTAGTTTTTTAGCGGCGACGGCGGTGCTTATTGTTGTGTTGTCGTAGCCTTGAGGAGCCCCAATCTGAACCGCAGACGTACGATTAGCTCGCGACTCCACCTGCTGAGCCCCGCTCGTTGCACCTACGTAGCGCACCGCAATGGAGGCCAAACGCGGGTCATTGTTTTTATTCAAATATTCCACAAAATCTTCGGAAAGGTAAAAGAACGCCGATTGGCCTCCGTTGAGTTGCGAGCCAATGGGGTTGGTAAAACTCGCATTGTGACGAATTATCGCATTGTCAGCGTTGGATTGCATCACCCCACCCATCACCGCCTTGGCAACGTATTCTGCCGCTTTTGCAGGGTTTACTTTTGATAAACGCATGGCCGCTCTCAACAAAAGTGAATACCCCAAGCGCTTCCATTTGGTGACGTCACCATCGTACAACAAATCGGTAGTTGCTCTAGCTTTAGAGGCATCCAAAGCCGCCGAAGCGCCGTCTAATTCGCTTAAAATCGCCATATATACCGACTCTTGGGTATCATAAACAGGGGTTGAAATGCCTTCCAAATAGTTTCGTCCTGCTTGGGTATAAGGAATATCACCGTAGGTATCGGTCAAAATCATGAACGAATACGCCTGCCAAATTCGAATCATGTTGTAGAGGTTCGAGCGCGCGGGAATATCTTTGGTTTTAGCAAGGGCGTCTGTTAATTCTTTGATGTTGGTTTGGTAATACGTATTCCAATTACCCGACGCTACTCCACGATTATCTTGGTTAAAATTCGCCGCCGACCCTTGCCCGCTAAAGGGCGTAATCATCTGCTTGACGATGGTTGTTTCGTAACTCAAATTTCCGTAGGCAGGCGCGGTGTTGACTATGGCGGTATTGAGTTGATAGCCAGGATCAACAGCCGTAAGGGCAATGGGGTTTACGTTCATTTCATCAAACCCTTGATCGCAGCCAACTAGTCCCCCCACTCCAACAACGATTGTTGTCCAAAAAGGGAGCAAAAAAATCAATTTTTTGATTATATTTTTCATTGTTTGTATCCTTTTATTATTTCCCCGAAAACTTTGTATTTGGTAGCCCCCATCGGGAGTTTGTGGGCTTAAAACTTCACATTTAAGTTAAAGCCAATGTTTCTGGTAATCGGTAGTCCCGTAGCTTCGAGACCCACGAGGTTATCCGACGGAAATCCAAACTGCTCTGGGTGGATGTTTGGTACCCATTTTTTGATTACCGCTACGTTGTTGGCAACGGCATTGAGGCGGATTCCTTTAACAAATCGACGGTTGGCAGGCAATAATTTGCTCAAATCATAGCCCAACGAAATCTGACGTAGCTGCCAAAGCCCTGCGTTATAAACAAATTCTTCGGCGATGTTTTGCGAGCGTACCGTTTCGTAATAAGCCTGAACAACCGACTTGGTTTTGTTCACCTCACCATTCGGATTTACGCCGTCTCCAATCACAAAATTCTCCGCCCGACCTACCAACGTAGCCTTGTGCAAACCATGGCGCCACGCGTTGTGGTTGGTACCAGAAATCATCTTATGACCCAATTTAAAATCAATCAAGAACGATAGCTCTACCCCTTTGAAATTGAAACTATTGGTGATTCCACCCACCCAAAGTGGCAAGGCGCTTCCAAAAGGAATTTGGGTAGCAGTACGAAGTGGACGGCCATTGCCCGCATCAAATACTTGACGGCCTTGGGCATCGCGGAGGTAACCAAATCCGAACAACTGCCCCATTGGTTGTCCCACCACCTGGCGCAACTCACCCGTAAACTCACCCGTTCCGACAGTAATCATGTTATCGCTTACGCCGCTTCCCAAATCCAGCACTTTGGTTTTGTTATACGCCGCGTTCAGAATAAGGCTCCAAGTGAGGTCTTCACGCCGAACGGGGTTGAGAGTCACCAACATTTCGACACCTCGATTTTGGCTCTGGCCTACATTGATAAGTTGCGTTAAGTACCCACCTGCATTGGAGGTCTGCGCCCGCAAAATTTGGTCAGAAGACAGTTTGTCGTAGTAGGTAAAATCGAGTCCTAAGAAATTGTTAAACAACTTTAACTCCAAGCCAAATTCCTTCTCCGAGACGCGCATCGGACGTAAGTTAGGATTCGGTACAGTACTACCACTGATTGTTCCCAAAGGCTGGGCCACTCCTGTTGGAGAAGGAAACTGCTGCGCGTTGATGCTGTAAAAGAGGTTGTTAGCATAAGGAGATACGTCGGTATCACTACCCACTTCGGCGTAGGCAGCCCTGATTTTTCCGAAATTAATCCAAGTGGGTAACTTCGTCGCAAAGGCTTGTGAAAACACAAAGCTTGCGGTAATAGATGGATACAAAATGCTTCTGTTGGCTGGCGACAGCGTTGAAAACCAATCGTTGCGTACGGTTCCGTTCAAAAACAAATAATCTTTGTACGACACCTCAGCCGACGCATAAAGGGAGTTCACTTGGCGCTCAGAAAAATCGTACGTGGCATCACGTAAACGACCGTTTCCAACGGTGTATAGATTTCTGGTATAAAAATCTTGCACAAACACATTGTGGCGGCTGATTCGGCGGTACATTTGGTTACCTCCCACGTTCACGCTCATCCCAATGACCCCAAACGTACGATTAGCTCCCAACAGAAAATCAGCATTGAGTTCGCGTACACTACGCGCATCTTGTACAAATTGTCCATTCACAAAGCCTGCGGGTGCTGCGGGTTGTCGCTGCGTTCCTGTGGGCAGGTTGTAGTCTTGCTCTCTCGAATAGTAATCTTGCCCAACCCGCCCTTGCAAAAACAACCAATCAGTGAAATTATAACGCGCAGTTAGGTTGCCAAAAACACGATCATTCCGAATATTATCAAAGCGTTTAAGCGCAAAATAAGGGTTAGTACGGTTCGTAAATCGTGACCAAACCACTTCGTTTCCGTTGGCATCTTCCGCATATTTTTCCAATAAATCGAGCGGCATCGAATTTGCCATGTTGAAAATAATCACAGGACTGTAATCTTGTTCGGCAATATTTGGGGGATTTTTGCGGTATTCGTTTGAGTAATTAACGTTTCCCGAAACCGTCAATTTTTTAGCAAACGTTTGGGTAAAACCAAGGTTGATCGTCCGGCGATGATAGCCCGAATTTCGGAGAATAGTGCGGTTGTCTAAGTTAGATACCGAAAGACTAAATCCCCCATTTTCACCTCCCGAAGATAGCGTCATGGTATTGGTCCAAGTATATCCTTTTTGGTAAAACTGTGAAATTTGATTCCGCTTTGGCTCATACGGAACGGTGATGTTGTCGAATAAAATTTGTGTCATTCCAGGCTGAAATTTTTCTCCAAAACTCCACTGCCCCGACGTAGGGAAGGCTGCCGTTGGGCGCAGGCCATTTTCGCCTTGACCGTATTCGTACTGGTAATCGGTGTAATCCAAGGGTGTTTCAGACGTAAAATTGGAATTATAAGTCAAAGAAACGCCTGAACCCGAACCACGATTTTTTGTCGTAATCATAATGACGCCGTCTTTGGCACGAGAACCGTACAAGGCCGAAGCTGCCGCACCCTTCAAAACCGTCATCGACTCTATATCGTCGGGGTTGATACTGCTCAAGCCGTCACCGCCATCCGAGGTACGGTTGCTTCCTCTCTCGGAAACATCACCACGTGCGCCGTTGTTGGTGTTGTCGATGGGCACGCCATTGACCACAATCAAAGGCGAATTATTTCCCCCAAACGACGATTGTCCGCGGATACGAATTTTACTCGTACCAGCGGGACCAGACCCCAACGATGTGATATTTACCCCCGCCATTTTACCCTGCAACGCATTCATAAAATTGGCAGTACGGTTGACCGTCATTTCGTCTGTCCCTACCGTTGCGGTCGCATAGCCCACGCTTTTAGCTTGTTTTTTAATCCCCAAAGCCGTCACAACCACCTCACCCAACGACTTACTTTCGGGTACTAGCGAGATGTTAATGGCCGTTTGCGTACCCACGATGACTTCCCTGCTTTCGTATCCGACGTAGCTAAAAACCAGCACTGCGGCGTTGTTGGGCACTTCTAATTGATACACCCCATCAACGTTGGTGGTAGTACCACGCTGCGTTCCTTTGATTAGGACACTGACTCCTGGCAAACCTACGCCCTTTTCGTCGGACACTTTCCCTTTAATGAGTTCGGCCAATATTTCTATTTTTTCTACGGCTCTCACCACCGAAACCTCCGCCATCAAGGGTTTTTCGATGAGCTGGGGGGCAATGATGTTTTCTTGAAATCGGGCGTCAGTTTCCGCCGTTTTTTTGTTTTTTTTTGTTTCCAAAATCACGTAAGCCCCTTCTTTTACCTTCTTGTAATTCAGTCCCGAAACTTTCAGGATTTTTTCTAAATTTGACTCCAGCGAAGCTTTGTAATCAACAAGGTTGGCAGACACAACAAGTCCCTCTACAAGCCCGCCTTCAAAAAGAATATCAACGTGATAATGACTTTTAAGTTGACTCAAAACTCCTTTTAATTTTTGAGTTTCAGGAGCCGTTTTCTGTTCGGGTCTTGGCGCAAGTTTATACGCTTTGGCATACACCTGCTGCGACCAACTTGGCCGCCCAAAGAGCAACAAGGCAAGTAGTAAACTACCTACCCAACTTGATTTTTGTAGGTTTTTCTTCATTATAACACAGGTTTGGGTCTATTATTTATCAGTAAGAAGCACCGTATCACCCACTTTGGTGATTTGGAGGTCAAATATTTCGGAAACGATTTCGAGTAATTCATCGGCATTGTTGGCCCTAAACGATCCCAAAAGCGTCCGTTGAGACAGAGAATCGTCGGCGATAATTACTTTTAAACCGTAGTTATCTGCCATGATTCGGACAAATTCTTCCAAGGTTGTATCGTCAAATACAAAGCGGTGTTCTTTCCATGCCGTGTATTTTTCAGGTTGCTCGGTAATTTCTTTTTTTAGGTGGTTACTTTGGTCAAACGTCACCAACTCACCTGGCTTCATCATCAGCTCTTTTTGCGTTTTCCCCTCTTGGTAGCGCAACTGAACTTTACCTTTGTTCAACACCACTTTGGCTTCTTTGCGACGGGCATAAACCGAAAATTCTGTCCCCAAAACAACTACTTCCACCCCCTTCTCAGTTTTTACCACAAATCGTTGGTTATCAATGGTATGTGTTACCGAAAAATTAGCCTCTCCCGTTAGTTGTACCTGACGTGTTTTCTTTCCAAAACCAAATCTGGGGACTTCCAAGACTGAATTTGCATTAAGAATTATTTGTGTACCATCGCTCAGGGTTATCGTTTGGGTTTCTCCAAATTCGGTACGGTAAGTTTTAAACAAAAACGCATCTTGGTACATCCATCCTGTCGCCAACGCGCCTACCACAGAAGCCGCAACTGCCCACCGCCTCCAAGCCCTTTGTCGCGTCATCACCTCTTTATACTCCGTAAGATTCACAGAATCAGGGATTTCGTCAACTTGATCAGCCCATTGGCTGAATCGTTGCAAGCCTGCATCGACATCAGTGAGGTATTGCGGATTTTGGTGTTCGTATTCTAACAGCCATTTGTAAAACAACTCTTCGTTGCCTTCCTTCTTTACCCAGTCGTCAATCATTTGCTTCTGCAAAGCTGATGATTTTCCTGATAAATAGCTGAATATAAATTGCTTCGTTATTTCCACGTTCATTGATGTATAAAAGATTGGGAACTCCACTTTCGCGAAGTTGCTGGTTAAACAATGAGGCCAAACACCACTAAAATTTCCGAAAGAAGCCACTTGCCCTTGAGCAACTCACGAATGTACTGATTGGCTCGGTGAAGCTGTACGTCCACTGTTTTCACTGAAAGATTCAGCTCATCCGCAATTTCTTGGTACTTTTTCCCTTCAAATTTTCGCATCAAATAAATTTTTCGCCGCTCAATTGGTAATTTATTTACGGCTTCTTCCACATCGTGGTACAGTTCTTCAAATTGGCTGATATGGTCAGGCTGATATTCATCGAGCATCGGTTTTTGGGCAGCTTCTAGCAGGTCTGCTTTGCGACTCAAATCCCAACGGAGGTAATTATACGCTTTGTTGCGAACGGCTCGAAATAGATAAAACCGATAAGAGGAAGTAATGTCGCTAAACGTTTTATTGGCATACAACTGAAAAAAAATTTCGGAGACAAGGTCTTCGGCTGTTTCTCGCGAACCAACGTACTTCACCGCGTGGGTACAGAGGGGTTGGTAATAGCGTTTGTAAAGCAAGGCCATTCCTTCACGCGCATTGGTTTCAAAGGTTCTTCGGATAAACAATTCGTCATCAAACTCCACGACTTTTTTATCATCAGAAGAAGATAATGATGTGGAAATAGGAGTACCCTGGGTTTCAATATAATTATTGTTGACCTGCTTCATCGTGCTATGGTGTACTTTCTCTAAAGACAAGTTCGAACGAATACTTCCTTACACGAATTGAAGAATATTTTTATTTTTTTGAATTTTATTTAGAACGATAAAAGCTTGATTGCCAATTTTGTTTTGCAACCATATGAGGATTATAAGTAAATATAAGGCAAACCCAAAACAGGAAACCCAAACAAGGCAAGAGACAGAAAACCCAACACTAAGTCAGAGGCCCAGGGTTAAAGAGAACCAAATCATTATAGAGCCGCAGTTTATCCGTTGCTACTTTTTTGGTACCACTGGCAATTTCTAAAATTAAACGGAACAACTCCCACCCCATGTCTTCTATTGTTTTGTCACCAAAAGCCACGGGGCCTGCGTCAAAATCAATTAAATCGTGCCAACGATTGGCGAGTTTTGAGTTAGAACTCACTTTTATCACGGGCACCATATTGAGGCCATACGGGGTGCCACGCCCCGTGATGAAGACGTGCATGTTCATTCCAGCAGCCAATTGAAGCGTACCGCAGGCAAAATCAGAAGCTGGAGTTGCCACAAAATTCAGCCCTTTTTTACGTACTTTTTCTCCAGGAGAAACCACATCCACAATGGGGCTAGTCCCCGACTTTGCTACTGAACCCAGCGCTTTTTCCACAATGTTACTTAGTCCTCCACCTTTGTTTCCTGGGGTCGTATTGGCACTTCGGTCGGCTTGGCCTTGGTAGAGGTAATTATCGTACCAAGCCATTTCGTCTTTTAGTTTTTGGGCAACGGTTTCATCGATAGCCCTTGGTACCAGCAAATGAATCGCATCACGCACTTCGGTCACCTCTGAAAAAAATACCGTTCCCCCTGCTTTCACAATCAAATCAGCTGCAAAACCCGAGACAGGATTACCCGTCAAGCCCGAAAAAGCGTCGCTTCCGCCGCATTGCATTCCCACCACCAAATCAGAAACGGAGCAGGGAGTACGTCGACGTTGGTTGAGTTTTTGAAGGTGCGTTTCTGCCATTTCCATAATCCCGTCCACCATTTCATAAAAACCCTCAAAGCGTTCGTCTTGGAGGTAGAGGATGGACGCTCCCCCTTCTCCCAACATAGGTGCTATTTTTTCTGGCCTAAGTTTTTCACAACCAAGGCCAATAATCATCACTTCGCCGCCAAAGTTGGGGTTTTGGGTAATATTTTTAATGGTTCGAATTGGCACAATAGCTCCAGGAGCATCAATTGCTATCCCGCAGCCGTAACTGTGATTGAACGCAACCACATCATCGACATTGGGGTACAAAGGCAGCAATTCTTTGCGGATTTTGTTTTCGATATAATTGGTAATTCCTGCTACGCACTGCACGCTAGTCGTGATGGCCAATACATTTTTTGTACCTACGCTTCCATCCGCATTGCGGTAGCCCATAAAAGAGGCCTCCTCTAGCCCAGCAGGGAAAAAAAGTGAACGAGCCACGGGGGAGGCTATAAATTTAATATCTTCTAGTTTTGGGGGTTCGGGCAAACTTATATTTCCTTCATTTACCCAACTTCCTTTTTCTATGGTTCGGGTAGCGTAGCCAATCACTTGTCCATAACGACGTACTTCATCGCCTGTTTCAAGGGATTGGAGGGCTACTTTATGCCCCATCGGAATATCTTCCAATAAAACTGTGGTGCCCATCACAATACTTCCCCGTTTCAAACCCGAAGGCGTTACTACGATGGCGACATTGTCATCTGGGGAGGTTTTGATGACCCGCCCCTCCAATGGGGGATTTTGAGTATCTATAATCGTGTTTTTCATTTTCTGATGTCTATCTTAAAATTCCCCATTGGGAGCTGGGGGGCTGCTACACCATCGGCCACAACCATGCTGCTATCATTGTCAAAATCACCCCCGCCAACCCCATCAAACTTTGCATTGGAGCAATGGTTTTTAGGGCTTCTTGCTCAGTTAAGTTGGAGGTTTTACACATAATCCAAAAGCCCGCGTCGTTCATCCAAGGAATCAATTTGGCACCGCTGCCTATGGCCAAGCACAAATACACAGGATGAAACCCTAAGTTAGCGTTTTGGGCCATACCAGCCAAAATACCCGAGGCCGTAATCAACGCCACCGTTGCTGAGCCTTGAGCCGTACGCACCACCGCCGTTATCAAAAATGCCAACGGAATAAGCGCCATTTGGTAGTCTTTGGTCATATCGGCAATGCGCTGACTGATACCCGTTTGTTGCAACATTCCGCCAAAAGCACCACCCGCAGCTGTAATCAAAATAATTCCTCCACCACTCATCAAAGCCGTTTGAGTAAAAGCCGTTAGTTTGTCTTTCGTCATTTTTTTTTGCCCTGCCAATACGTACAACGCAAAGCACGCCCCCATAAAAATGGCTACGTTTTTATCCCCACAAAACATCAACGCATCCATCACTATCTGATTGAACGGCGATAGGTTTTCATGCGGAATTTTAAATGCTTCCACCGCAGAACGAATACAAATCGTAACCAATGGAAATACAGCTGGGAGTAGCGCCCACCCCAACGCAGGCAGGTCTTTGTCGTCTTTGTTGGCAATAGCCGCAATGTCTTCTAAGCGTGCATCGGGTGCATCACGCAGCGGAATATCGTATTTTCTGTTGAGATATAACGCAATAAAGTACCCCACGGTAATGGTACAAAGCCCTAGTAAAGTACCGCAAACCATCATCAGTCCAATGGACACATTTAACGCCCCAATGAGAAACAACGGCCCAGGCGACGGAGGCACGAAAGAATTGGCCATCACAGCACCCGCAATGACCGACAACGCTAGCAAGAGGTAGTTTTTTCCCAAGCGCATCCCCATTGCTTTGGCCAAAGGCATCATCAAAAATATCACCGTATCTACAAAAACGGGTATCGTCAAAAAGAAGCTGCTAAGCACAAAACCAATTGGCGCATTTTTGACGCCTGTCACTTTGAGCATGGCCCGAATGATTTTTTCGGCAGCCCCACTGTCTAGCATCGACTTGCCAATGATAGCCGCCATAGCAATCAGTATCCCAATTTTGGCACAGGTATTTCCAAATTCAGTTGCAATACGCTCCCCAACACTTTTGTGGGCTTGTTTCAATGCCTCCGCAGCAGGCATGCCTTTGGCTAAGTAAAATTGTTCTATCGCAACCTCAGGGGTAAGCAGCGCTACCACCAATGCCGCCAGCAACAGTGCCAAAAATGGATGTAGTTTGAAACCAATAATTCCTCCGACGACAATCACTACGCCGACGAGCAAGATGAGTACAGGGTCTAACATGTCAATTAAGTTAAGGAGAACAACACTACTAATATTGATAAAATTATACAAAGAATAATTTGTGTTTTTTCACGCAATCGTTATCGGGAACGTTGTCAATGCAACGTCATTTTTTTCGGTTAATAAGTAAAAACGTTTATGGGTTCTACTTTAAAATTTTACGAAACTAACCTTTCCCCATGTCCTCTATTGTTGACCTCCTCCTTCAAGCAGTTGGAAAAGATGCCATTTTAACCCCAATTGAAGCAGCCGAGCGCCCCGCAAGCCGTTGGTTGTCTACCGATAGCCTTACCTGCAAAGCATTGGCTCTCCCAAATTCTACCAGTGAGGTCGCGGCTATTTTACGGCTTTGTCACCAGCACGGACAGACAGTTGTGCCCCATGGAGGATTGACGAACGTGGTGGGTGGGGTAACAACCACTTCCGACGATATCGCATTGAGCCTCGAACGAATGAACGTCATTGAACAAATTGACCTTCAAAATAAGACGATTACGGTACAGGCAGGCACTATCTTACAAGACGTCCAAAAAGCCGTTGCCGAAACAGGTTTATTGTTTCCGTTAGATTTGGGGGCAAAGGGAAGTTGTATGATTGGGGGTAATATTTCCACCAACGCAGGAGGCTTACAAGCCCTCCGATACGGCGTTATGCGCCAGCTAGTACTGGGGTTGGAAGTGGTGCTGGCCGACGGGACAGTTGTTTCATCGATGAATAAAATGCTTAAAAATAATGCAGGCTACGACCTCAAACACCTTTTTATTGGCTCCGAAGGGACGTTAGGTGTTATTACCAAAGCCATTTTAAAACTCGAAGATGCGCCCAAGAGTAAAAATACGGCACTTATTGGCCTTACTAATTTTGGCAAAGCCATTGATTTTTTACAGGCGGCCAAGCGTGAACTAGCCAGTAAACTTACTACTTACGAAATCATCTGGCAAGATTATTATCGCCTTATGACCTCCCCCCCTTCAACGTTTACCCCGCCACTTTCCCAACAATATCCCTACTATGTGTTGATGGAAGCGTTGGGTCAAAATCAAGAAATCGACGAAATCCATTTCCAAACTTTGCTAGAAAACTCGCTCGAAGAAGGGCTGATTGAAGATGCCGCCCTGGCCAAATCTCAGCAAGAACTGGATTGGTTTTGGGGAATACGCGAAAAAGTAGATTTTGTTTTTCAAGTACACCAGCCCGTCTTTTTGTTTGATGTGAGTTTGCCAATCACTGACATGGAATTGTATATCCAAACCGTCATCAACGACCTTAAATCCATATGGCCTTACGTTCATTTTTACAGTTTTGGGCACATGGGCGATGGTAACTTGCATTTGTTTGTAAGTTGTGGAGAAAATACCCTTTCTACTCGCCACCAAGTGGAAGAAATCGTCTTTTTACCTCTACAAAAAATCGGCGGGTCGATTACGGCCGAACACGGCATTGGGCTTGAAAAAAAAACATGGCTGCACCTGAGCCGCACGCCTGAGGAAATAGCCTTGATGCGCACCCTCAAACACGCTCTCGACCCGAAAGGCATTTTGAACCCAGGCAAAGTGGTGTAGGGAGTAGTGAATAATCTACGATGATAACAAAAGGGGTTTTGGCACCTATTTCGTTGATTTTGGCTTGACAGTAGATTAATCGGAAGATATGAACGTATTAATACACCCAAGCCGTCAAGAGCTTATTGTCAATCCTGAGCACCCTTATTTCGCTCAAATGAAACTAAAGTATTTTATACTTCAATAGCAACGAATATTCATTGCTATTGAAGTATAAAAAGGCTACCTAAACAATTTAGGTGCAAAATCTGCAAGGTAAATTCTCCACAGTTTCCAAATGTGACCCTCTCCTGTTTCTACATATTCGTACTTGAGTCCCATGCCATCGAGTTTTTTACGAAAATCAACATTGGCTTGGTACAAGAAATCGTCTTTCCCAATGGCGATGTAATACAACTTAAAACCGTTGTCTTTCTGCACTTTAAGGGTTTCATCCAAGTTTCTGTACACTTTCCCTGTCGCATCTTCGCGAGGTACAAGTGCGGCTGAAAAAAGCCCCACGTAATCAAATGTATTTGGGTAAAAACGGCTAATGTGCATCGTATGAAAGCCCCCCATCGACAGCCCCGCAATGGCACGATTTTCTTTCGTTGCTTTCACGCGGTACGTTTTTTCAACGTAGTTCACAATGTCCATAAAATTGGCCTCGTACTCACCGTTCATCGACCTTGGCAATAAAAACTGGGGTTTGTAAAAGCCATCGCGGCCAAACCCGTACCCTGCGTCTTGTACGACGTTACCATTGGGCATCACCACAATCATGGGCTTAGCTTTTCCTTGAGCAATGAGGTTATCGAGAATTTGAATGGCTCGACCATGCGCCGACCACGAATCTTCATCGCCGCCTGCTCCGTGTAAAAGGTATAAAACAGGGTATTTTTCGGTAGACTGCTCGTAGCCTGCGGGGGTGTAAACGGTCACTCTTCTGTTCATTTTTAAGCCCGCCGAAAGGTACCAACCGTGGGTAAGGGTACCATGAGCAACATCTTTGGTCAAATAAAAATCTCCTCGGCCGTTCCCAATAATAAAAACGTTAGTCAGCGAAGCCGAATTTCGCAATGCGTACGGGCTATTGGGGTCGTTGGTTTTTATTCCATCTACCACAAATGTATAGCTATACAGCTCTGAATCAAGGGTTTTTGACGTATAAGTCCAAAGGCCGTTTTTATCCTTCATCAAATTCACAGTCCCAGGGCCATCCACAATTCCAAAACGACTCATTACTTTGACGGGCGGAAGAAAATCAGCCGTTAGTTGAACACTATCCGCTTTGGGGGCAAAAAAACGAAATGTCACAGTTTGGTCAGCGTGAATTTCGGGGGAGATAATATTTTCTAATTCTTTTGGTACTTCCTGAGCTACAAGTAGTTGTGTTACAAAAAAGGCACCTACTACAATGAAGAAAAAATATTTTTTCATATTTGTTCGCTTCTGTTTAAAATCATCAATCACGCAGAGGCTCAAAGTGTAATACTCTGTTTGCGTCTCTGCGTGAGGTCTTTTTTACAACTCTTTCTTTTTCAATGACTTCACGGCGTAATCTACTGCCCTAGCCGTGAGCGCCATGTACGTAATAGAAGGATTGACACAAGATGCTGAAGCCATCGCAGCGCCATCGGTTACAAATACGTTTTTACTATCGTGTACTTGGTTGAAAGAATTCAACACCGACGTTTTAGGGTCGCGCCCCATTCGAGCCGTTCCCATGTCGTGAATCCCTAATCCGAGGTGCGTTGGGCGGTCGTAAGGTGTAACATTTTTGAACCCGGCAGTTTCGAGCATTTCTACCGCCGACGCCACAATATCTTTACGAATTGCTCGGTCATTATCGCTGAAAGCCGCATCAAACACAATCAAGGGCACTCCCCACTTGTCTTTTTTGTCGGGATCAAGGTACATTCGGTTATTCGGGTCAGGCAACACTTCCCCAAATCCTCCAATACTGATGGTCCACGCGCCAGGTTTGGTCAAATTTTCTTTAAAATCCCCGCCAAAACCATCGGCAGCTACTCCACGATTCCAACCTTCGCGACTCGCTCCACCTTGGTAGCCAAAGCCCCTGAGATACGCCGTTTGTTTGTCGTTTCCCCAGTTGCGGAAACGAGGAATATAAAGTGCATTAGGACGTTGTCCATACACGTAATCGTCCTCAAACCCCTCAATCATTGCTGTGGCTCCTGCCCCGAGTTGATGGTCCATGAGGTTACGGCCTACTTGGTCACTATCGTTCCCAAAACCATTAGGGAATCGACTCGATTTGGAGTTCAGCATCAACGCAGCGGTATTGATAGAACCCGCGTTCAAGAAGATAATTTTTGAGAAATAATCCGTAACCGCATTGGTGAGTTGATTGATAACTCGTACGCCAACGGCCTTATTTTTTTTGTCGTCGTAGATAATTTCGGCCACAATCGAATCGTGCAACATTGTTAGGCGTTTGGTACGCACGGCAGCGGGAATCGCCCCCGACAGCGAACTGTAATAACCACCATACGGGCAGCCACGTGCGCATTTATTGCGGTACTGACACGACGCCCTACCTAACTCAGTATGAATGGCTTGTGGCTGAGTAAGGTTCGCCACCCGCCCGACTGTTACGGGGCGATTAAACTTGTCGAACATTACTTTTTTGAAGTACGCCTCAGGCGCAAATAGCGGCATGGGTGGCAAAAAATGCCCGTCGGGAAGTACGTCCAAGCCCTCTTTCTGCCCACTTACTCCCACAAATTTTTCGACGTGTGTGTACCAAGGCTCTAAATCTTCGTACCGAATCGGCCAGTCGATACCGATGCCTTCTTTGGCATTGGCTTCAAAATCTTGTTTGTTCCAACGGTACGACTGCCGCCCCCAGTGCATGGATTTTCCGCCCGTATGGTACGCGCGAATCCAGTCAAAAGGGCGTTTTTCGACGTACGGATTTTCTTTGTCGTTGGTCAAATGGTTTACCACTTCTTCACTGCCAAGCCCCCAAAAACGACTATTGGCCCAGCGTTCTTCGGCCGAAACGAGCGTGGTTTTGCCACGGTGTTCAATTTCCCACGGCTGTTTCATGGCCGTGTCGTAATCCTGAACGTGCTTAATTTCTTTTCCACGCTCAATCATCAACACCTTCATGCCTTTTTCAGTCAATTCTTTCGCCGCAAAACCGCCCGTCATCCCCGACCCGACGACGATGGCATCAAAGGTATTTTCTTTCGTTGATTTTATATTTAAGTACATGACTTTCAATGATTTAATAAGTTTAAGAGATGAGTATTTAAGAAAGTCTTATCACTCCTCTCTTATAACTCATCACTAAAGTTGTATTTAATACGCGTAGGATTTTTGGTTGGGCTTTAGTTTGATATTTTCCAATTTCCCAGGAATTTGTATGTACTCAAACGAAGCCTTGATACCCGCTTCTGAGGTAAAATACCCCAACAACGTCAACTCCTTCATCAATCGCCAAAAAGGAACCGTTTTCGAGGGAGTTTTCATTTGTTCTTTAGTTTGTTGCTCCAGCATTTTAATCGCGCCGCGCCGTTCGGCTTCATTGAGTTCCAAAAACTTCAATTGCTCCAGCGATGTAAGTCCTTCCATAAAACGCTGATGATCAGATGACAAATAGCAATCTTTAAGCATCATTTCGATAAAGGCAGGCACGCCCACATCTTTCGCTCCGACTGTATTTGTTTTAGGAATAATCATTTCAGCTACTTCGGCAACAATCTTCTGCTGTGTCACCGTTAGGCCAAACGCCGCCACATTAGTAGTAGGAGTTGTGGCTTGCTCCCAATGATTCATAGCCATGAGGGTTGGGGTCGATAGCGTTCCTCCAAACATCAAAGCAACACTTTTAATAACCTCTCTTCTATTCATTTTTCTTAGAGTTGATTGGTAAAATGGGCTAATTAACTTAAAAGGTTACTGGAACTATTTTTTAACCATTTCAGCAATAACAAAGGAGAAAAAATGTAAATCAAACTTCTTTCATAAGGTAAACACGCAATTCGTTTTCGTTCATTATCACTGAAAGTTTTACCTATAAATTACACAATAGATTGTTATACTAATTCTGATGTTAAAATTGTGATTTTCAAACACTCAAAGTACTGAAATTCAAGATATTGTAAGGTTAAAACTACGCCGTCTTTATTCTGAATTAGTAGTCTATCTAAAAAGAAAAAGCGTAGCAGTTTTGAGTCTTAGGCCAAGACTGTATTCTTTATCATGGCACTCTGTACTGTGTCTTTCTCAAACGTAAAATTAGTGTGGCTCTTTGCATGCAAAACTTAGATAAAAAGTGGGCTGTCAAGTCTTATAAAATGTATGCTTGTACTGATGTAAACCTGCTTTACTGCTAAAGAAACTATCAAGCGTGTTTCCAGCAAAAGGTTTTAATCACACGGGCCGGTTCCAGCATAATGCCGAACAACAACTTTACAAGGCTGTCAAGCACGCTCTACGGCCACGATTGAGGATTATGTTGGCTCTTTATACGCCTTCTCCCAGCATTTAGTTGAGCAAGGAGAAGGCTTAAATCACACTACTTCTTCTGCTGTGCGGCCATCCACTCTACGATAGTGACCGGGCGTCCATTGAGGCGTACGAGTGAGCCGTCGTAGTCGATTTGGGCGTGGTTTACGTGCGAGTAAATCCACGACCAGTGGCCGTTGTAGTAATAGTTATCGCCGCCAAAAAAGCCCGAAAGGTCGGTTACGTGATCGTAGTAGCTGAAATGCACGTTTTTAGCTCCTGCCTTTTTCAAACGCTCGTACACGGGTACTACCGTCAAATCAGGTTTAGTAGTGGCGTCTTCTTTGCAGTGGATAAACCACATCGGTACATTTTTTATGCTGCTGATTTGGGCGTCGGTAATGTACTGCGATTGGTAGGCCAAGGCACTAATGTAACCCGCCGCAAAATAGGCAGGGTCTTTTAGAATCAACTTGAGTACCATGTAGCCGCCGTTGGAGCAGCCACCCACGTAAATGCGCTTGGGGTCAATGTCGGGGTGCTGAGCCACGTACGTTTTGATAAGTGCCATCAACCCTACGTTATATACGTCTTCGCCCGAGCCAGGCTGCATTACGCCTTCCTTGTTGTGCATCCACGCGCCAGGGCATTGTGGCACCAACACATAAGCCGCCCCAAAATATTTTTGAATATCAGCAGAGGCATAATTAAAAGCCTTGTTACCAATCAGCGGAATGGTGGGGTCGGTGCCGCCCTCACCACCTCCATGCAACCAAATAATCAACGGATTTCGGGTTGACTTATTTTTGGGGGTAAAAGATGCATATGACATGGTTTTACCTGGTTCGTATTCATATTTTCCCGTCAAGTCAAACTCGTCGATGCCTGGGCGAAGGCGTACTTTTTCTTTGTTCCACACCTGATTGGTTTTGGTGTTAGTGACGGATACTTGGTAGTTGACCCACGAATTGCCTCGGCATTTGCCAGTCTGTGAGTACTGAAAAGGCGAAGAAAGAGGCATGTTGGGCGCCACCGCTAATACGAGCGTGGCGTGCGAACCTTGGGGGAGACGCTTGCCTTGGACGTCGGAAACATAGGCAAACACCACGGTACGATTGCCGTTTTTAAGGGCATCAGGAATGGTAGCGCAGTCTGAACTCCGCGTCACGGCAACGGTAAACTCTCTAAAATCGACATTGGTTGAGGGTGCATCCAGTGCAACAATCACTTTGCTGACCGCAGGGCCCCAATCGTAGCCTTCTACGACGAGAATGTAGCCGCTGGAAGATTGAGCATGAGCGGGAGTACCCAAAAAAAGTGCGCACAAAAGCGCAAAATAAATGACTTTGGTAAGGTGTAGTAGGTTCATGAAAGGTTAAAGGTTAAGTAAACAGCCAAAGTTAGTGTTTATAGCGAGAGAAAGGAACTTAAAACAAAGTTTCACGCAGAGCCGCAGCTACGAAAAGAGATGAAAAAATGAATAGCAACTTTGCTTCTAAGCGTCTCTGCGTGAAGTTTAAAATACACTTAGGCTTTACGTACAAACTCCGATTTGAGTCCCATCGAGCCAAAACCGTCGATTTTGCAGTCGATATTATGGTCGCCATCGGTAAGGCGGATATTTTTCACTTTCGTTCCTGCCTTGATGGGCTTGGGTGCACCTTTTACGGGCAAATCTTTGATAACCACCACAGAATCACCGTTTTGAAGGACATTCCCGTTAGAATCAAGTACTTTAGGTTCACCCTCTACCACTTCACCCTCCGCATCTTCGGGGTTCCATTCGTGAAAACATTCGGGACACACTAATAAATTATCACTTGGATAAGCGTATTCACTGCCACATTTGGGGCAAGGAGGGAATTCTGACATAGGAAGGTCGTTAAGTTGATTTTGCCACAAAAGTAAAGAAATTAGTTACAATAAGGCATGAAAATATTCATCCTAGCGGTTTATCCTGCCTTACGGACGCCACTAAATGTTGGAATTTCACGTTCAATTTTCTTGAATCGTTTTTTGCCAAACAATAACGTTCCACTGATGGGCATTTTCCACTTTCCCTGAAAGGCGTTAAGGGTATCTTGCACGGCCAAAACGTACGAGATGGGGCATTTTTTACATTTTCGACAGACTTTAATGATTCTATCATATTGTCAATCAGGCTACTATACTTTTTAAGAGTACTATACTTTTTTACATCACTATATTTTCTGTAGCAAAATTTTATATACGGATGTGGCGATAAAAGACATTAACGAGCCGCCCTTAAATCCTTTGTTGGGCGACCATTTCGAGGCCAGTCCTTAAAACTATTTTGGGACGCAAAACAATCCCTTTAGCAGCCTTTTTGAAAGAAGCATTTGCCGTAGAAACGGCTTTGTAGTGCAGTGTCGTCGGTTACACATGACCGACGCTTCAGGTTTCTCAAAATCTCGTTTATCCAAAACATTACTTATTAGGCTTTTTCTCTTTGCAATCGGTTATAAATAACCAAATAACCGATTGCAAAGGTTTTGAGAAACCTCGGCCACGAAAGAAGCCTTGGGTTCATGTTTTTTTGCAGAATTTACCGTTATTTTAGGGGAGCAAATCCTTACTGAGATGGAACGCAAGGAATTTATTCAATCACTTCTAACACTTTCTGCCATGGGAACCTTGAGCAGTTTTAAGCAATATACCGATACTTTGCCCACGCAAAGCACCCGAACGCCCGTGTTGTTTACGTCGCACGGGAGCCCAATGGACATCCCTTTATCGAAAGAACAGCGTCCTTTTTGGAATGCATTGTTTCAGTTGGGGCTTGATTTGCAGAAAAAATACGAAGTGAAAGCGGCCTTGGTTGTTTCGGCGCACTGGTGTTCGAGGGGTACGTTTGTTAATATTTCGCCCGAGCAACAGCAAATCTACGATTACTACGGTTTTCCGAAACATTATTACACCCCCAAGTACCATGCAAAAGGAGCACCTGATATTGCGAAAGAGGTAACAAAAATCATTCCTTCGGTACACGAAACTACTGATTGGGGACTCGACCACGGTGCGTGGCCTATGCTGATGCACCTGTTTCCCAATGCCAATATTCCTGTATTTCAGATGAGTATTAGCTACTACGAAACACCTCAGTACCATTATGAATTGGGTAAACAGCTCAAATCATTGCGCGAAAAGGGTGTTTTAATCATCGGTAGTGGCTCGTTGATTCATAATCTTCAAATCCTTGGCCCTAAAATGCAGTCGGGCGACATGACGCCATTTGGTTGGGAGGCAGAGTATGACGGATGGATAAAAAATCAGATTAGTGAACGAAACGTTTCAAACATTATCAAGTATGAAACGAGCCATAAACTGGGTAAATTGGCGGCTCCCACTCCCGACCACTTCGTGCCTGTTTTGTATAGCCTTGGTTTGATGGATTCTAAAGACGAACTACGGTACTTTTACGAAGGCAAACCCAATTTACCCGCTTTCAGCGAACGGAGTTTTATGCTAAGTTAATTAGGATTATTGGGTATGATAGAACGCAACAACTAATTGACTTTTGGTGAAAAGTACATTTAGAAGTCAACAACTTACCTTCTTATTAATGAAAATACATCACCTCACTGTCGGTTTTGTTTTCTGCTTTTTAATAGAGGCCCGAAATAATGGGCTAAAATTGGTATTTTTATGAAACGTATTTCTTCTATTGACACCGTAAGAGGCGTTGTGATGGTCATTATGGCCCTCGACCATATTCGAGATTTAATTCACTTCCCTTCTCAAACCTTCGACCCCACCAACTTAGCAACTACCACTGTCCCCATTTTTGTGACCCGATGGATTACGCATTTTTGTGCTCCAATATTTGTGTTTTTGGCAGGAACGTCGGCTTATTTTTCTTCTCAAAAAGAGGATAATCACCTGTTTTTAATCAAACGAGGGTTGTGGCTGGTGGTGCTTGAATTTACCGTTATTACCTTTGGTATTTGGTGGGATATTCATTTCAATGTATTTCTGTTTCAGGTCATTGCAGCTATCGGACTTAGTTTCGTGATTCTGGGTTTGCTGCACCACGTATCTTCTTCAACTTTGGGCGTTGTAGGTGTGGCTATTATGGTGCTTCACGGGGCATTTGCGCACTTGCCCTTACCCGAAAGTTCGGCGTGGCGAACTATTTTAACACCTATCTTTTCGGTAACAGCCTTGCCATTGCCTGCTTCTAAAACGCTGATTATAGGGTATCCACTCTTTCCTTGGCTGGGCATTATGTTGGCGGGATACGGCGCAGGAAGCTATTTTAAAAAACCTGCCCAAGAACGAAAACTGATTTTTTTTAAGCTGGGTGGAGTGACTTTAACCGCTTTTGTGGTGCTTCGCTTTACCAATATTTTACTCGACCCGCAGCCTTGGTCGGTTCAAAAAGATAGCTTATTTACGTTACTATCTTTCATCAATGTGACCAAATACCCACCTTCCTTGTTGTACGATTTGATGACGTTAGGGACAATGTTTTTGCTTTTGTACTGCTTTGAAAGTGTAGAAAACGCCTTCAGTCATTTTTTTGCCACCTACGGCAAAGTCCCCATGTTTTATTATTTATTGCATTGGTATATGGTTCATTTGACCCTGTTTGCCGTTCTGTTTGCACAAGGGTTTGAGGTCAAAGATTTTGAATTTGGTTTCGGATTTGGCCGCCCCAAAGCCGCCAATGGTTTGCCACTCTGGGGCGTATATTTGGTATGGATAGGCCTTGTCGTAGCGCTGTATCCGTTGTGTCAGTGGTTTGGTAAATACAAAAAAGCAAATACCCAAAGAATCTGGTTACGGTATGTTTGAAGTGATTGTAATGGATGTATTGTTCATCAGGGATAAAATTTACGTATTTTTCCATCACTCATGTCCTTCCTCCTTCCCTTTTCCTTTAGTTATTCCCTCCTCCCTCTTCCCTCTGCTTATTGCAATAGCCAGTGAAGCGCGGAACTAAAGATATTGGCATTGAAGCCGCTGGGGCGGCATTTTTCCCTTCTTGCTCGGGCAAGCAGCGTACCTTTTTCGAGGAAATTTGGTATGAGCCGACTCCCATTTTATACCTTTCAAAGATTACACCTTCGATTGTCTTACTTTTATTACGACTTTTGAATACTACCGAGACCCCGTACAGGTAATCCGTGAAGCGGCGCGCGTGGGGGCGGTCATTAGTATTCAGTTGACCAATGGCGTTCTACCATTGGCGATTGGAGCGGTCGTAGCTAGTTTGATTTCGGTGGTTCTGACTTTTGGAGATACTGCTAAAAAATGGAGTATCACTGTTGATACCATTTTACCTACTGATGTTCATAGATTCAAACCCGCAGCAAAACGTAGGGTATGGCCTGCAAAAATGAGCACAGTTGCAATCTGCGACTGCTGAGGGTAAAATAGGAATGTGTTAAAAGGCAATTCTCTCGTTTTTACCCTCTAGCTAGGTATTCCACGGCACAAGAGCCACCATTGACGATTCCAGAAATTTGTTTGTGGACTACGCAACGGTGAGAGCCGTTCTGGTTGTGTTGTTACTTCCCATCCGGTTGCTTCAAAATGGTAAATGTTAAATAGGTTGTGTAAAACGTAGCGTTTCATTAAATGAAAGAGCGTTATTTTTTAACCAAATTAAAATGGATTTTTACAGAAAGTAGCAACTATATCCTCTCTAATTTTGCCGAACATTGGAAGAACAAGAAGTGTACCAAAAGCATCTAATTCACCTCAAGTTTATAGAAAATTACTCGCACCTTTGGGAGTGGGTCATTGTGTATGATTCGGTACAGATTTAATTGTTAACTTCTTTTAAAAGTTAATCACGCAAAGTCGCAGAGACGTTAAGCAATTGATTATTATGCGTCTCTGCGTGAAGCTAAAATAGTGAAAATAGTGGGATAATAAGTGGACTTAGTAGGTGTTGATGACTTTCCAAAGAATACCATTTTTGGAAATCAGTGGAGTGATTTTTTGCTGACGAGCAAGTGCTTGTAGCTTTTCGTCACTTTCAGGGCGAGATAACTCACTTAATTCGACAAACTCCTTGGTAGTCAATGTAGGGAAGACACCAAAAAGATATTCGGGCGAGTGGTTATAAGAACTTTTTTGTACTTCAGGAAAAGCATCTGCGATGGCTTTTTCGTACTCTGCATAAGGTTTAAAGCCATACACCAATTGTTGATTTTGCTGCGCATCTACAAAAAACAAACTTGGAAAGCCCATGACTCCGAGCTGTTTGCCTAGCTGTAAGTCTTCTTTAAACAACTCAATCGCTTTAGATTCGTAATCTATCTTGAACTGATTTAATTCCAGGCTTACTTCCTGAGCCGCCGCCGATAAATATAACCATTGAGTAATGTTTTTCTTTTCGAGAAATACCATCTCACGGATTCTCCTCAAAAAAGACAGCGCCTTAGTTTCACTTTGAAGCTGGGCTGCCTTAAACGCAATAGAGGGAGGAAACGATGAGTGGAGTGGGTCCTCGAGCCACACATCACCATCAATCGGCATGTCGTAGTACTTGCTTACTTCGTCCCAATGAGGTGCCACGTCGGAAGGCTCACTGATGCCACCGCTGTTGTAGCTCCAGTCAGGTAATAGGCCTCCCATTCGGTATTCAATGTCGAGAACTCCGCCGTATTCCAACTTAAGCTTACGTAATTGCGGTTCAATTCCCCAACAAGTTGAACAAATAGGGTCGGTGTAATACATCACTTTTACGGGCTTTTTTTCCGTTGAAATATGTTTGATGATGGAAGTTAACTCGGTTTGAGGAAGTTCACAAATTCCAGTTTTTGGGTCGCAAAGGAGTGGATTTTGAGTTTTCATAGCTGTTAAATCAACTTTTTTTAGAAGCTATGGTTTTAATTTTACAATTTTGGGACAAAGTTGATGTAAAACAAAACGTCAGTCAATTAGTCAAAAAAAGATGACTACACCGATGGAAGAAGAACAAGGGCAAGAATGTCCCGTAGAGGGGTTGTTAAAAATGCTTTCGGGCAAATGGAAGCCGCAATTATTTCGATTGGCCTTGGAAGCGCCGTTGCGATTCAATACACTACTTCGTCAGCTCAAAGGCTCTAACAAGCAGTCGTTAGCCACAGCATTGAAGGAAATGGAAGAGCGGGGGATTTTGGAAAAAAGAGTGGTTCAACTCAAACCACTCCATATTGAATATACGCTTTCTGACAAAGGGAAAGCATTGATAGCCGTATTTCGGCAGTTAGAGACGATTTTATAAATTAGAGACTAAAATACGGTTTGGCGTATTTTTACTTCGCTTTGGTGGTACACTTGCGAAAATGCCGGTACACTGGCAGTTAACCAAGCATTTCCTCCAATGATAGAGTCGTTTCCAATGACCGTTTTACCTCCCAAAATGGTCGCATTGGCATAAATCACCACATTATCCTCAATAGTAGGGTGGCGTTTGGTTTCTGCCAATGATTTAGAAACGCTCAAAGCACCAAGTGTTACCCCTTGATAGACTTTGACATTATTGCCAATGTCAGTTGTTTCGCCGATAACTACCCCTGTACCATGGTCGATAAAAAACGATTGCCCAATGTTCGCTTTAGGGTGAATATCAATACCCGTTAGTCCGTGGGCGTATTCGGTCAGCATACGGGGAAGAAGAGGAACTTCTAAATCGACCATGGCGTGCGCTAAACGGTATACTGCAATAGCATAAAAGCCTGGGTAGACGGCAATAACCTCCTCAATACCAATGGAAGCGGGGTCGTTGTCTGAAATGGCTTGAGCATCCAAAAGCAAATTTTCATAAATAGCAGGCAGTTGTTTCATAAACTGCTCCGTAACGGCTTCATGGTTGGTTTCAAGGTTGCCATTGAGAGGTTCCAACAAACACAAAAGACGCTGTTGAAGCTTGATGTAAGCTTCTGGTAGATTGGTGGCTGAGCGCGAACAATCTTGGGTGATAGGAAACAAAAAACGCATCATTTCTTCCACAAACTTTCCGACTTCGTTTCGGGAGGGCAAACGGTACTGATAATGGGTGTTTTGTTCAGCGAGACGTTCAAAAAAAGTGTTTGACAAGGTAGTTGGGGTTGAGGTCATGGCATTGACTAGGTTATAAAAAAAAAGCCCTTCCGAGTGGGAAAGGGCAGCTTTATGGTTGATTCACTTTGGCTAAACTATTCCCTTTCAATCGCTTAACGAATGAAACAGCAACAACACGCAAAGGTACGAATCGTTTCCATTGGAACAATTTTTATACTTGTGATACCAAAAACCGTGCAAAAAGGTTCAACTTTGGCGGTTATTTTGAAAATATATCTATCTGTCTATAAATTCATTCTTTGTGAGCCGACTTTCTTTATACGTTTTTACTTTGGTATGCTTGAGTTTGTCAGCGTTAAAATCGGTTGGTCAACAACCTTCTTCACTTCGACGATTTGCGTATGCCCGAAACGCCATGGGTTCGGAGTTTAATTTGGTTTTTTATGCTTCAAGTGATTCTATTGCAAAAGTAGCTTCTGATAGCGCTTTTGCTCGTATTCACTACCTTAACTCCCTTTTGAGCGATTATTTGGATGGAAGCGAAGTAAATCGGCTTTCTGAAACAGCAGGAACGGGACAGCGTTTCTATGCAAGCCCGATTTTGTTTGATATTTTGGTGAAATCGCAACAATATAGTCGTCAGGCGAACGGTGCTTTTGATGTAACTGTCGGCCCGATTGTTCAATTGTGGCGTAGGGCAGTTAGGCGCAATTATTTCCCTGACAAACCTCAACTTAAAGAGGCGCGCGATGCGGTGGGGTATCGTTTGGTTCAACTTCGAAAAAAGGATCGTTCGGTCGTTTTGAAGCGTAAAAAAATGCGGATTGATTTTGGAGCAATAGGAAAGGGGTATGCTGCCGATGATGTGTTGAGCGTCTTGAAATCATTTGGTATTCATCGTGCCTTCTTGGACGCGGGTGGAGACTTGGCCATTGGAGATGCGCCACCTGAGAAAGAGGGTTGGAGTATTGAAGTAAGTTCGGGCGGAGGGGATACGACTGCCACGCATATACTGAAATTGAAAAATTGTGGGGTCGCTACTTCGGGAAGTACGTATCGGCATTTTGATTACAAAGGGGTGAGGTATTCGCACATTGTGAGTCCATACACGGGTGTAGGCTTGACAACCCATACCCGCACAACGGTTGTTGCTCCCAATGGTACTGCTGCCGATGCACTTGCGACCGCTTTTAGTGTATTAGGAATTGAAAAAGGCCGAAAGGTCGCTAAGCGATTAAAGAATACAGAAGTATGGTTGTTGGAACAAAATGCTAGTAAAAAAGCATACTATAAAAATTGAGGTCAGTAGGCAGAATGTCGGTATTCTTTGGGGGTTTGACCCGTTTCAGCCTTGAAAAACCGACTAAAATCACTGGGGTCAAGCTTACCAATTTTAAAAGCAATATCGGCAATGGAAAGTCCACTTTGTTTGAGCAGTACCTTGGCTTCCAAAACGCGCATTTCATCCAGTAAATCATGGGCACTTTTACCTGTCACAGCTTTTACACATTTATGTAAGTGATTGGGTGAAACGGATAACAGTTCGGCAAATTCGGAGACGGTATGTTTTTCGTAAATGTGTAGAGAAAGAGCAGCTTTAAAACGTTCTGTCATCCTGACTGCGGCATTGCCAATAGGTTTTTCGTTGGGTTTGACAAACTGATTGGCTTCCCAAAAAATGGTGTTCAAGTAGGAGGCAAGCAACCCAAATTGGTCAGAGGTAAGGGTCTTATTGATTTGTAGTAAGCGATTAAACAATTGTACAAAAGGGGTACTCTGTTCATTTCCGACCTCAACAATCGGATAGCCTGTCAGTTGTAAGAACGAAAAAGGTTGTAAAAATTCAGTTTTGTACGGACTATTACTAAAAATATCGGCACTAAAATGACAGTAAAAACCTTCGGCATCATCGCTCAAGGTATCTAGTGAGGTAATTTGAAAAGCAGGTAGGAAAAAGAACGAACCCGCCTTGATTTGGTATTTTGTTAATGCTTTTCGACGTTCGAGGATACCTTTGGTCAAAAAAACAAAAAAGGTAACTGAACGGCGGTGGGGGGGTTGGGGAATAATGAGGTGTTTTTTATAGTCCTCTAAACGAATAACATGAAACTGATTAAAAAAAGGCCGTTGAGTATTTTTCCAAACTAAGGTATCAAATACATAGTCATCGAATTCTGCAGGATTCAGGAGTGGAATTTGGGTGGTCTTCATACAAATAAGACGTACATGTTGGAACATCTACTTTCTTAAAAAGAGAGTTACTCATATTTACTACTACAAAGGCGGAATAGATGTCAAAGAATCTTTTTCGTTTGAGAATCATCATTCAACTAAAAAAGCCACCCGCGATAAAATATCGGGGTGGCTTTTACTATCATCCGTTACTTAGTTAACCTTAAACGTACTTTCTTTAACGCCCAACGCCCCCGTGGCATTCATCCCCTCTAGCCGAACTTTCACCTCCGTTTGAGCATCTGAAGCAAAAAAAGAAACTTTGGCTTTCCCTTCTTTGTCGGTTTGAATCATAGGCTCCCAAAACAAGGTTGCACGAAAATCGGGTTGCACGTGTTCGGGGGCTTCTTTGTCATATTTTGGGGCATAAAACACCCGTATAGGGCTATATCCCAAGATTTTTTGGGTAATTACGCCCTCTGCTTGATCTTTGGCCCAGTCGTAGGTAGAACCGCCCCGCTTGGTCAGGATGGCCACTACTCCCCCGCCGCCTTGGCTACCATAAATAGCAGCATTGGCTCCTTTAAGAATATCAACAGCCTCTACATCCGTGGGAGGAATCGACATAATCGCGTCTTTGCTTACGGCCATTCCGTCCAACAAAAACAAAGGCTCAACAACACCGCTAAAATTGGCTGCTCCCCTGATTTGGATAGAACGATTCATCCCACTCCCCGTAATTTGCACGCCAGGGACACGCCCTTGAATGACGTCAAAAATAGATAATGCCCCCGCCGTATTGATGACGTCGAACTTTACCGAATTGCTCGGCTCACCGTACATAGCCCGCCGCGAATCGTCCTTGATAGGGTCGGGACGTTTTGCTTTTACCACTACTTCGTTCAACAATTGCTCTCGGCTTGCCCGAATTTGACGCTCAATGCGTAAATACTCTTCCGTCCGCTTGAGGTATTCATTCAATTCATTAGGGTCAAACTGAATCGAATGTAAAGGAATTTTGGCCAATGTCACCTTCGCGGGTTGAAACGGATTCAACAAAATATTGATATTGCGGTTTCCACGCTCCGTCACTGCTTGTACCAATACTTCGGTGGTATCGCGAACATCGAGGTCGTAGACCAAAAACTCACCTGTTTCGGCTGTTTCCCCCATCATCACCGAC
>JALQYJ010000164.1 GCA_023254175.1 Runella sp. | reverse complement strand
ACTCGAAAAAGTGGCATCGAGACATTAACGGCCAACGTAACCAGCAACAAGGCAAACGAAATAATACGAAAAGGTGGCATTAGCATACACCCGTTTCGAGGTCACACGCTTCCCCTTGCGTTGGCGCTTGAATCGGGGCTTTGACCGCAATATCTGGCAATGCCTGCAAAAACAAGTCCGTTGGCTGCGCGCCCGAAACAGCATATTTGTCATTAATAATATAATATGGTACACCGCTCACACCCATCAAACGGTTTTGGTAAAGAAGATAATCTACTTCTTCTGCTCCTTTATCGGAGACAATAAACTGGCGAATCTCATCCGCATCTAACCCTACCGACTGTGCTACCACCACTACATTTTCTACGTTAGCAAGGTTCACACGGTCTTCAAAATAGGCTTTAAAGAATGCCTCTACCAGCGCCAATTGTTTACCTTTTTGCTGGGCAAACCACACCAATCGGTGTAAACCGTGCGTGTTGGGTGAAATTTGTTGATTCAATAAATCGAATTGAAGCCCTTCTCCTGCGGCTACACTCGATACTTGGTTGGTGATTTCATAAAAGCGCTCTTCTCCGCCAAATTTAGCCGAAAGTCGCTCTTTCATGTTTTCTCCTTCCAACGGTGTCTCGGGCGAAAGTTGAAAAGGTAAATAACTAATTTCAAACGTATAATCGCCTTTGAGCTGGTCAACGGCTTTTTCCAAACGGCGCTTTCCGATGTAGCACCACGGACAAACTACGTCCGAAACGATGTCGATTTTAATATGTGGTTTCATGTAAACTTCTTCTTATTTTATTACTTTCAAAACCCTTACGCGTTCGTTATCGTTCACTTTTAAGAAATACCCCCCTTGAGGCATCGCCATTGGCAGCACCAACTTACTCGACGTTTCATTGGCCACCATAGACTGTTGTAACCATACTCTTCCCGCCACATCGGTCAGTGCGACTTCTACTTTTTTACCCGTAAATTCGAGTCCCCATTGAATTTGTAACGCAGTGGCATTCCCCAAAGGATTTGGAAACACAATAGCTTCCGTTGGTTTAACTCCCGTACTCATCGGCAAGTACTTGGCCCGTGCTATCTCCGTCGCTGCCGCAAAAGTGGGAATTCCGTAGCCAAATTGAGGGGTTGGGCTGGAGAATCGATCTCCTGCTCGACGAATACAATCGATGACTTGCATGGCGGTAAGTTGCGGTTGCGATTGCCAAAATGCCGTCACCAAGCCCGCAATTAGCGGGGCAGAATACGACGTTCCGTTGCCCGGCGTTATCGTACCTGCTTGATTTGAATAGACCGTCAATGCTCCTTGGGCACAGACATCAGGTTTCACGCGACCGTCAGCCGAAGGACCAAGGGAGCTAAACGAAGCCAATGCTTTGGTACTGCCTACGGCTCCTACTGCCAAAATAGAATCGGCATCAGCAGGCGCCGAAATGTATTTCCACGCACTCGACCCTTCGTTCCCTGCCGACGCCACCACCACCATTCCTACTGCAGCAGCCCAATCGGCTGCCCGCGTAATGAGCGTCGTTTTGCCATTCATATCGGCATACGTATAATCATCGGCTTCATTATCAAACTGATTATATCCCAAAGAAGTGTTAATGACATCGACGCCCAAACTGTCGGCGTATTCGGCGGCTATCAGCCAATTGGCTTCCTCCAAACGGGATTCACTATTGTCGTCTTCGGTACGAAGAAGCGCGTAAGAAGCGCCATACGCAGGGCCAATGAGGCTTCCTTCCCTAAAGCTTGCCATAATGCTAAACACGTTGTTTCCGTGCGAATGGTCTTCGTAAACGCTAGCTTCATTTTTGACAAAATCGTACGTAGTAACTACGCGTTTTTCAGTAAACAACGTACTCAAAGCAGGGTTGGTATTGGAGTTTAAAAAGCCTGCGTCCAAAATCGCCACCAACATTCCTTTTCCATTGTACCCTTGGTTGTGCATGGCATCAGCCCCCAACATTTGAATTTGGCCAAGTGAAGCTCCATAGTTAAAAGCATCCATTCCAAATTTTTGTTGAGTGGCATTGGTTTGTTTCTCAGCCGACAGACGAGCTGTGCGAAGGGCACGGTTAAATTCAATTCCTTTCACTGACGGCAGCGCCCGAATGACGGTTAATTGTGCCGTAGTAGCCTCAACCAACACAGCATTCAACCAACGCGATGTGTACCACACTTTTGCCCCTGTTTGGCAGATTTGAGATACATACGAAGGGTTTACGGGTAAATCCCTTGATGTGACCACAATCCCTTGCCGCATACGGCGGTCTACCGAGCGTTGACTCAGGTAAACCGTAGGGTTATCGGTTGTAAAAGGAGTACCCGTTTTGTCTTTAAGCAACACAAGGTACTTAGCAGTTTGGGACTGCACCCTCCCCCCCCACATGAAAAGGAAAGTAAAGACGGCCACAAAAAACCATTTAACCTTTTGATTAACAACTATTTGCATATATTTTATGTATTTGTTTTTTTAGTAAATACCGCTTAGAAACCCAAATTCGACATTTTATTTCATCGGGCTGTAAGCAACCCTCCATTCTATTCTACTCCTGCACGTTTAACGCGAATGAACTGTCGAGTTCCAAAGTCTACCTGCGCTTTACCGATACAGGTAGGCGTGGACGAGCAAAATTGTACGTTGATTCGCTACCGATAAATCATTCCTACCCCTCTGCTGCGTATGTTTCAATCCGTTTGTCTTGTTTCACTAGCGTAGAATCATTTTGCTGTACCACCGTCACCGCTCGGTCAAAAGTAGTTTCTCCTAGTTGAAATACTTTGTTTACATTTTTTAGTACATACTCATCCTCTCCCAAGTTGTTGTAAATATTCCCGTTCCAAGCCAGCTTCTCGGAAGGAAGAAAAGTCATTTTTACGTATTCTTGGCCGTTTTCGTTACCAATAGCGCAATCAATTTTTAATCGTACTGTGAAAGATCTAGCTTCCACGGCTGGCTATCTAGTGTTCGACGAAAACGAGCAATACGGTGTACTTTATCTCCTGCTAAGTCGATATAACTTTCTGCTATCCGCTCTTTCCATTGATAAGCCCGATTTATCGCAGGCCACCCCAACGCCACCTCTTCTTCGCTGACGTCATATTCGACAAATCGCCCTACCTCCAATGCAAAAAATTCGCTACATTTCAAAGTGGTTTCGCAGTTGTCGCAGGGGGAGTACAAGAATTTATCCCCAAAACTAAAACTATACCTGCCCAACTCCAGTTTAGCCAAGGACAATCTCTTACCAAAATGGTTTTACCCAAAGCCCAATTTTCGTCGTAGTTTGCCACAATAGACCTATATTAGAATTGAGTTAGAATTAACTATTAAAGGAACAAATATAACGGTCTATTGCTTTTTCAACTATCAACCCACAAGGAATCAGTATGTATTCGCAGTATATTAGACAGATTGTAGAACAACTTGCCATTTCGACAGGGCAGCCCGTGGTTACACACCGTACCACTTATGACCAGGTCGAACAGGGATTGTCTTATTCAGAGACCGACATTGATCGGTTTATTGAAAACCTCAACCGTAGTGCTCGCCAAAATAACCTTACACTGGTCGTTAACTGTTTACCCAAAAACCAGTTTGTTGCCTTTATTGAGTCAGCTACGCACCCTGTTCTTTACTTTGAAAAACACAATTTAGGTCTTACTCCCGTCATTGTCGGCAAAGACTACCAAGGAGCAAACGTCCAATGGAGTCCTATTATAGAAAATAGGCCACATCACAGTTCTACCGATATTATATCGCCTTTGGTCTTTGAGAATCAATCCGACACCTCCAAAAACGGTCAGGTGCTGTACATTACGGCGTTTCCGATGCAACCTCTGGTAAGCGATGACAGTACCTTGAGCCAAACCGAAAACGAAATTCTCAGCCCTGTTCAAAGGTTGATTCGTCTGCTTCGCAATGAGAGTAAAGATATTGGCTACATTTATTTTTATGCCGTAGTTGTTGGACTCATTAGCCTTGTATTGCCCTTGGGAGTACAAGCTATCTTTAGTTTGGTGTCCAGTGGTTCCATTTTTAGTTCGGTGTATGTTTTGATGGGGCTAGTCGTTTTGGGACTGATTGGTAGCGGTATTATGCAGATTATTCAGGTATCGCTCGTAGAAACTCTTCAAATGCGCATTTTTGCAAAGGCGGCTTTTGAGTTTACGTACCGCGTGCCGCGTTTAAAATACGAAGCGTTACGCCAAGATAATCCCACGGAATTGATGAACCGTTTTTTTGACGTTTTGACCATCCAAAAAGCACTACCAAAGTTTTTGATTGAACTTTCAGCCGCCCTGTTACAGATTATTTTTGGATTACTTTTATTATCGTTTTACCACCCCTTCTTTATTGCGTTTAGCTTATTTGTCATTCTTATTTTCTTCGCCATCATTCGTATCAACGGACATAAAGGGCTTGAAACTAGCATTAAAGAATCAAAGTATAAGTACCGCGTAGTAGCTTGGCTCGAAGGAATGGCAAGTACCTTGTTTTCATTCAAAACAGCAGGAGCCACCAATCTGCCGATTCAGCGAATGGATGGCTTGGTCAATAACTACCTAACTTATCGAAATAAACACTTTAAAATTCTTAAAGGTTTTTATTACTACTCGCTGGTTTTCAAGGTTGTAGTCATTGGAGGTTTATTAATTCTCGGAACCTACCTTCTTGTCAACCGACAAATTTCGTTGGGGCAATTTGTTGCGTCCGAAATCGTGATTGTTTTACTCACAGGGGCCGTTGAGAAGTTACTTCTCAGCATTGATGTTGTATTTGATCTGCTCACAGCTGTTGATAAATTGGGCTATGTTTCCGATTTAACTTTAGAAAAAGAGGGAGGTTTCCGCTTCTCAGCCAACCAGTTTACCAAAGGACTTGCCCTTAAAACCAATCAATTAAAATATAATTACCCTGATGCCCCCAAAGCCGCTATTAATGGCATTTCGCTCGACATTCGGCCAGGCGAACGGGTTTGTTTAACGGGGCAAAACGGTTCGGGAAAGCATACCCTTTTGAAACTATTTTCGGGAGTCTTGACCGAATATGAGGGAAGTCTCATTTACAATGGGGTGTCAATGCGTGACCTCGACGTGACCACTCTGCGTAACCATTTGAGCATGAACTTTCCTAACCAAGAGATTTTCGATGGAACTATCCTCGAAAACTTGACTATGGGACGGGCAGGGATTTCGTTGGAACAAGTCAAAGATGCCTTAGATAAATTACACCTTACCGATGAAATTGCCCAGCTTCCCGAAGGACTTGCTACGCCCATTATTTCAGGAGGGCGGCATTTCTCATTGAGTTTTGTTACAAAAATTGCGTTGGCACGTTGTTTATTGACACAGCCCAAACTGCTACTTTACACCGACGCCCTTCGCCAGCTTGAACGCGGAGAACGAATGCGGATTATTGAGTTTTTGACGGATCCTTCGCACAATTGGACGCTCGTAGTGTTATCCAACGACCCCGCTTTTATGGGCGCTTGCGACCGCGTCGTAGTGATGGAAGGAGGCCATGTTATTGCAGAAGGGCCTTATAAAACTGTATTAAAACACGTTTCTACGCTCGAAAACTAAGACCATGCTAAATTTATCAAATCAGCGGGTCAATGCACCTGCCATCGAAAACGAAGTAAATTCCCTTCATACGCTTCATTCGCCTAAAACCGCCAAAGTAGTGTACCGCTGGATTTTGGGAATTGTAATTGCCCTGATTCTTGTGATGTTTTTGCCCTGGCAACAAAACATCAACGGCAAGGGCTACGTTACGGCTCTAACGCCCAAAGACCGCCCTCAAAATATCCAAAATGCCGTGGCTGGGCAAATTCAAAAATGGCACATAAGAGAAGGTGATTTTGTTAAAAAAGGAGATACTCTTTTGACCATTTTCGAAATTAAAGACGACTATTTTGACCCACAGGTGTTAGTTCGTACACAAGAGCAAATTCAGGCCAAACAAGAGGCCATAAATGCTTATAATGCCAAAATTCAAGCCACCGACAATCAGATTTCTGCATTAAGACAAGGACTTCAATTGAGCTTAGAAAAAGCTCGAAATAAGCTTCTCCAATCTAGCCTCAAAGTACGAAGTGATAGCGCTGACCTTATAGCGGCGAGTAGAGGTTTTGATATAACAAAAGAACGTCTTGAACGTGGAGAGGCCATGTACAAAGATGGAACAATTTCGTTGGTAGACCTCGAAAGTCGCCGTGTAAAATTCCAAGAAGACCAAGCAAAAGTTGTATCTCAAAGTCAGAAGTTAGCTATTTCACGCAATGAACTCATTAATGCCAGAATTGAGCTTAGTTCTGTACAAGCTGATTATCAGAAGGATATTGCTAAATCCTTTTCAGACCGTAGTTCAGCTTTGTCAAGCCTCGCCGACGGAGAGTCTGAGTTGTCTAAACTCAAAAATAAATACGAAAATATTCGCATTCGTCGCGAGCACTACGTAATTCATGCTCCACAAGATGGCTACATCGTCAAAACTCTCAAAGCAGGGATTGGCGAAACCATTAAAGAAGGAGAGTCCATCGTTACGCTTCAACCCAATAAACCTGACTTGGCAGTCGAATTGTACGTAAAAGCAATGGATTTATCACTTATCCAACCTGGCCGCCACGTACGGTTAGAATTCGATGGATGGCCTGCGTTACAGTTTTCGGGCTGGCCCGGTACTTCAGTTGGAACCTTTGGCGGAACCGTGGCCATTGTTGATCGCGTCAATAGTAAAAATGGCGAATACCGTCTCCTTATTAAGTCAGACCACAAAGGCAACGAAAACGACAAATGGCCCGATCAACTACGCATTGGTTCGGGAGTGAATGGTTTTGTAATGCTCAAAGACGTTCCGATTTGGTGGGAAGTATGGCGCCAACTTAATGGTTTCCCGCCTGACTATCTTAGCGATATTTTACCTGCGGAAGAAAAAGAGAAAAAATAAAAAGCGCAAAGGACAAATCGACGTGCGTCGGGTTGCTCATAAATCAACAAAAGCGTTCGTCGGGTTATGAGCAACCCGACGAAATCGTAAGCAAAAACTAAATTCCCGCCTGGATGCCCCGTCTTTAGTCGGAATGAAAATATAAAAAGTGAACATACATGAAATTCGTCATACAGTTATTTTTCGTGCTACTTTGCTATGTAGGTTTTTCACCTACATGGTCCCAAACCGACACAAGTAAGGTATTTTCTTACCGCGATTTTTATGAATTAGTGGTCAAAAATCACCCCGTGCTTCGACAAGCCAATAACCTCTCTGACCAAGCCCAAGCCGAACTACTAATGGCAAAAGGAGCCTTTGACCCTAAATTGGAAGTCAACTTTGATCGTAAGTTTTTTGATAACAAAGCCTATTTTAACTTTTGGGACAACCAACTTAAAGTACCCTTGTATTGGGGAGGAATTGACGTCAAAGCGGGGTTTGAGCGCAACGTGGGCGACGTACTAGGAACAGATATTCGTACGCCCATTGATGGGCTTAGTTACATTGGCCTCACTTTCCCTGTTTTACAACGGTTTGTAATTGACGAACGCCGCGCGACACTCCAAAGCGCCCGTTTGTTTCAGAATATGGCCGATGTAGAAAGAGTCAAATTGGTTAACAAATTGATTCTTTCGGCGGCTAAAGAATATTGGAATTGGTACTTTTCGTACCGTAACTACGCACTAGTCAAAGAGTTTCACGATTTAGCTCAACAACGGTACGACCTAGTCAAAAAAAGGGTGGCGCAAGGCGACTTACCTGCCGTTGACACTGCTGATGCCCAAGTTACATTGCTTGACCGACGGATTATGCTCGATCAAGCCCTAATTGAGTTTCAAAACGCTCGGCTCATTCTTTCTAATTATTTATGGGACAACAACAATGGCCCCCTTGAATTGCCCGGCAATGCCGTCCCGCAACTTAGCCCAGCTCAACGAATTGATACTAATACTCTAACACAGTTATTGGATATAGCCCGCCAAAAGCACCCTGAAATTCAGAAATTAGACATCAAAACCCAGCAATTACGCATCGATGAGCGATTGGGACGAGAAATGCTCAAGCCCAAACTGGATATTGGATTGGCCTCTCTCAACTATGCTCACCGTTTCGTTACAGGGGTTGAAATTCCACAAACGGGTCCATTCCCTACGTTTTATAAGTTAAACGTCGATTTCTCAATGCCTTTGTTATTCCGTAAAGAACGTGGAAAATTGGAAACGGTACGTATCAAACAGATGCAAAACAACCTTGAACTTCAACAAGTGCGTCGAGAAATTAACAACGACATACAAGCTGCCTACAACGATGTTCTTAACCTCGAAAAACAGATTCAGAATCAACAAGTAGCCGTAGAGCGCCAAACCCAAGTGCTACGTGCCGATGAACAACGGTTTAGCATCGGTGAAACCCAACTATTTCAGCTCAACATGCGCGAGTCAAAACTCAACGAGCTGAAAGTGAAGCTTGAATCCATGAAATCAAAGTACGAAAAAGCCAAAGCAACTCTTCTATTTTCGGCGGGTTTGAGCGAGTGGTAGGCACGAAAAGATAACTAGCTACTAATTATTGAAAAAATCGTTATAAAAACCCTCACCCGAATTGCCTAATTTTGGGGCTTGAATAAACACCCTACCATGGTGGGTAGGGGCTTTTCTAACGATGAAAAATTACATAAAACACGACCCTTGGTGCATTATTGAGGAAGGATTTTTTCCTGAATACAACGAAATCACCGAAAGTCTTACCAGCCTTGGCAACGGCCGAATGGGTCAACGAGGCAACTTTGAAGAACAATTTTCTGGCAAAACCCTCCTCGGAAACTACGTAGCTGGGGTTTTTTATCCCGACAAAACTCGCGTAGGTTGGTGGAAAAACGGATATCCGAGTTATTTCGCCAAAGTACTCAACGCTTGTAACTGGATTGGTATCAACGTTGACATCGAGGGCGAAACGCTCGATTTGGCCACTTGTACCGTTTCGGATTACTCGCGTGTACTCAACATGAAAGAGGGTGTTTTAGAACGTACGTTCGTCGCTACCCTTCCTAGCGGCAAACAAGTACGCGTTGTGGCCCAACGCTTTTGTAGCATCGTAGACGACGAAGCCGGAGCAATTCGATACTCTGTAACGCCGCTTAATTTTGATAGTACCATTACCTTGACGCCTTCGCTCAATGGCGATATTAGCAACAAAGACTCCAACTACGGCGAGAAATTTTGGGACGAAATCCACAAAGAAACGGCCTTTGGAGAAGCGTATCTTGAAATGCGAACCAAAGATACGCCGTTCAAAACGGAGTTGTTTAACGTATGCACAGGGATGAAAATCGACATCATCATCAACGGTGAACGTGTTGATTTTCAAAACAAACCCATCAAATCAGAAAAATACGTTGCGTGTGAAATTGAACTAAAAGCCAAAGCCAACGACGAGATTACGCTATACAAATATGCCGTTAACTTGGCTTCGTTAAACCACGCCATCGACCAACTTCTTCCGAATGCCAAAGCCTACATTGAGCGAATTTCGGCCAAAGGTTTTGAAAAAATGAAAGCCGAACAAGCTCAAGCATGGGCCGAACGTTGGGCTAAAAACGACATCATCATCGAGGGTGACTCAGGCAGTCGTACTGACTCGGCGCAGCAAGGGATTCGTTTTAACATTTTCCAACTCGAACAAACCTACACAGGCGAAGACGCTCGCCTCAATATTGGCCCTAAAGGCTTTACAGGCGAAAAATACGGCGGAAGTACCTACTGGGATACCGAAGCATATTGTTTGCCGTTTTATCTCGCTACGGCCGACCAAAAAGTAGCGCGTAATCTCTTGGTTTACCGTCATAAACATCTCCAAAAAGCCATCGAAAATGCAGCAATGCTGGGCTTTAACAACGGGGCAGCGCTGTACCCCATGGTGACCATGACGGGCGAAGAGTGCCACAACGAATGGGAAATTACGTTTGAAGAAATTCACCGTAACGGTGCCATTGCCTACGCCATTCACGACTATATTCGCTACACAGGCGACGAAGCCTATTTGGCTAAGTATGGCCTAGATGTTTTGGTAGGAATCGCTCGCTTTTGGGCGCAACGCGTCAATTGGTCAACAGACAAGAAAAAATACGTGATGTTGGGCGTAACTGGCCCCAACGAATACGAAAACAACGTCAATAATAACTGGTACACCAACTACCTCGCTGCTTGGTGTTTGCGCTATACGTTGTCAGCAGTCAGTAGTTTACAGGCAGCAGGCAGTGGAGTAAAGCCCTTGGTGTTAAGCGCCTTGAGTGAAGCAGAATTGACCAAGTGGCAGCATATTGTGGACAATATGTACTACCCTTACGATGAAGAACGCCAGGTATTTTTGCAGCAAGATGGCTTTTTAGATAAGGAACTATTGACCGTCGACGACATCAAAGAACACCGCCCTATCAACCAAAAATGGTCGTGGGATCGCATTTTGAGGAGCTGTTTTATCAAACAAGCTGACGTATTGCAGGGGCTTTATTTCTTTGAAGAAGAGTTTGATACCGAGACCATACGCCGCAATTTTGATTTCTACGAACCTATGACCGTGCACGAGTCGTCGTTGTCACCTTGCGTGCATGTGATTCAAGCGGCGAAATTGGGTTACAACGAAAAAGCGTATGAAATGTACCTTCGTACCTCACGCCTCGACCTCGATGATTATAACAACGACACCGAAGACGGCCTACACATTACGAGTATGGCAGGTACGTGGATGTCGGTGGTCAAGGGTTTTGGGGGAATGCGTATCAAAGACAGCAAATTGGCCTTTACGCCCTTTTTACCTGAGCAATGGAAAGGTTATTCCTTTAGAATTGGTTTCCGTGGACAAGTGGTTCGCGTAGCCGTTCGCCCAGGCGAAGTGGAAGTAGAAAACCTTTCGTCACAAGCGTTGAGTTTGGCCATTAATGGGACAGAAATCACCGTGGGGGCGCAGGCAACAGAGGTTGTGAAAAGGTAAAACGTCAGCAGATAACCCCTAAATACCCCAGCGCAAGGCCGACATTTCACGGTAAAGCTCTTCCTATTTTTCACTGTGATTAAATGTCTGTTGAAAAGAATTGGAATAACCATTTTGGGAATGATTTTGTATGGCAATGTTAAAAACCATTTTTTCATCAAACGTAATCACGTCTTCGACCCTCATGCCGAGCAGTTTGGAGATTTATCCAAGCCGTGAAAGGGTAATATCCTGCTCACCATTTTCGATGGTACTATACTCGTCCAAGCTTTGGAATTAAAATTCATTATTTCTAAAATAATAAATCCTGGAAACCTTCCCGAAAGTTTCAGAACTTTCGGGAAGGGCGTATTTCTACTTTTTCAAATTCGTCAGATACTCTACCAAATCGCGGATTTCACGCTTTGACAAAATACTTCCCATCGGTGGCATCCCCGACGGCATATTTTCGCGTTTGCCGATGCGCGCCGCAGGAATCACCAATGGTTCGGCGTCAGAGGTATTGATGGTCAACTCTTCTGCTGTTTCTTTGGCCAAGGTTCCGTTGACTACTTGTCCGTCTTTTAACGTGAGCGATACCATGCCAAAGCCAGGAGCTAATCGAGCACTTGGTTCAATCAATGCTTGCAGCAATTGTTCACGGGTGAGCACCTCGCCGATGTGCGTCAGTGATGGCCCAACCGCCCCTCCTGTACCACCAATGGCATGACAACGCACGCATTGAGCCGCCGAGTTATTGTTGAAAATAGTACGTCCTGCAAAACGATTCCCTCCAAAGAGCGCTTCGGCGTACTCATCCATAAGCGAAGCCCCAGGTTTTACTGTCGCCATTTTTTCTTTCAATGATGCCACACCCGATGCTTCCACCGCTTCTTTCAGCTCCAGTGAAAGATTAGGTGAAAGTTTTTTGGCTTTCAATTGGTCAATCAAATCGCTCAAAATTACCTGTGTTTTGTCAGCTTCCATTTTTCCCAACACTTCAAGCATTTTTTGTTGCTCACGCGTTGTACCTTTGGTAAAGATAGAGTTGACAATCAAAGGTAAACTTGCTTTGGTTACATTATTGTTATTCAACAACCCCAGCGCCACCGTACGCACATTTTCTTCTTTATCATCCATTCCTTTCTTTACGATGGCATCAATCTGTGGATATCCGAGCTGATTGAGCGCGGTCAAAATTGCTCCTTTTACGCGAGGGCTTTCGCTTGTTTCAAAAATTGAAACTAATTGTCCGTTGGCTTCGGTGATTTTTACATCGGCAATCAAGCCCACAATTGCAGCTAAGGGGTCAGTACTCTTTTCTTTCAAAAACTCATTGATGTACGGCAATACTTTGGCTTTCACAGCGGCAGGATCGCGCTCGATTTTACCGCGGTAACGGCCATCGACGCGATCGGTGTACGACGGACTTGCCCAAGTGCCGAGAGCCGCAAGTGCCTCCGCTTTTATTTCTTCTTTAAGGTCGGTACGGCGGGCAAAATCAAGCAACAATTGAAGTTCTTTTTCACCTCCCACGCGCAAGGCGGCATTGATGGCACGGCGCACAATTACTTCCGACGTAAACCGAGTTTCTTTCAAAGTAGCAGCCAGTGCTGGTAATGCTGCCACAATCGACAGGTCGTCGTTGATAGCCCGGGCGGCTTCGGCCACGATGTACTCGTCTTTGTCGTTCAAGAAAATAGCCACATTCTCATTACGTAAACGCCTCAATACCAACACCGCCGCCGTACGTAATGCCTTGCTTGGATTGTTGGCCAAGGCCACTATCGGTTCTACTTTTCCAATGCGCGATAAGGCCAAAACGCCCGCATGACGAAGGTACAGATCCTCGTCATTATTGGCGCCAATCATTTCAATTAGCGGCGTTACAGCATCTGTGTATGCAATACGTCCTAAGGCTTCAGCAGCGTAAAAACGAACGCGTGGATTAGTGTTTTTCAACAAAGGTACTAAAGCACTACCTGCGTTTATGATGCGAGCATCCCCGAGCATTTTGGCTGCTTGGGCGATGATTTCAGTATCTTTATCGTTCAACAACGACATCAACGTTGTAGCATTCCCTTGATCGATGCGCATCAACTGACCAACTCCCCAAATCCCGTGAATACGCGCCAATTGATTCTGCGTTTGTTCCACTGCTTTTATCAACTGTGGAAGCCCTTTTTTTCCGCGATTCACCAACTCAAATTGGGCTTTTTGACGAACCCGCATATCGCCGTACGAAAGCAAAGAATACAGTTTTTCCTCGGTTTGTGCAGGGTAATTCAACTGAATCATCCGCTTGGTTTCTTCGCGTACAGCCGCTAAGTCGTTTTTATCTTTGGTAACGTCTAATTTCCAAACACGACCGTAGTTTTTGGTATCCCAACCATTTATCCAGTCAGCAACATATAAGGCTCCATCGGGGCCAAATTTGATACCCGTTGGCAAAATACCACTCACGATGTCTTTCTCACCGTCAAGGTCAAACGTCGCTCCTTTTGGTTTTAATCCAAACGACCAAATATGTGACCGTGAGGGGGTTCCGACAAACTCTACCAAGAAAAATTTATTCTTCCATTCCGAGCCTAAAGCCGTACCAGGGTTGTATTCCATGCCCGTTGGGCCGTTGTGGTAGTTCATAATAGGTGGCAAAATATACGCTGCTTGACCCTCCCAACGTGGTTTGAACAGTTTCTCGTTCATCCACACATTGTATCGGTTATTGCGCGGGTCGGTGTATTTTCCATACTGCCAGTTGGAACGCCAGCCTGCATCATGTCCCTGCACTACATGAACCAAACGCTCGCTTTCGCCAGGGTGGTCGCCGTCGTTATCAGACGAGATGAGGTTGCCATACTCATCAAATACAAACTCATGGGTATTGCGAAGTCCCGAGGCAAAAATCTCAAAATCAGAGCCGTCTGGGTTAGAGCGAGCGATAATTCCCGAGTTAGGGTTTTCCCATTTTTTTCCGTCAGGAGCCGTAATATTGGCTCCAATGTCTCCAATGTTCCAGTAAATACGACCATCGGGTCCTTCGGTGACACCCGACATACCATGTCCGCTAAACCCAATATGTACGCCATATCCATGACTGATAGAGGTCTTTTTATCCATGATACCGTCTCCGTTGGTATCTTTCAAACGCCATAGGTCGGGGGCAATTCCGACAAAAATTTCGCCCGCCCGCACGAGCATTCCCCCCGCTACGTCGGTAACTTCATCAAAAAAGTCTTCTAGGATGCGCAGCGATACGTCGGCGATACCGTCGTTATTGGTATCTTCTAATCGCCATATTTCATCTTTTTCTACGGCTAAGTCTTTCCAATCGTGTACACCGTCTTCGTTGAGGTCAGCGAGCCATTCGTTGGCTTTGCTTTTCTCGGGCGAGAATGTTTTTCGCAAAAAAGCACGACGGTCTTCTACTGTTTGCAGGCCAATCGACTCTGTCATCCAATCGCGGTGCCCACGAATATCAAATTCGGAGTTTTTTTGACGGTTGGTACGGTTGATATATACCCGACCTTGGTCGTCGATAGCCATAGCCACAGGGTCAGGAGCAAGTGAGTCAGACGCCCAAAGGGTCATTTGTAGCCCATCGGCGAGCTTAATAGGTGTTTTTTCGCGAATTTCTTTGGCTCGGGCAATGGCCTTGGCTGGGTCTTCTTTGATGACAAGGGGCTGGCTATTGCGTGGTGTTTTCATGCAAGACACCACCAAACAAGCCGTCCCGATTGCCGCCAAAAGTTGCCGTTTTGACTGTTTTTTTAGACGCATGGGTTAATCAAACTTTTGTTAGAGAGATACTTAAAATTAGATAAAACTATGAATCGTATCTTTTTACTTATAAAACTCAGCTATTTTACCGAAAACAAAGTATTTTCTGATGTATTTGGCCATCTATTAAACAGAACAGATTCAAACTAGCTTTTCCGACCCATGAAACACCTTTTCACAACCCTTTTAATCGGTTGGGTGGCTCTTGCCAGCGCCCAAGTAACCCAACGAAACCTACTCGGCTCGGCCTATTCGCTCGATGCCATAAAGCAGTCACTGCTTTCTCAGGCACAATTTAAACCCTACCCCAAAACCGCCGAGGAATGGCAATCCCAACTGCCTGATACCATGATTGCAAAAATGATTAAGGCAGGAGAAAATGGATTGAACTTCAAATTTGATGCTATTCTAGGCAGTGTTTCCATGGATTTTGTACGCTCGGGCGACCGCGAACGCCACAGCAAGCTTTCGTTCGGTAAACGAAACGCGCTCATTGACCTCATTTTGGCCGAAAGTGTAGAAAACAAAGGCCGCTTTACGGAAGCAATTTTCAATGGTGTTTGGTCGATTTGTGAGGAAAGTTTTTGGGGCGTTCCTGCCCACATTAGCGGTACAGGTCTACCCAATGTCGAAGATCCCATCGTAGATTTGTTTGCGGCCGAGACTGCAGCCGTACTTTCTTTTGCCGACTATTTTATAGGTGAAAAATTAGACAAAATCAATAAACTCATCCGCAAGCGAATTTACTTTGAAACCAATCGGCGGTTATTTATACCTATGATTCAAAACCCCGACCGATATGGTTGGATGAGTAAGAAAAATGCCGTCAACAACTGGAATCCGTGGATTATGTCCAATTGGATGACCGCGGCATTGTTGTTAGAAAAAGATAAAAAAAGCCGTGCAGAACAGCTCTATGCAGCCATGCTCGGATTGGATTTATACCTCAACGGCCTCGGCGAGGATGGTGGCTGCGACGAAGGACCCAGTTATTGGTTTGCGGCAGGCGCCTGCGTATTTGATTGTTTAGAATTGCTCGAATCCGCGACCCAAGGAAAAGTTAACGGCTACCAACAGCCCCTTATTCGAAAAATGGCGTCGTACGTATTCAAAACCCACATTGCGGACGATTACTTTGTCAACTTTGCCGATGCCGACCCCAAACTCAAACCCGACGGCATTATGCTGTATCGTTTTGGCAAAAAAATCAACGATCCCCAACTTATACAATTTGGTCTATGGGCAACTGAGAAATACCCATTGGCGGTGTCTAACAACGGCTTTCACCGTATGCGCCGTATCCATAACTTACTTACCATCAAAGAATTGCCTTCTAACAAAGCAACGTATCAACCCGTCAAAGACGCTTGGCTCGGCGATATTCAAGTACTAACGGCCCGCAGTACCAATGGTTTGTACTTGGCTACCCACGGCGGGCACAATGCCGAGAGCCACAATCACAACGATGTAGGCGATTTTCTACTTTATGCCAACGATGAGCCTGTTATCATCGACGCAGGTCGCGGCAACTACACCGCCCGCACTTTTTCGTCGAAACGGTACGAGCTTTGGTTTACTCAATCGCAATACCATAACTTGCCGATTATCAACGGGCTAGGGCAACTTGCAGGGCGAACCTACGAGGCACAGAACGTCAAAAGTACCATCAACGAAAAAGAAGCGACGTTGTCGATGGATATTGCACCAAGCTACGCCAAAGAAGCGGGGATTCAGGTTTGGAATCGCTCGGTGAAGCTCAATCGCGTAAAAAATGTTGTCGAAATAAACGATGATTTTATATTGACCCAAAAACCTACTTCGGTCCAGCAAGTTTTTATGACGGTTT
>JALQYJ010000155.1 GCA_023254175.1 Runella sp. | reverse complement strand
CTTGGTAGAAGCGCAACATTTGTAGGAGATTTTTTTGATTTTTGCTTCTGGCGTCCTCTCAAATAGAAATTGTAAAAAATAGAGAGCAAAAAAAATCCCCTTTTACAAGAGAGGATTTAAGAGTAGAGTGAGACCTATTTTTACACCGTTTGTTCCTTAAAATAACGTTTTAGCCACGTATGGTCGGCACGGGTTTTCCAGCGGCTCATCCATTGGGCTTTGGTCGCTACGGTATTGTCAAACACAGTTGTAGTAGGTTCTATTTCTTCGCCTAAAACGGCATTTTTGATGGCCGATACGGGTATAGTTTGGATGTTTCCTTGGGTATCGAGGTAGGCCAACGAACGGTCAAAAAAGTCGACATTTAGGCGGGGGCCAATCTCTTGCAACCAGCGCGTTGATTTGTCAATAGAGCAACCACTTGGCAAAGCCTCACTTTCATCTACTGCAATCACTACAAACCGATGATGGAATATTTTACCCGAAGCGGTAAGTGCTTCGCCGTGGGCTTCCCAACCTTCCAGCGCCGCTTTGAGGGTTTCGGTAAGTGTTCCTACTTCGTCGTCAGTTAGGTTTCGATTGGCTTGATAAATCCAAACGCGAGCTTCAAAAGCAATATCGTGGAAGGGTATGTACATGACAATGGGAGTTAGTGTGTGAATTTTGAGTGTCGAGGGCAAAAGGTAGAGTATCGAATAGCTTGGTTCGTTCGACATTCTATACGCTCATCTCGACACTCAAAATAACGTTTTTTTTGGTTTTTTGAGTTCCGTTGTAATGAGTATTACATCGACTGCGCCACCAACTCCGCCAAATCAAAGACCTTCACTGATTCCTCTTTTTCTTTGTTTTTGACGCCGTCAGTCATCATTACCATGCAGAAGGGACAACCAACCGCGATGGTTCCGGCACCCGTGGCAAGGGCTTCCTCGATACGCTCAATATTGATGTCTTTTTTGCCTTTTTCAGGCTCTTTAAACATTTGAGCGCCGCCCGCTCCGCAACAAAGCCCCTTTACTTTTGTACGTTTCATTTCTACTAAATCGGCATCAAGGGCTTCGATAACCGCGCGGGGCGCTTCGTAAATGTCATTGGCACGGCCCAAATAACAAGAGTCATGAAAGGTGATTTTTTTTCCTCTGAAAGCACCACCGCCTTCTAGTTTAATTTTGCCTGCGTTGATAAGTTGTTGCAAAAATTCTGAATGGTGAATGACTTCGTAGTTTCCACCGATGGCAGGATATTCATTTTTTAGGGTATTGAAACAGTGTGGACAAGCCGTTACAATTTTCTTTACGCCATACATATCCAGTACCTGAACATTAGCCATTGCTTGCATCTGAAACGTAAACTCGTTGCCCGCTCGCCGTGCGGGGTCGCCCGTGCAGCCTTCTTCGGTTCCCAAAACGGCAAATTTTACTCCTACGGCATTTAAAATTTTAACAAATGCGACAGTTACTTTTTTATAGCGGTCATCAAATGACCCCGCACAGCCTACCCAGAAAAGTACGTCGGGGGTTTCTCCGTTGGCGGCTATTTCGGTCATGGTTGGTACTTTAATTTCAGACATTGGTTTGTAGGTTTGATGAAAATTGGTTTTTTGATGATTATATGTTGCAAAATCTACAATTTTATTAAAAACTCAAAACCATTGCAATGGGTTGATTACCTTTGCTATTGATAATAAGAGCATCGTTACTAACCAAAATTAATAATAAACTTGAAAAGCGTTTATAAGTCTCACCCTTGGCATGGGATTCCCATCGGTAAAAATGCCCCAGAAATTTTAACGGCCTTTATTGAAATTGTACCTACAGATACGGTTAAGTACGAAATCGACAAAACAACAGGGTATCTAAAAATCGACCGCCCTCAAAAATATTCTAACATTGTTCCTGCCCTTTATGGTTTTGTTCCTAAAACCTATTGTGGCGATACCATTGCTGAATATGCACGTCAGCAGTCAGGACGTGGTGATATCAAAGAAGGCGACGGTGACCCGTTGGATATTTGTGTGTTAAGTGAGAGCAATATTCCTCACGGAGACATCATTTGCCAGGCAATTCCGATTGGTGGTTTGCGTTTGATTGATAAAGGAGAAGCGGACGATAAAATCATTGCTGTGTTGAAAGACGATTTATTGTATAGTAAATACCGTGATATTAGCGAGCTACCTCGTAGTGTGGTTAACCGCCTTCAGCACTATTTCTTGACCTATAAAAACCTGCCAGGCGAACCAATGACCTGTGAAATTGCTAATGTATATGGTCGTGACGAAGCGCATCAAGTGATTCGCAATTCGGTAACGGATTATTTGAACAACTTCGGAATGCTTTAATACATAGTCCTTCCAAGTTTCGATTTCAACGAATAAATAAAACTTGGAAGGACTCTAGTTTCTTTTGTGCTTCCACCGATTGTGGGACCAGAGCCAATCTGATGGATGCTGACGAATGCTCTCTTCATGCCACCCTCGGGCAAAGATTGATAAGGCGGTTGGGCTATGAATTCAAATCGAACTACATAATGCCCTCGCCGCTGCCGATAAATATCTCCATATAATACGGGCATTTGGGTTGCACACGCTACTTTTTCAGTTCTAGGAAAAAAAGCGGTATCTTGGCCTAAAAAGGAAAGCCAATGGGCATGTTGAGGTGAATGTGGCGATTAGTCAGCAGCCGAAACCCATTGGGAAACAGTGAAAGAAACCCAGTGCCAACTAGCAGTTTTGCCATGGGTTGCCACTGATACCCATAATTATCATTCGCCTTTTTTTGTGGATTTGGCCGACGCTGATTTGAATCAATTATACCTCTAATTTGTACTTTCCTCACCTAATGTGCTTATTTAGATGCTTGTTGTAATTTTTTTTGTGATTTTTTTGATAATATTAATCAAATTGTCTTACTTACGTTAATCACATTTATCTGGATAAAAGCATTGTCAGTACGAATAGAATTACAATATTTACCGAGTATCGATTATTTTGCCTGTTTATTGAAATATGGTGAGGTGGCACTCGAAGCGCAGGAACATTTTGTAAAGCAGACCTACCGAAATCGGTGTCATATTTTGGCAGCCAATGGAATAGATACGCTCATTGTTCCTGTCATTCACTCAGCCCCTAAAATCCCTATTCGGGAGGTGAAAATTGATTATTCACAAGGGTGGGTAAGACGGCATTGGGGGGCAATAGTAGCGGCTTACGGAAAAGCTCCTTATTTTGAGTATTTCGGGAGCGATTTTGAGCGGGTGTACCACAAAAAGCCGACATTTTTGTTTGACCTCAATTGGGAGTTTCTGACAATATGTCTCAAGTTACTTCGAGTAAAACCGATAATACGTCTGACAGAAATCTACGAAGAGCAACTTTCGGTAGGCCAATTTGACGCACTTTCGCAGATTCACCCAAAAAACACAGCAGGGCACAACATTTTCAGTAAACTCGTTGTTTATCAACAAAATTTCGAGCAAACGTTTGTTCCTAATCTAAGTATTTTAGACGTACTTATGTGCCAAGGTGCGGAGGCTACTCGTATTCTAAAACAGGCAATAAACTAAGTGTCGAGTAATTCTAAATCGAACTAACTAGCCTATATTCAGCCAATTGGGAATGAAAAATATATTTTTTTTGTATATATCACTGAATACATCATTGGAAAAAAGGAGAAATTAAAAGAAAAGAAGTAGTAATTCGATGAATTGCGTTGTAGAATACGTTAATTCACTATATTTGGAATTGATAAAATATTAACTTAAAAAAGATTTTGAAACGTTGGTGGTACTACATAGTGGCTCAATCCTTCTCAAAATCTGACTTTTGCCCTCAGTTTTAGGTCTTAAGTTTTTTTACTAAATACTTAGCCTACTTTACGTTTCACAACAGCTTAACTCCAACGAATGGAAGCAAAATTTTCAAATCGCGTAAAAGAAGTCATCGGATTCAGTCGTGAGGAAGCCCTCCGTTTGGGACATGATTATATTGGTACGGAACATCTCATTTTGGGGATGATTAGAGAAGGAGAGGGGGTCGCACTGGCCCTACTAAAAAAATTGGGGGTTTCGTTGGACGAATTGCGCGTGACGATTGAGCAAGTTACCAAAGGAACTGCTACCAACAATATTAAAAACTTGGCAAACATTCCTTTGACTCGACAGTCGGAGAAGGTGTTGAAAATAACCTACTTAGAAGCAAAGATTTTTAAAAGCCCACTCATTGGCACGGAGCACCTACTCCTGTCTATTCTGCGTGACCCGGACAATTTAGCCTCGCAGATTCTAGCCAAGTTTAATGTTAACTACGAAATCGTTAAAGAAATGTTAGAGTATCAATCATCAGGCACCAAACCCCACGCGGGGCCCGATACTGAAGACGACGATGAACGGAGTATGTTCAGCGGCGGTTCGCAGCAAGGGAAAGACCCCAAAAGTGCCGAAAAGTCGCGTACACCAGTATTAGACAATTTCGGCCGTGACCTTACGAAAATGGCCGAATTGGGTAAGTTAGATCCAATCGTAGGCCGTGAAAAAGAAATTGAACGTGTAGCCCAAGTACTGAGTCGTCGTAAGAAAAATAACCCAGTCCTCATTGGAGAGCCTGGCGTTGGTAAAACTGCGATTGCTGAGGGTTTGGCTCTTAGAATTGTACAAAAGAAAGTATCACGTGTGTTATTTGGCAAACGCGTTGTGACGCTTGACCTTGCTTCGCTCGTGGCAGGTACCAAATACCGTGGCCAATTTGAAGAGCGTATGAAAGCGGTGATGAATGAATTGGAGAAATCACCTGAGGTGATTTTGTTCATCGATGAGCTACATACCATCGTGGGGGCTGGAGGAGCGTCTGGCTCTTTGGATGCTTCAAATATGTTTAAGCCAGCGTTAGCCCGGGGCGACATCCAATGCATTGGAGCTACTACGCTCGACGAATACCGCCAGTACATTGAGAAAGACGGAGCTTTGGCACGTCGTTTTCAGATTGTGATGGTAGATGCGCCAAGCGTAGAGGAAACGATTGAAATTCTTAATAACATTAAAGATAAGTACGAAGACCACCACCACGTAAATTATACAGACGAAGCTATTGCGCAAGCGGTTAAATTGTCGGAACGTTACATTACCGACCGTTTCTTGCCTGACAAAGCCATCGATGTATTGGATGAGGTAGGAGCGCGCGTACACATCAGCAACATCACTGTGCCAGAAGATATCGTGGTGTTGGAACAACAAATCGAGGAGGTGAAGAAACAGAAAAACCTCGTCGTGAAAAGCCAGAAATACGAAGAAGCAGCGCAACTCCGTGACCGAGAGAAGAAGCTACTTGACCAGCTTGACCGTGCCAAAATTGCGTGGGAAGAGGAGACTAAAAAACGCCGCTATACCGTAACGGACGATAACGTGGCAGAAGTAGTAGCAATGATGACGGGTATTCCAGTAAATCGTGTTGCTCAAAACGAAGGTCAGAAGTTGTTAGGAATGGCTGATGAACTCAAAGCGAAAGTAATTGGCCAGAATAACCCAATCGAAAAATTAACGAAGGCCATTCAACGTACTCGTGTAGGTTTAAAAGACCCGAAAAAGCCTATTGGATCGTTTATTTTCCTCGGCCCAACAGGGGTAGGGAAAACAGAATTGGCCAAAGTACTCTCGACCTATCTTTTTGACAAAGACGATTCGTTGGTGCGCATTGATATGAGCGAATACATGGAGAAATTCAGTGTATCTCGTCTCATTGGAGCGCCTCCAGGCTATGTTGGGTACGAAGAAGGTGGACAATTGACTGAAAAAATCCGCCGTAAGCCTTACAGCGTAGTGTTGTTAGACGAAATCGAAAAAGCGCACCCCGATGTATTTAATCTCCTTCTTCAAGTACTCGATGATGGTATTTTGACGGATGGTTTGGGACGTCGTGTCGATTTCCGCAATACCATCATCATTATGACGTCAAACATTGGGGTACGTGATTTGAAAGATTTTGGCTCGGGTATCGGTTTTGCTACCAAAGCAAAAACTGAAAACCAAGATGATATAATGAAGACCACGATTCAGAACGCATTGAGAAAAGCATTTTCTCCAGAGTTCTTGAACCGCTTGGACGATGTGATTGTCTTTAACTCACTTCAACGTGAAGACATTCACCGCATCATTGATATTTCTTTGGGTAAACTTTTCAATCGTATCACTACTTTAGGCTATAAAGTTGAGTTGACAGCAAAAGCGAAAGACTTTTTGTCAGAAAAAGGATACGACCAACAATACGGTGCTCGTCCGCTCAATCGCGCCATTCAAAAATACCTTGAAGATCCTGTTGCGGAAGAAATTCTGAAGGGTGATCTTCGCGAAGGAGATACGCTGTTGGCCGACCATGAAGACGGAAGTGACAATCTTGTGATAACGGTGAAGAAAAAAGAAGAAGAGGTGATTAATTAATCCCCTGAATTCTAGTGGAAACGCATTTTTTTCAAAAAAAACATGCTAAGAAAGCCAAAAAGGGTACGGTCTTTGATTGTACCCTTTTTACCTCTATTAGGGATTAAGCTTATGGTTAATCACAACTCGATAAAATAGCCACTTTGTTTGTAGAAATAAATGATATGATTGAAAGGTGCCTTGATTCGTTTTCTAAGATTTCACTCAATGATATGGCATCAGCTCGCTTGATGAATCGTATCGATTATAAATACGTATTTAGGCGGGAGGAATTAGCAAATGTTTTGAGTACGTTACAGCCTTTTTATCACGTTTTACGACTAAGCTCAAAGACGATTTTTCGTTACGATACTCTTTATTTCGATACACCCGAGCGGTTATTTTACCATCAGCACTTGCATGGTAAACTCAATCGTTATAAAGTGAGAGTGAGACGATATGTAGATACTGACACCCAGTTTTTGGAAGTGAAATTAAAGGATAACAAGCGCAGAACAACAAAAAAACGAATTGCGATTGAAGATATTTCGTTAGATTTATGCCCAATAAGCACGGATTTTTTGAGTAGTACTATAGGCAATGTTTCACCTCAAGTATTAAAACCCACACTTTGGGTGTATTATCATCGATTTACATTAGTAAATAAAACCTGCCCAGAACGAGTGACTTTTGACCTTAATTTGTGGTTTCGTTGGCAAGACCAATCAGGAATTTACCCACACATTGTGGTGGCCGAAGCAAAACAAAATCAGGATTTGCGAAGTCCTTTTACGACGTTAATGCGTGAAATGGGAGTTAGAGAGGGAGGCTTAAGCAAGTATTGTTTAGGGCTAATGTGTGTAGAGCCATCTATTAAAGCTAATTTGTTTAAACCCATGTATCACAAAATTACCCAACTTAACGAATATTGAAATACCATAGGAAGTCTACTCATTATGTCGAACGATTTACCATACGAACTGTTCTTTCAACTTGGTCTTGATTTGCTTAGCATGGCAATTTTGTTATGTTTGATTTATTACCCAATATATCGAGATACCGAGTTCGTCTTTACATTTCTTATTTTCAACCTTATCATTTTTTCAGTAACGTATTTATTGAACAAAGTGGAGGTATCAATGGGAGCGGCATTTGGTTTATTTGCAGTATTTTCGATGTTAAGGTATCGAACAGAAGGTATTTCAACCCGAAATATGACGTACCTTTTTTTGGTAATTGCGTTGGGGCTTATTCATGGGATTTCAACCAACTCGGTAGGAGTTTCAGCTATTATTACGACGCTATTGCTGCTCTTAACATTTATACTTGAAGGCAATTTTTTGTATCGCCGACAATCGATGAAGGAAATTATGTACGATAATATTTCGTTGACGGCCAAGTGCCACCGCCAAGCGCTTATTGAAGATTTACAAGAACGAACGGGCTTACGAATCATTCGGGTAGAAGTAGAAAAGCTTGATTTGTTGCGTGATATGGCCTATCTTCGAGTGTATTATTACGAATAACTTCTAACTAAAGTTTAATAATGCTACTTTTTCGCAGTAAATCTCCTTTAAATTGCCACGATTGACGCGCATTACTATCGTAAATGACGCATCGCCAATTGGCACGCCGCGCTCAGTGTCCTGTTTTTGTGCGAGGTTTTTCCAGTTATGGCAAAGGTACTTCGTCATAGCCAGAGTAGCTTTATTCTCAAGCCCACAAAAAAAATAGCAAGGGACAGTACTTGTTGCGAACTGAATGGGAAGCTTACATAAAAACCCCACATCAAACTCTTCACTTCCTTCATAAAAATCACTCCAAACAGCTTGTTCTAGCATAGGATGAAAATATTTAATACGAAATCGAATGTTTTTGTCGTCAAATTCAAGATATGGGTAGGCGTAATTCGCCAATACCCAGCGAAAAAAGTAATTGGAGTAGAAACCAATTGAGAAGATACAATTTGTTTTATTCAGGTTTAAAACTGTTTCATTAAATTCGTATTTGTTGTCTTCATAAGTAATCAATTCTTGGTCATAGACGCGTTGCGGTAGGATTTGATGGTAGCTGTGAAACAACTGAATTAGCTCTAGTAAACATTCGGTATCGCGCGAATCGACGGTTTGCTCATTGGCGCGAGGAAATTTGCCTTGCATATCAGGCGGAGGGACGTCTTTATTCGCATCAAAAATGGGTTGTACGACCACAATTTTCCCCTCGTTTTTGATGCCAAAATAGTTGTGTAACGTGAGCGAAAACTCGCTTATGTACGATTGCGGATTGGGATACCCCAAAAACTTGGTAAACAACTCTAAGTAATCTTCCTGAAAATTAACTATTTCGCGGTTTTGTACCTCGTTTTTTTTTCGCCACAAATACATGGTATTGAAAGTGGTAGAGAACGATAGTTGCGTATGCTCTTCCAAAATCGTTTGAAAATTCGTTTTGTCGGTGCTTGGGTTGACCAATTTCCAAATGGATGTTTCAGAACCGCGATACGTCATTCCTCGCGTTATAAACTCTTTCTGAAGTTTGGTTTTGACTTCTGAGTACAGTTTTTCGCAGAGGTTTTTATTGATGTTCATTTTAGGTTTTTGTGCTAAATTGTTCCAAATATATTTCAATTTTTTGTTATAAATTTAATAAAATCAAACTGGTAAGAATAAAATTGTGGTGTAAAGTGCTATTACCTTTGTTGCACAATAAACCTATGATGAACGATAAACGATGGGCTGTTTGAAGGTGTTAACAAACAGCCTTTTCGTTTTTATTTAAAACAGATTAGCCCCCATGAATCTTAATTTAACCCGAATTCAGCATCTAGGAATACCCGTAGCAGACCTGGGGCGCTCAGAGGCATTCTATAACCGCTTAGGGTTTACCAATGTGATGTCTTCTACTTTTCAGTACGAAGGAGGGGAGGGGAAAGTGGCTATGATGAAGCAAGGAGATATCATTATTGAGATTTATCAAATGCCCGATGCTGCTCTAAATGAAATTCGCTCTCGCAAAGATGGCCACATCGACCACGTAGCGTTTGACGTGGAAGACATTGATATGACATTTCAGCTTTTGAAAAAAGAAGGATTTAACATCATCGAAGAAGCGCCCGTTTTTCTCCCTTTCTGGTTGAACGGATGCAAATTTTTCAACATCACAGGCCCCGACGGGGAGCGCTTGGAGTTTAACCAGATTTTGTAAAAAAGTCCTTTCAAGTTTCGACTTTGGCGAAACTTGAAAGGACGAATTAACCCACTAAAACTGATAGGTAGGCATGAAATACAATAGTAGCGTACTCGTGTAAGGCGCTACTATTTCTTATTTCAGACAATCAGTTTCTTTATTCGTAAGGGGGTACTGATTTACCAAGCTTGTCGTTTTTACCCGCTTGGCTTGGATACCCTCCCCCTTTTTTATGTTCAGCACTGACAACGCACATACCATATTTAAAGCGCCTTTTGTAAATCGGTCCTACAATAAAACTATTATAAATAGGACGCCCGTTCCAACCCCATTTCTCAATTTCATGGTAAACCAACGTTTGGCGTTGGAACAAAATAGTGACGCCGATGCTGGAGGCACTTGACTAAATCCTTACTTTTATCGCTGCCTAGCACGGATGATTACTAAAGCTACTATATTGCCCCCAAACCAATGGCTCGATTCCCCCAAACTTTCTGCTGCTTGATTTTTGGGCTTTTTCGTATATCCATTATAGTACTCCTCTTGGGAACAAAGCTGGTCTGGGATACCCTAAATTGGGTTCTTTAGGCGCAGTAGCTGATGTCATGGCCTAAAGCGGCTAAAAGCTACCACGCCCAAAACGGGCTTGTTAAGAGGGTATTAGAAAGATATAAAATTGTGTAGTTAATTAGTTCAAAACCGTGAAATTCACATTTTTTGCCGTGAACAAAATAGAAAAAATGAGCTTTAAACGAAAAAGTTGTTAGTTTAATTAAATTTTTGATGGTGAGTAAAAAAGCCTGCTTGGCAGTTTTTATAACATAACTTTGACATGACCAAACATGAAGTCAACTCACCTTAAAATGAGCCTTTTGGGCTTAATGATGGGCTTTGCACACCTTGCATCGGCTCAGGCTACGACTAGCTGGGAAACAGCGCAAACCGTTAATAGCTGCACAGCACGGCACGAAAATGCGTTTGCCAAAGTCGGGGATAAATTATACCTGATTGGCGGACGTGGCACACGCCCCGTCGATGAATATGACCCCAAAACCAATGCGTGGAAACAACTCTCGGCTCCTCCCGTAGAAATGAACCATTTTCAGGCGATTGAATACAACAACGAAGCCTACGTCATGGGTGCATTTATGGGACAGTACCCGCACGAAAAACCTTTGACATCTGTCTATATTTTTAATCCTGCCAAAAACGAATGGCGCGAAGGCCCTGCCATTCCTGCGGATAGACTTCGAGGAGCGACGGGCGCCGTAAATTACAACAATAAGCTGTATTTGGTGTGTGGTATTCAGGATGGGCATTACGACGGGCACGTGGGTTGGCTCGATGAATATGACCCTAAAACCAATACTTGGCGCAAACTTCCCGACGCGCCACACGTGCGAGACCACGTTTCAGTGGCCGTCATCAATGACAAACTCTACGTGGCGGGTGGTCGTCGTTCGACAGCGCGCATCAATCAGGTGCTCAACCTTACCGAACCCGCCGTTGATGTCTTTGATTTTAAAACAAATACGTGGACGACCTTGCCTGCCGAGTTAAATTTACCAACGCAACGGGCAGGAAATGCAGCTGTGCCATTTGGATATAAACTGTTGATTATGGGGGGAGAAAGTGCCGCCCAAGTAGAAGCTCACGCAGAAGTAGAAGCCCTGAATACGAAGACGATGAAATGGGAAAAATTCCCTAACCTCAACAAAGGTCGTCACGGAACGGGCGCGACAATTTACAAGAAAAAGGTGTACGTAGCAGCAGGTTCGGGCAACCGAGGTGGTGGACCCGAACTGACCTCAATGGAAATTTTGAAATAGACAGAAAAATTGCATTTCCGCATCGAAGATGCATAACATTTGTAAAACTTGACTTAATTATGATTATTGATTCGCACCAACATTTTTGGATATACGATGCCGAACGCGACGCGTGGATTAACGACGAAATGACGCGCATCCGTCAGAATTTTCTCCCTGAAGATCTGCTACCTGTCTATGCGGCCAACGGGGTGACGGGCTGCGTGGCCGTTCAAGCCGACCAATCGGATACCGAAACCTTGTTTTTGTTGGCTTTGGCTGAAAAGTATTCCTCTTTCGTAAAAGGAGTAGTAGGGTGGGTTGATTTACGGGCCAATGACCTTTACGACCGCCTTGATTATTACTCTCAATATGAATTATTGAAAGGGTTTCGGCACGTAGCGCAGGGCGAACCCGACGATTTTTTGGCGCGTCCCGAAGTTATCAAAGGAATACGGCAGTTGAGCGTATTTGACTACACATACGATATACTGATTTATCCGACCCAATTAAAAGCCGCATTGCAATTGGTGCGCGAGGTGCCCCAGGTAAAGTTTGTGGTGGATCATATCGCTAAACCTTACATCAAAGATAAAAAAATCAATACATGGTCGAATTACATGCGTCAGTTGGCAGCTTCTCCACACGTTCACTGCAAAGTATCAGGGATGGTAACGGAAGCGGATTGGAAAAACTGGAAAACCGAAGATTTTTTTCCGTATTTGGACGTCGTTTTTGAAGCATTCGGCGTCGAACGATTAATGTTTGGGGCCGATTGGCCCGTTTGCTTGGTGGCTGCGGAGTATGAACAGGTGCTCGGTATCGTCCAAGAGTATATGAAACGGGTAGGTTTTTCTGAAAATGACCAAGTCAAAGTTTTGGGCTTGAATGCGACTCGTTTTTATCATTTGGAGGAAGTATAGGTATATTTTTAAAAAAAATTATTATTTGTACTATATATTTTAAAAAAATAGTATCAAATTTGAATTCAAATTTGGGAGTAAGGTTTTCGATAAAATCGTATTTTTGTTGAAAACGAGCTCTCATTTAGTTAGCTCATTCATTTCTAAATCCTTTCAATTCTCATGAACACCTCTCGCCGTGAAGTGCTAAAATTGGCAGGTGCTGCTTTGGCAGGAACTGCATTCCCATCGATCATTATTCCGAACAAGGCGTTTGCTGGTATGAATTCGGAAACACTTAAAGTAGGACTTATTGGTTGTGGTGGACGTGGTTCGGGAGCTGCGATGCAAGCCTTGAAAGCCGACCCCAACGTTGTTCTTTATGCCCTCGGTGAAATTTTTCCAGAGCGCTTCAATACTTGCCTCGAAGGTCTTCGGAAAGTACACGGTGATAAAGTTCAGGTAGACGAAGGTCGTAAATTTGTAGGTTTTGATGCCTACCAAAAAGTAATCGACTCAGGCGTAGATGTCGTTCTTTTGGCGACTCCACCGCATTTTCGTCCGCTTCACTTGGAAGCTGCTATTAAGGCAGGGAAACATATTTTTTGCGAAAAACCCGTAGCCGTTGATGCGCCTGGTATTCGTAAAGTATTGGAATTGGCAAAATTAGCCAAAGAGAAAAATATCTCTTTAGTATCAGGTTTCTGTTGGCGTTTTCACGAGCCAAAACGTGCGGTATTCGGTAAAATCAACGAAGGCGCGATTGGCGAAGTAATGTCGATTTATAACACTTATAACACGGGTGGAGCCTGGTCATTCCCTCGCCAAGAAGGTTGGAACGATTTGCAGTTTCAACTACGTAACTGGATGTATTACACGTGGTTGGCTGGGGATCACATCGTAGAGCAAGCCGTACACAGCATTGATATGATGTCGTGGGCAATGGGTGATGTCTTGCCAGTAAGTGCCGTAGGTACAGGTGGGCGTCAAGTACGCGTTGACCCCTTGTATGGACACATTTTTGACCACTTTGCTATCACCTACGATTATCCGAACGGGGCGAAAGGTTTTCACTTCTCGCGTCAGCAAGAAAACTGTGAGCGTAGCTATTTGGTAGAAACCTTTGGTACGAAAGGACGTGCAATGGCCAACTGCTCACGCCCAACGCATAAAATTGAAGGCGCGAATCCTTGGGAATATTCTGGTGCTCAAAACGATATGTACCAAACAGAACACAATGAACTGTTTGCGTCGATTCGCAATAGCAAACCTATCAACAACGGTGAGTGGATGGCCAACAGTACCATGCTTGCGATTATGGGACGTATGGCAGCCTATACGGGTAAGAAAATTACGTGGGACGAAGCGATTAAGTCGAACGAAGTATTGGCACCAGACACTACAAGCTGGGATATGCCTGCTCCAAAAGTGGAAGTTGCTCGTCCAGGTTTTACGCCTTTCTTCTAATCACCCTATGCAAAGAAGAGAATTTTTAAAAAACTCCACCATCGCGACGACAGCTGTGGTCGTGGGGATAGATCGCGCTGCTCTTGCGGCAAAGCCCGTAGCGCGTCCGTTGATAAAAAAGAGCCTTAAATATGGCATGGTGACCGAAAAGCTTTCGGTGCTTGACAAGTTTAAGCTACTCAAAGACCTTGGATTCGACGGGGTGGAACTTGATTCTCCCAATGATCTAGACCCGAAAGAAATCTTAGAAGCCCGTGATAAAACGGGGTTGCTACTTCCTGGGGTGGTCAACTCGGTACACTGGAAATCGCCACTTTCGGACGCAGACCCTAAAGTGCGAGAAACCTGTTCAAAATCAATGATAAAATCGTTGAACGACTGTAAACTCTATGGCGGAACGACGGTATTGTTGGTGCCAGGGGTGGTCAACGCAGGAACAAGCTACCAAGATGCGTACCAACGTGCTCAAAAGGAAATTATTAAGTTGATTCCTGAAGCAGAAAAAACAGGGATAAAAATTGCGCTCGAAAACGTTTGGAACAATTTCCTCATCAGTCCCGTGGAAGCGGCTCGTTTTGTCGATGAAATCAACCACCCACTGGTAGGCTGGTATTTCGACGTGGGCAATATTCTTCGGTACGGTTGGCCTGAACATTGGATTGAGACGCTCGGAAAGCGCATTATGAAAGTCGACATCAAAGAGTTTAGCCGCAAAAAACAACAAGACGAGGGCCTATGGAAAGGGTTTGACGTAGAGTTGATGGACGGTGATTGCAATTGGCCCGTAGTCAATAAAGCCTTGGCAAAGATAGGTTACTCGGGTTGGGGTTCAGCCGAAGTTCCAGGCGGAGACCGTAAGCGTTTGCAAGTCATTAGCGAACGCATGGATTCGGTTTTTAACGCTCAATAAACGTCTATTTTAACACCCTCCCGAAAGCTAAAAATCTTCGGGGGGGTGATGATTACAAAAATACTACTTCGGTATAAGTGATTAGAACGACGTATAACGGATTTTTGTACATTTCTTTAAAGCCTTCCATTTCTTTGGTTTTGGTCGCCAACCCCCCCGTGTCAGTTTGGGCAACTTCTTTAAGTACGTGATTGATGTAGATGTCGAGGTAATCAGGCACATCTTGTGCTTTGGTATAGTCGGTGCGAGTGGTGTCCTTGCCCTTGATGGTCATATCTTGCATCAGTTTCCAAGTGCCTACTGTGGGCAATGTCATCGATTTAGTTTGGGTATCTTTTGAGCCACCCCCTACTGCACATAGAGACCATAAAATACCAATAGCTTGGTTTTTTATGGATAATTGGTTGGGGTTTATTTTGGAACACTAAGATAGAAAAAGGGGGAAAAGTAGCGGTATTTACGTTACTTTTGTAGAAAATAATCACTTCGATATGGCACCTTTTTGGACAAAATCATTGGTTCGAGACGCTTTTGTCGTAGTAGGAACGAGCTTACTCGTTACGGTATTTTGCTTCATTGGTCCAACGATTCACACGCCCTTTCTAGTAGGGATGCTGACAGCGCTGGGACTAGGTTGGTTACAACCTAACAAAGGGTGGCTATTGGCGATTGAACAAACTGCTTTGATTGCGGTATGTTACTTTGGAGTCAATACGTTCAATATTATGGCTCCGTTTGATGCCGAAGCAACTCAGTTTACCGCTTTATTGCAGTTTTTCCCTGCTTTTACAGGTAGTTTTTTAGGCAGTTTTATTCGAAAAACTTTCAAATAACTAAAGGGAACATTTTAGGCAGAGCCGATTCTAGGAGGCTGATTTTTATGAGGAAAAGAATTAGTGCCGCTGCAACATTTTTTTTATTTCTGCGTTAGCCTTTTTGTGAAATAGAAATGTGAAAATTGAAACTGGATTTTATGAAGTCATTACATGCCCGCCTAGTCGTTGTTTTATTCTTATTTGCTTCTTTTACTGTTGTTGCCAAACCACGCTTAACTACCTACAGTTCACTTGTAACTATCTATCAAGAACTTTGCTTAGACGAGGCAGGACTTAGCCACAGTGTCTTTGACTACGCTATTCGCGGTGTACAGAAAGTAAACCCTGCCAAGGCCATTCTAGCGATTGTGGATTTAAGCCAACCTTCAGTGAACAAGCGCTTGTATGTCATTGATTTGGTGAAACGAAAACTCCTTTACCGTACCTACGTGGCTCATGGGCGTAATTCGGGGGATTTGTTTGCCCAAAAATTCTCTAATGAGGTGTCCTCGTTGCAGTCGAGTTTGGGTTTTTACCAAACAATGGGGACGTATCAAGGCAAACACGGCTTATCGCTGAAACTCAAAGGATTGGAAATTGGCTTTAACACCAACGCCCTTGACCGAGCGGTTGTGATGCACGGTGCAGATTACGTGAGTGAAGATTTTATTCGTAAAATTGGACGTTTGGGACGCAGTTTTGGGTGTCCAGCGGTGCCCTACGGTATTCATAAAGACATCATCGAAACCCTCAAAAACGGGGCTTGCCTCTTTGTTTTTTCTCCTAATCAGAACTATTTGAAAAAGTCTACTTTTTTGTTATGATACCAGTGCTTTGTTGCTAATGTTTGTTCATGCAGGGACGAAAAGAAATTTTCCTAGATTTTATCTCTTTCAATGGCTTTGGAGGCTGAGTTTATCAAAGCATGAACACCCATCAACAAGGCTCCAAAACGCTCGTCTTTGCTAAAACCCTTTTTCCAGCGGGCATAAATCTGCTGGATAACAACAGTATTTTTGAACAAGCCAAATATGTAGTAATAGAGAATATTTGATAAGTCGCGGTTGCTTTTTTCGGCATAGCGGGCGGCAAATTCTTGGCGAGTTAGGTTGCCAGGCAGCCATGTCAAATTAAAACTTTTCTCAAAAGACCCATCGGTGGCTTGTGCCCAGTAAGAAAGTGCCGTGCCTACATCCATGAGTGGGTCGCCGATGGTAGTCATTTCCCAGTCTAACACCGCCACTATCTCATTTAAATTGGGGGAATTAAGTACAACGTTATCGTATTTGTAATCGTTGTGAATCAGGGTAGGGGCATTTTCAGCGGGAAGATTTTTGACTAACCACTGATACACCTGTTCAAGAGCAGGCACATCGTCGGTTTGGGCGTTTTGATATCGACGGTACCAACCTTCCACTTGGCGTTGTACGTATCCTTCGGGCTTACCGAGTTGAATCAACCCTGTTTGCTGAATATCTAAGCTGTGCAAAACCACCAAATTATCTACCAATGCCTCTGAAATTTGCCGCATAGTTGTTTCACTCAAACCCAGTTTGGGGGCCGAATGTGCCCTAAGAATTACCCCCTGAACCCGTTCCATGACGTAGAAAAGACAGTCGAGCACACTTTCATCGTCACAAAAAACAATGGGTTTAGGAATCTTGGTGTAGCCTGCTGCCTGCAACATTGATAACACCCGAAACTCCCGACCCATATCATGGCCTCCTTTGATATTCTTAGCCCCAAACGGCGGACGTCGCAGCACGTATTCTTTTCCTGTATCGGTTTGTAGAAAATAGGTCAAATTGGAGTATCCTCCAGGGAACTGACTTACTTCTATTACAGTGCCGATTGAGGGTATTTGGGTCCCTAAATAGGCATTAAGTTGTAAAAGGTCAAGCTGCTCACCTTCGCGTACGGTCGTAGGAGTATCGTTTTTAATGGATGACATTAGGTATCTGAATGTTGGAATAAATGGTTATTTCTATTGTGAGGCTAGAAGCAAATTTGCCATTACTTATTTACCTATTGCAAACTTGCCCTTTGCCCCTTGGTAATTTTCTTTTTAAACTTTCGAGCCAAACGATAAGTCGCCAGCATCACCTAAACCTGGTACGATGTAGTAATGAGGATCAAGTTTTTCGTCGATGGCACCTATCCATAAACGGCATTCTGGCATTCGGCTTTGGAGATATTTGACACCTTCAGGGCTAGCAATGACGGCTGCGATGTGTGTTTGGGCAGGAATACCAAACCGCAAGAGGGCATGATATACCTTTTCAATCGACCTACCTGTGGCCAACATGGGGTCCATCAAAATAAGCGTACGGTCTTGTAAATCAGGGGCGGTGATATAGTCCATTTCTACTTTAAAATCCTCTTCGCCAATGTGATGCCCACGGTAGGCACCAATGAAAGCGTTGTCGGCTTGGTCGAAAATGTTGAGAAACCCTTGGTGAAAAGGCAAGCTAGCTCGTAAAATAGTGGCCAAAACGGGAGCCTGTCGCAACAGCCTTGTTTGCGCAGTACCGAGAGGAGTGGTGACTTGCGCTTGACGGTAGGGTAACGATTTTGAGATTTCATACGCCAGTAATTCCCCCATCCGTTCTAGATTTCTACGAAACTTCATGCGGTCTTGTTGAACATCAACGTCACGAAGTTCGGCTAAAAAATGGTTGGCGACGGAGGGTTGTTGGGTCAAAATAAACATGAGTAAGTAGGTGGTTTGGTTTTGGGGCACTACATTTGCCGAGACGATAATACAAAGACATTCATAGAAAACCAAAAACCAGTTGTAACAAAAAACAAAGGAGTTTTTGGGAGAATAAAAATTGAAAATTTGGGGTATGAAAAAGCTATTTTTTTTGCTTTTTGGAGGACTAACTGCCTTTTTGTTGGGCTGTAATCAAGCACCAAAACGGCCCCATGCTGCGGGCATTGCTTTGACATTTGACGACCGCTATGTAGAGGAGTGGACACAGCTTCGACCGTTGCTAAAAAAATACGGTGCTAAAGCGACCTTTTACGTAACTCAATTTGATAGTCTAAGCCCCAACGAGATTCGATTGTTGCATGAATTAGTAAAAGACGGGCACGAAATTGGGGCGCATGGCGCGGCCCACATCCGAGTGCTAGACTGGCTCCGAGGGGGAGGGGCGTTGGATGACTTTTTTAAATTAGAGATTGAAGCCGAAGTACATTCGATGAACAAAGCGGGCTTTCGCCCTGTTACTTTTGCCCACGTAGGAGGACAACAAACGTGGTGGACCGACCGACGACTGTTGCGTGATTATTTCCAACTCTTACGCGACGTTTCGATGACCGAGCGGCATTTGCCTTTCATCACGCTTCGTCAGCCAATTTTTGCCATTGACGATATTTATTATCAGTTCGATGGCTCACAAAAGGTACATGCGTTGCTGATTGACCAATACACGCATCTGACTAACGCCCAATTGAAAGACGGACTCATACGAGCCAAAAATACCAACTCCGTCTTGATATTGCTGGGGCACCGCCCATTGTTTACGCCTTCAGAAGAGCCTTACGCTTTTTCAGTCCAATTATTGGAGAAATTGCTGCAAGATGCCCAACGAATGGGTCTTAAATCTTATACTATGGCAGAGTTGGTAAAAAAATAAAACCTATTGGCGGTTCCCTTGGTAGAGCGTTTTTTTGTTTTCTGCTAGGGTGTACATACCCTTCCATTGAGTGAGGAGGTACGTACCATTGCTCCAACTACCTGCGCCGTTGTCTTTGAGTGGCTTCAAAATGAGCGAACTATCTGTTAAGGTCGGTAAAAACAATTCGGACTCTCCTTCGTTTTCATTGGCTTCATTGGCAAAAACTACAAACGCCGACACAGTTTGGTTTAAGGTAGAGTCAAGAGGATTGAGCCGTATACCTTCCTCAAATACCCGAATACAATTGTTTTTTACCGTTGACCACGTATAACCTGCGGAACCTTTACAACCGTGTTTGTCTTGGTCACCTCCAACCATCGGGACGTCGTCAACCGCTGTTGAATCCGCTTTTTCGTTTTGATTTTGTTGCGTTTGGCAGGCCATAGTACCTATGAGTATAGCTGAGATGTAAAATACTTTTTTCATCGTAGTTTAGTGTTCTTTAAATAAGCAGTGATGCTTTGTGAGTGCGCAAATTAGGGGTTAATCAGTTTGAACACAATAGCTTTTTGGAAGCTAGGTACCTACTTTATGTTGTACCATACCCAATAGATAAATAAAACTTCGCTTTGAAGGGTATTTGCGGGCAAATCATTCATTTGAACAGTGTAGTAAGGTTATTATAATAAGCATAAACGTTTTATACATGAAGAAAGTAATACTATCATTTGTGGCGGGGTTTGCAATATTTGCCGCATCGGCGCAAACCAAAGTTACCCTCTCGACTGATTTGGCCAAAACCCAAATCAATAAGCACATCTACGGCCATTTTGCCGAACACCTTGGGCGTTGTATTTACGGAGGAATCTACGTAGGAGAAGGAAATACCAAAATTCCCAATACAGCAGGAGTCCGAAATGATATCATTCAGGCGCTAAAAGACCTGAAAATTCCTAACCTTCGTTGGCCAGGAGGATGTTTTGCTGATACTTACCAGTGGAAAGACGGGATTGGTCCCAAAGAAAAACGTCCAAAAATGGTGAATGTGTGGTGGGGAGGAGTAACGGAAGATAACAGTTTCGGGACACACGATTTTTTGGACCTTTGCGAGCGTATTGGCGCCGAACCGTATTTGGCAGGTAATGTTGGAAGCGGCACTGTGAAGGATTTGGTGGATTGGGTGTCGTACGTAAACCACCCAGGAGGAAGCCCGATGGCGGAATTACGTAAACAAAACGGTCGTGAAAAACCTTGGAACGTAAAAATGTGGGGCGTGGGCAACGAGGCCTGGGGCTGTGGCGGTAACATGACGGCCGACTATTACGCAAACATCTATCGTCAGTATGCAACGTTTATGGCCGATTGGAACAACACAGATAAATTGTATCGAATTGCATCGGGTGCCAGCGACAACGATTACCAATGGACGGAGACGTTGATGAAAAACATTCCTCATAATATGCTTTCGGCTGTGGCATTGCATCATTATTCGGTGATAAATTGGAATGAAAAAGGGCCTTCGGTGAATTTCAATGAGCAAGAGTATTTTAAAATCATGGATGAAGCGTGGGAAATGGAAGAGTTGGTAACTCGCCACAGTACTATTATGGACAAATATGACCCTGAAAAAAAAGTAGCCTTGATTGTGGACGAATGGGGAGGGTGGTACACCGTAGAACCAGGTACAAACCCTGGGTTTTTGTACCAACAAAATACGATGCGCGATGCGATGATTGCAGGGCTTACACTCAATATTTTCAACAACCATGCCGACCGTGTGCGGGGGGCTAACCTTGCGCAAATTGTCAATGTGCTTCAGTCGGTGATTCTAACCAATGAAGAGAAAATGTTGCTTACGCCTACCTACCACGTCATGAAGATGTACAATGTTCACCAAGGGGCTCTTTTGGTACCTATCAGCATTGAATCACCTTCGTACGAGTTTCAAGGAAAAAAACTGACGGCGGTATCGGCATCGGCTTCCAAAGACGCGACGGGTGCCGTGAATATTTCGTTGACAAATATTGATTACAGCAAGCCTCACGAAGTTTCAATAAATCTTCGCGGGGAGGACTTCTCTAAAGTAACGGGTCAAATTTTATCCTCAGCCAAAATCAATGACCACAATACTTTTGACCAACCTAACAAGATTTCAGTAAAGGATTTCTCGGGAGCAAAGCTTGAAAAAGGAGTGCTAAAACTTACGATACCTGCGTATTCGGTGATAGTGCTGAATGTAAAAAAATAGTGGGTAACTGATTAAAGAATAGGTGGTTGAAATTATAAAGAGGCGTAAGGAGTTCATCATCAACAGATTGGCTCTTTTCGCCTTTTTTGTATAAATAATCAAACTTGTTTCCGCTTTTCAATGGCACTTCGCAAGCGTGCGGCACTTTCGTAGTCTTCCTTGGCGATTACTTTGGCTAGTAATTCTTCCAGTTCCTCCAAAGTGTACTCGGCATACGACTTTTTCTCACGGCCTTTTTCATCTAACAAATACCCCGCTTCTTCCAACACCTGTTCACTTACGTACAAAGGACTGTGCATCCGTACTGCTAACGCAATGGCGTCTGAAGGGCGACTTTCGATTTCTATCATGTTCTTTGGGCCTTGAAGGAGCAATTTCGCATAAAAAATATCTTTTTGAATCTGATAAATAAACACCTCTTTGGTTTTAGCACCTAGCTCTTGGATGATGGTTTTGCACAAATCGTGGGTAAGCGGACGAGAAGGTTGAAGTCCCTCTAAATGAATAGCAATGGCTTGGGCTTCACTAGCGCCCACAATAATCGGGATACGACGCTTTGAAATGGGTTCTTCTAAAATTAAAACATAATGACCACGTTGCGACTCACTTTCGGCCATGGCTATTACAAAAACTTCATATTTATTCATTCGTTGGGGGAGTGAGATTGGTTTTAACGAACTGACAGAGTGTTCCGATGTCGTCGAAAGGAGAAATGACCCATTGTTCAAACGAAAGGCGGTATAAATTACGGCCTTCGACTTCCAACGAAAAGCCACCTGCAAGGTCAAAGAACTTGCCGCTACGGCGAAGTATCGGAATCTCCATTTGCTGGAGGGCGTATTGGACAAAATCAGCTTCGTTGTAATTCATACTGTAGAGAGGGGTTATTTTTGTGAGGAGAGGATTGCTCACAACCCATCAACCCTTTTTAGAAAACATTCTCCAAAACAATTTTTACCCCTAAACCGACACACAAAGTACCTGAAATCAGTGCTAAACCACGAGATAAGTTCCGATTTTGGAGTAATTTGCCCGAAAATGGGAGACTAAAAGCTCCTGCGGCAAGCATCATTCCAAGAATAGAACCAACACCAAAAAGCAGCAAATACAGAAAAGCATGACTTGGTTCCTTGAGTTGGGTCAATACCGAAATCAACAATCCGCCGCTGCCCGCCAATCCGTGCATTAGCCCAACGCCATAGGCTAAGCCGTAAGTAGGTTCGTGGACGTGATGGAATTCGGATTTTAATTTTATGATACGATGAATCCCTAACACGATGAGCATCAGCCCTACACCTGCTTCAAAATATTGAAAAAGTGTTTCAGAAAGGACAAATTTACCAAGCATATACACCAATGCCACCAATAGTATCGTGGACGTATGACCAAGCCCCCAAAATGCGCCATCTTTGAGCGCGGCTGGGGTGGAGTCTCGGCGAGTAACAATGCTACTGACTGCCACTAGGTGGTCAGCTTCAAAACAGTGAGAAAACCCGACAACAACGGCAAGAAGTAAAGGGGCGAGTTCCATGTAAGTGACTGGTTAAGGGTTGGATAATTGGTACAAAAGTACGCGATGGTTACCCGTATCGGCGACTATTAAACCGTTCGCAATGGCACAAAGTGAAAAAGGCCAGTATAATTGCTTGTCGGTACCAAAGCGAGTATTGCTATTTTCGCTGCCGGTTCTAAAATTATCATGGCCAATGAGGTTGTCAGCTAAGGCGTTGTTTTCGGTAGGGATGTGGTCAAACCAAAGCAGGCGGCTATTTCCCGTATCAGCAACAAATAATCCATTTTGGTAAAAAAATGCGTCGTAAGTCCAACTCATGGAGTTTTGTTGGGGAAACAAACTGAATTGATTCATTCCATTGGCCTCAAAATCGGGCTGGCCAATGAGCACATCGGCAGGTTGAGTAAAAGCATCTTGCCAACGGTGCCAAATCAAGTTACGGTAATATTGCGTATCGGTAATTGAAAGCGCACCCTCAGCACTGATTCGTACGGAATAGGGCCAAATGGGTTCGTGATTCTCGTAGTCTCGTTCACTAAAATCAGGTTTTCCAATGACCGCGTCGGCGGCAGCGAAATTGTGACTGGGAAATTGTTCATAAAACAAAACACGACGATTACCTGTATCGCAAATCCATAGCCGTTGGCCGTCCGAAAAAACACCGTATGGCCAATACAGTGACTGAGCCGAAGGAGTAGCTCCAACGCCTTGAAGGTTTGGTAAGTTGCTTTCAAAATCGGGCTGCCCGATGACCACATCGGCCTCTTGTCCATTATGACTTGGGAAGCTATTCCAAATGAGTACTCGGTGATTCCACGCGTCGGCGACAACCAACCGCTGTCCGTCTGACCAAATTCCCGATGGATATTGTAACGAACCCGCATGGACAGCGCTTCCTGCGTTTCGTCTTGTGTGTGATGTTTCGAGCTGTCCCAAGACTAAATCGGGTGGTGCAAATTCCGCCTTTGGCAGGGTATTCCAACAAAATAGCCGATTTTGACCCGTATCAGCCACCAACAGACGCTTTCCAACCACCCATACACCGCGTGGCGCTAATAAAGGGTTCCCTTCATCTCCCCGAAAAATGGTGACCTTCTCTACTAGCGGCGCTTTCTCTGCCAAGGATGCCGCATAAGTATTACGGGCACTGGCAGTGGAAAGTGGGGGTGGTAGGACGTCAGTGGCGTCAGAAATGGCTATATTTAAGTTCATTTTCGTTAGAACCCTTATCCTATAAGGGTTGGAGAAAGGTTTAAAGGTTAACAAATGCGAGGAAGTTGTTCGCCCACCAGCATATTTACAACTCGTTTTCCGCCAATTCGGCTGTGAAGTACCACTTGTTTGGGATGCTCAGCGGTTATTTCTCCAATGATAGCTGCATGTTGGCCGTACTCCAACGTTTGAAGTTTTTGAACAAATTCTTCAGCCCGTTTGGCAGAAACAAAAGTCATAAAAACTCCTTCATTGGCCACGTAAAGCGGGTCTAAACCAAGCAGTTCACACGCCCCTCGAACTTCGTCAAGTACAGGAATTGGTTGCTGAAAAAGATTGACACCTAAGCGAGAGTCGCGGGCGACTTCGTTAAGGACAGAGGCTACACCACCGCGCGTTGGGTCTTTGAGTAAGTGAATATCCATCCCAAATTCATCTAATAACGCTTTGACGGTGTGATTCAATGGGGCAGAATCGCTGGTAAGGGTTGTTTCGAACTCCAATCCTTCTCGCACTGACATAATGGCGATGCCGTGCGTGGCAATGGGACCACTCACAATGATTTTGTCACCTACTCGTATGTTTTTTGTCGAGATGTGAGCCTGTGGGTGGATTTTTCCTAACCCAGAGGTATTGATAAAAATTTTGTCGCCTTTGCCCCGTTCTACCACTTTGGTATCGCCCGTCACGATACTCACTTCCGCTTTTTCGGCCGCTCGACGAATGGATACCAGTATTTCCCAAAACTCTTTCATCGTAAGTCCTTCTTCCAATATAAAACTCAACGAAAGGTATTGAGGAACAGCTCCGCACATAGCTAAATCGTTGACTGTTCCGTGAACCGCCAGTTCGCCAATGTTCCCGCCTGGGAAGAAAATAGGCGAGATGACATAACTATCGGCAGAAAACGCCGTTCGTCCCGACCACTCAAATATGGCACCGTCGTGGTGTTCGTCTAGCAATGGGTTTTTGAGCAAATCGAATACGCCTGATTCGAGCAATTGGTTGGTCAGTATCCCGCCGCTACCGTGACCGAGCGTAATGACGTCGAATTCAAGTTGTGGCATGGGGCAATCGAGTGTTATCATTTATTTTTAAACGTGATGAGTCAAAAATTATACGATATCTGCTTCGGCAAAGTGGTAGTAGGCTGCGCAAGCACCTTCCGACGACACCATGGGCGCTCCAAGGGGTGTAATAGGTGTACAGCCTTTGCCAAACTGTGAGCATTCAAAAGGTTTTTTGATACCTTTTAATACGAGCCCAGCAATACAATCGGTACATTCGGGAGCTTTGGCAATAGAAATCAAAAATTTGCGATTGGCGTCAAACTCAGCCAACGATTCCTTGACTTCCCAACCACTCAACGGGATATTTCCGATGCCGCGCCATTCACGGTCAGAGACTTCAAAGACTTGCTCAATGACTTTTCGAGCCTGGGGATTTCCTTCAGCTTTCACCACGCGGCTGTACTGGTTTTCGAGTCTAGCTTCGCCTTTTTCAAGCTGCTTGACCGTCATTAAGATTCCTTGTAGCAAGTCAACAGGTTCAAAACCAGTTACTACCATTGGGATGTGGTATTTTTGAACGATGGGTTCGTATTCTTCGATTCCCATGATGGTACAAACGTGTCCTGCCGCCAAAAAACCCTGAATTTGAGCCTCACCGTCGTTGATAACGGCCTCCATAGCGGGAGGAACAAGTACATGAGAGGCTAAAATAGAATAATTGGTTAGACCTAACCGACGCGCATGAAGCACCGAAAGCGCATTGGCAGGGGCAGTAGTTTCAAACCCTACGGCAAAAAAAACCACTTGGCGATGAGGGTGTTCTTGGGCAATTTTGACGGCTTCCAAGGGCGAGTACAAAATCCGTACGTCGGCGCCGTTGGCTTTGGCCTCCAACAAACTACGGCTCGACCCTGGCACGCGAATCATGT